>NZ_OZ035006.1:340948-681897 GCF_964031115.1 Spiroplasma endosymbiont of Clivina fossor
GTTAAGAAATCAATTAATGGTTATGAAGTTGTTGCGGGAGAAAGAAGAATGCGGGCTTGTAAAAAGGTAGGATTAACTCATATTCCAGCAATTACGATTAATTTATCTGATAAACAAATGATGGAAATTGCTTTAATTGAAAATATTCAACGAGTTGATTTAAATACCATTGAAGAGGCACAAGCATATCGTGATTTAATGAATAAATTAAACTTAACGCAAGGTGAAGTGGCAATGCAAGTCGGAAAGTCACGGTCACACATTGCTAATATTATGCGAATTTTAAATTTACCGCAAAAAATCCAAGATTATGTTTTAAATGGTCAATTAACGATGGGACAGGTAAAACCATTATTAGCTTTACAAGATGATATGGAATTAGTTTCTCGTTTAAGTGAACGCATTTTTAAAGAAAATTTAACATCTAGAAAAGTTGAGGATATTGTTCGGGCGTATCAATTACAAATTGGTAAGAAAGATAAAAATGAACAAAAAGCTAGTGCTTTGCCAAAGTGAGAATATGCACCTGTCGCTGAAAAAATGATTAGAATTTTAGGAACTAAGATTGTTATTGATGATAATCGGATTGTTATTAAGTTTTCTAATGATAAAGATTTGAATCGAATTTTGGAAATTCTTAAAATTATTTAATTATTAAATAATTTTCTGTAAAATAAATCAAATTTTAAATTTTTCTAAATAATAGAAAAATTCTTTAATTTTATAGATAAGTATTGATATTTCAATAAAACCTTGATTTTGCTGGGTTTTTAGTAAAACCGTGTTTTTACAAATCCCTATATTTAATAAGGGTTTTTTACCCTGTCAATACTTATCTTTAAAATTAGTGTAAATCACACACAGTTATTAGACTATGCTTCTCTTAATTGATTTCATCATACCATATTTTGTATTATTAAAATTAAAAAAATTAATTTTATTCACAATAAAAAATATTTAATTCAAAATTTAACCAAATTAAAACATTTTTCAAGAGTTTCTATTATTTTTTAAATAATTATTTTGCAATAATAAATTTATTTAAAGTTTCAAATGGAGTTTTGTAATTCAAGCTTTTATGTTTTCGTTTGAAATTATAAAATGCGTACCACTCATTCAAATGAATTTGTAATTGTTTAACATCAAATTTTATTTCAAAACCACATTTTTTAAACCAAAATAAACTTTTAATTTTGTCGAAAACTCTTGATATTTATTGAATATACTTAATTTTAGGTATATTTTTAATATGATAGAGGTGGATAATAATTATGGAAAAAATAATTCAAGAACTAGTAAATACTTTAACAGATGATCAATTTTTAGAATTTTATGAAAAAGTTAAACAACAAGCAGAATTAATAAAAAAACAAAAACGTTTAAATGAAATTGATCAAAAATTTAGAGCGCAAGGTATTAAATGTCCTAAATGTGAATCTTACCATTGCGTTAAAAATGGACATAATTCAGAAGGAAAACAAAAATATTTATGTAAAAATTGCCGTGCAAGTTTTGACGCTTTTCGTAATCATTTTATTTATTGAAGTCATTTAAATTATGAACAATGAAATTTATTGATTCAAATTTCATTGCTGGGGCAATCTAGTAAAACAATTTCTCGTTTTATTAAAACTACATTAAAAACTGCTTGATATAATCGTCAAAAATTAATGAAATCAAAACAATTAGAAAATACCCAATTAAAATTTAAAAAATTATCTGGTAAAATCCAAATCGATGAAACATTTATTAAAGAAATCCATAAAGGAAATTTCAAATATAAAACTGATCCACGAAGAATTCACCTTGACCCATTCGCAACTAATACTAAATGCTGTATTCAAATGGCAATTGATAATAATAACAATATTTATGTTAAATCCACAAACACCAAACGTTTACAAAAACAATGAGTTATTGAAAATATGAACAAAGAATTAATTAATGAAAATTCAATTATTACTTCTGATATGCAAAAATTATATTTTTTAGTAGCAAAACAAACAAATTCTACTTTATGTGTAACTAAAACAACAATTAATCCTGAAGCTAGTTATCGTAACTTAAATAAAATCAGTAAATTACAATCTAGTCTTAAAGAAGCCTTAATTCATTATCATGGTTTAGGTTTTACTAATATTCAAAATTATTTAAATCTCTGAAAATGAAAATACCAACATAAGGGTTTAACTCCAAACCAACAAACAGCGGTATTATATTTTAATGTATAAAAAAGTTAAAGTAAAAATAGTAATTTTACATAAAAGCCTTTTAAAATTATCAAGTTGATGATTTTTTTTATTTTATCAAGAGTTTTCGACAAAATTAAAAAAATAAACTATTATAATTACGGTGAAACCGTTCAATCTTTCCGTTGCTCTGAGGAGAACGGATTGGTGTGGTTTCATGGATAATTCCATTTTTTGAAAGAAAGGTTGTAAAAGGCCTTTCTTTTACTTTGTATGCTTTTTTATTACTTCAATTAGTAGTAGTGAATTCCGGAGCATTATCAGTGCGAATGCGTTTAATTGTTATGCCAAGTTCGCCAAAATCTTTCATTGCTCTTTGCATGGCATTAATGGCATTATTGGTTCCTAAACTATCATACACATATCCAAAAGCAATTCTTGTTATTTCGTCAATGAAATCATAAACATATAATCTATACTTAGCAATAGGAAAATTTTTATCAGTAAACACTTTAGCATCCATTTGTAAAAGACCAATCTCGGAAACTTCATAACGCTTAAAATGGCGTTTTGCTTTTTTCATTTGCGTTTTTATTTCTCCATAGCGTTTGTCTTGTTTAATTCAACGATAAAAAGTATTAATTGATTTGGGGACATTATTTGTATCGATATCATGCACATTTTTTTGATGAATATTATGATAAAGCGATAATACACCGCCCGCACCTACAAATTTGTAATCAAAGTAATAATCACAAATTTGTTTTCTGGTTTCTAATGAAAATTGATATTTAATATTTTTTGGTGTTGTTGATTTGAATTGCAATTCATAAAAGTTGTCTTGATAATAACCATTAATAATTTTTTTAGCTCAAATATAAAATGTCATTTTACTACCACGAAAATATTTTTTAATCAATTTATTTACAGATATGTTATCTGTATTATTCATATATAAGTTGGTACATAAATTGAGATATTTACTTACTCATTTTTTTACTTTATAATAATATTTTTCATGATAAATCGTAGTCATTCAAGATTGTAATTTAGCTTTTAAATCTGCTAAATCATTTTTAGATACAATATACTTCATTTTCTATTTCCTTTTTTATTTTTTTCTATATCAAACACATAAAACAGTTAATATCCATAGATAATAATTAGTATAATGAAAAAAATAACTAATTACTCACAATTAAATAAAAAATATGACTTAAATTTTAGCGACAATAATTTTGGTTTTACATGAGAAATCTTTAAGGAACTAGTTGGCGATGATTGAGCAGAATATTTTACAACGAGGTGTTTTTATCGATTTGTACCTACCGCTAGAATGACCTTTAAAACTTGAAACTGTTTAGCTTGGGATTTATGAATTTGTTGTAACTTTACAGATACATCCGCTCAAGAAGTACGACGTTATGAAAATACACATCCTGAAACAACAATTGCTGATTTACATAATTTATGTCAATATTTAGAAGAAAAGTATGGCGTTCAAATTGGACCTGAGCACTCTACGGTGACTGGGATAGTTTGAAAATTGAATAAAGAGGGCGGAGAAATAATTTTTCCTTCCAATCAACGAATAACTTTTATTGGTTATGCCAACGGTAATAGAATTTTTGGAACAGCTGTAAAAGGTTCTAGTTTTTTGTGTTCACGAACTGACGAAATAATTATGGCAGAAGAAAAAGAAACTTTGAGTGATAAACAATTAATTTATAGATATGAGCGTTTACAAATGTCAATGTTTCGTAGCAATCGGATTAAAGTTTCTGACAAACCCATAAAAGAACTTTCTTGAACCTTTGTTGATAAAATGACAGGACAACAAGAAACGCGCTACTTATGAAAAAGTTTTTTTGTCGCCTTCACTTGCAACCCCTATGATAAATATCACCCATTTTATGAAAAATACTGTACGCCATTTTTACCATTAAACGACAAGATAATGAATTTATTAAAAGAAACTGGTAAAGTTTGATACGAAAATGAAAAAGAATTTGAGGGTTTAGGAATTTTTGTTTTAAGACTAACATTAGACTCCACTTGAAATAAATTACCAGAAATTTCAAGAAAAAAAGTAAACCAACTTAAAAAAGATAACCCCGATGAATATGCTATTGTAAAATATGGTTTTGAGTACTCAGACAGTGATAGTACTATCTTTCCGTTTCGAAAACATTTAAAATATACACAAAAATATGATTTAAAAGATTTTTATGTTGCCACTATTGATATGTATAAATTTGATTTTTATAGTATCGGGATTGATTGAGCAACTGGACCAATCGATCATACTGTGCTAAAGTTTTGGGGATTTCAAGAATATAAAAAAACTGAACTTTACGATTCATATTTAATATGTGAGATTGTTGTAACCCCTGAAGATAATTTTTCTGAAAATGAAAAAATTAGTTATCTTGTAGAAGAAATCATGACTTTAAGAGCAAATTTTTATAATTTTGCTGATGTTATTTTTAATTATGATGATAAGGCAAAAACCGCTATGGAATGAATTAAAACAAAATTAATCGAAGATTATAGTTTTAACATTCGTACCAGCACAGCCATTAAGCACACAACACCATTAACCAAAGAAGCTGGTTTAACAGACCGCGTTATTTGAATGCGTAATTTGTTTGGATTTGGTAATTGTCATATAAATTTACAGAATAATCCTTTTACTGCCAAATGCTACGAGGAATTAAGATATGATGAAAAACGCACTAATGTTCCTGACCCAAAAATGTATCTTGATCCTTATGATGCAGATTTTTATGCGTTATATGCTGTAAGACAGTTTATTCGTGGAAAAAATACTAATTAATTATTATATCCCGATCACTTGGCAAACTAATATCAAGTCCGTTTCTTGCTTTTATTCAATATTCAGATTTATGTGCTTCTGCTACAAGAAGCATAGCTGACAATTTTGAATAATCAATTAAAGCTTCATCAATTAATTTACAAACAGTTTCATTTTTTAAATCAGGAATTATTTTTTTAGATGTTTTTATTTCAACAATTTTATTATCTCTAAACTTTATTTCTGAAGACGGAAAATAATTAAAAAATAAACCGTAATCTCTTGTATGATAATAAATTTCTCTTAAAACTGGACCATATACTCATGCTTCAAATTTTTCATCAAACAACAATAAACCAGTTTTTTTGTAAAAATATATGTAAGAAAAATACATCAATTTTTGTAATTTAATAGAACTATTAATATTATATTTTTTAGTTATATACTTTGCTATTGAAAAAATATTTTGTTTACCTAATTTCATTTCAACCACCTTCAATCGTTTATATTTTACCATCTGAAATCATTTTATCAATTTGCTTTTCTATTTCTATTAAAAAATCAGGACTATCTAAAAATATTGTACTCCTTTGACGAAAATTAAATTTTTTGCTTTTATATTTACAACAATCCCCTCCTGTACATGTATAAGCGTGCTCATCTGAAAATTTATTATCACTTATTATTATAATTTTATCTTTACCTAATTTAGAGGTTAAATACCCTAATTCATAAATAACATTTATATTATTATAACTTGTATTTACAATTGCTAAATCTGCTTGATCCATTTCTTCTTCCAGTTGATTATCTTTTAAACCCGAATAAGGTTCTTCATCAATTCTTATTGTTCTTATTCTTTTCTTGTTAAACAAATACTTTTTTATAGAAAAGTAAATTTCATTATTACTTTCAATATATTCCATTGCAAAAAAACATTTTTTATTACTTAATAATGAAATAATTTGTTCAAAAATTTTTTGTATATTTTTATTATTTTTTGAAGTTATTTCCACCTTTCTACCTTTTTTGCCAGAATGCAATTTAATATATGCGTCTTCATGTGGCAAGTAAATTTGTTTTAAATATTCTCCGAAATTCTCTACATTATAATCTTTAAAATGTTCTAGTAAAAAAATATGTTCTATTTCTGTACAAATAATAGTCACATAAATCTCCTTTATTTTATTTAGCAACATTTAAAAAGTTATTATTTTAGAGTACCGACTTTTTGAATCTTTTTTGTTTTTTAACATCTACCGTTAAATCAATTCTAAACTTAAAATAAATGGGCCCTACGGCCACCCCTTTTCAGGACATAAGTATTTCAACTTATGAACTCTTTACAGTCATGACTATAAGTTATTTTCATTATAACTTTTTTTATGTTTAAAAGCAAGATTGAGTGAGTCTGGGAGGGTTGACTTTCACAAAATCTGCGTGTATAATCTAGTTGTTTATTAAATTAAAAAAATTACGGAAGTTCTTTCAATAAAGTCAGGGTCCCCAAGGTCCTGCTAAACGCGGACCCCTAACAGGTTGAAAAGCGGTGCCGAGATTTTTTGTAAGCTTAATAAAATTCTAGTATATTGACGCTTCGTTTGTGGAAGCAACCCGACCAGCCGATAATTGTCAAGAGTTTATATATTCTTTAAATTTCAAAAACTAAAAAGAGACCTTTTTATTAAGGTCTCTTTTTAGCCCAAATTAATTAATTTTTTGAGGAGTTATTTAAATGTCAAAAAAAAATGAATTACTACATGTAGGTATATTAATCACTTTAATAGTATTTACTTTTGTAGGAATAATTTTAGGAATAGTAGCTTATAGCAGAAGTAACAAATACTTTCTAAAATCTAATGGTGAGATAGTATATTGTGGAAGTACCATATGAAAACAGATAGGTAGAGACAATAAAGAAATGTATTTAATGTGCTCAAATAAAGATGAAAAAAAGGAAAATGATAAAATACCCGGTTCTTTGATGGAAAAAGTAGAGATATGAGACGGCAAGTATGAAGAGGGGTATTTTAATAATCAAAAAAGAGACTAATTTAATTAGTCTCTTTTACTTTATATTTACTTTATAATTCTAAATTAACATAAGAACTTATTTTATCATTAAATAAGCGTATATTATTTATTTTAATTAATGTGTGATTTTGTTTCGAGCCTGTCCAAAATTCTGTGTCTCGATAATTCATTCTGAATTATACTTAAAAGAAGGAGAACAGAAAATGACAAAAAAAATAAAAAAAGAACCTGACGCAATTGATAAAGTTGTTGATTATTTTTTAGAAAATATTGATAATCCACAAGATTTATTTAAAGGCAATACTATTTTTCAGGAATTTACCAAAAAATTAACTGAACGAATGTTAAATACGGAAATTAAAGATTATCTTGAAACTGATGAGAATCATAATAAAAGAAATGGCAACACACAAAAAACCATTATTACTAAAAATGGTTCAATCGCAATTGATGTACCAAGAGATCGAAATAGTACTTTTGAACCAGTAATTATTCCAAAAAGACAAAGAAGATTTGATAACTTTGATCAAAAAGTAATTTCTTTATATGCAAGAGGAATGACAATTTCTGATATCAAAGCACAATTGCAAGAATTCTATCACGGAGCAGAAATTTCAGAAAGTTTAATTAGTCAAATAACTGATGATGTTATTGAAGAAGTTAAAATGTGACAAACTAAACCTTTAGAGAAGATTTATCCGATTGTTTATTTTGATTGTATTGTTGTTAAAGTAAAGCAAGATAAACGAATAATAAATAAAGCAGTTTATCTTGCCTTAGGAATTAATTTAGATGGTTTAAAAGATATTTTAGGAATGTGAATTAGTGAGAATGAGGGAGCCAAATTTTGACTTAATAATCTTACGGAAATGAAAAATCGTGGGTTACAAGATATTCTTGTTGCTTGTAGTGATAATTTAACTGGGATGTCTGATGCAATAGAAGCTGTTTTCCCAAAAACACAGCATCAATTATGCATTGTTCATCAAATTCGCAATAGTTTAAAATTTGTTCCTTACAAAGATCGCAAACTTGTAGCTAATGATTTAAAATCAATTTATACAGCAATTAATGAAGAAATAGCGTTAATTGCTTTAGATCATTTTTCAGAAAAATGAAATAAAAAGTATCCACAAATTACTAAATCATGAAAAAATAACTGAAATAATTTAATAATTTTTCTTGAATATCCTCAGGAATTTAGAAGAATTATTTACACAACTAATGCGATTGAATCTGTTAATAGTCAATTAAGAAAAGTCATTAAGAATAAAAAGATTTTTCCTAATGACGCATCAGTTTCTAAAATATTTTATTTAGCATTTCAAAATATGGTTAAGAAATGAACGATGCCAATTCAAAATTGGGGTAGTGCAATTTCACATTTAATGATAAAATTTGAGGACAGAGTGAATTTAAGTTAATTACTTAGAGACACAGTTAATTGTACAGTCCCTTTGTTTCAATTTCAAAATTATATTTTCCTTTTCCATAAATAACAGATAATTCCAATCGCTTAAAATTACTTATTTCTTTTTCTAAAAGAAATTTACATTGCTTAGTACTGTCAAGTTTATTTATTTCTTCAATTCACCTAAAATTACTTAATAACGCCTCCAATCCCTTTCCATAAATATTCATAACACTGCTTAATTGTGTTTTTTCAACAATACAATTTACAAAATTTTTACCATAATTTCCATCCGCTAATTTTATATCTTTTGGTAATAAACTAGGGATGTCGTTTGGTTCCAAATTATTAATTAATGGTAGTCAATTAAACTGGTTACTGTTCAATTTAAATAATTGATTTTGTGATATGTCATCATTAACTAATTGAATATGATTATTATCAAAACTAAAGTACTCTGATTTTAAAACAACTTCTACATCTTTAAATTTATAATATCCATCATCAAGCAATGGAACTGAAATGAGCTCAAAATAATAAGGCAATAATAGTTTATAATCATCATTTAAACCCATATTTATTGATAAATCAGAAAAAATATATTCAGAAAGCATCATAATAATTTGTTTAAATATTTGTACCGAAGGATGTTTTATTAACTTAGGGTTTTCAAATTTTCAGTACTCAAAAAGATTAGTAATAACTACTTCGGGTTTTTGACCAACAAATTTATTTTCTTTCAACCTTGCAATATCATTTCTAGGTTCATTAGTTTTTATATCATATTTTGCGTGTTCAAAATTAGTGCGATAGTTATAAGTATAATCTAGCATGTCTAACAATACTTTTTGTAAACTATCAATCCTAAATATTTCCTTAAATTCTAACTCCACTCTATCATAATCTTTAGTTAAATTATATGAGGTAGAATTTAGACAACTGGGTTCAAGCCCACCAATTTCACCAGGTAGAGTGATTGTTTCATTTAAAATAATATTTTCTTTTAATAAATCCACTGGTAGACAACCAAGAGGTACACGCTGATATTTTTGCGTATTTCTAGTAATATGCATTGATGTTACTCTTGCATCAATAAAAACTTTTTTTCTTGATTCTGTTCCGCCACCAACCGTAATCAAATCTAAAGCACTTTTCTCATTAAAAAACAATTTTGCTTTTTCTCATGCTAAAACTTGACTAGACATTCATTGTTGCAATATTCTAACTTTTGGTTCAGTTTCAATCGGCATTGATAGCATTGGTAACATAACCTTGTCATTTTCTATAAATAATCGTGGATAACCCTCCACGCCGTTTACTTCCCCGATTAATTTAATATTTCCAAATAAAGCTTGCCGTGGAAATTTAATAGTAATTGCTTTAACCTTTGTATCTTCGGGCAATTGTTTTTGAATACGAACAATAATGGGATTAGAACCACGAACTTTAAAATCTTGCACCCGCACTAAAACTGTTTCCTTGGTTACCTTAATTGATTTTGGGGCATAGCGTTCGGTGTAAGAATTTATAATATACAATTCATCCAAATTATTTTCGTTTGCCGGTTCACCAATAGAAACAACATGAAGATTAAATTTGCCGTATAAACTTTCATCTTGAAAAATTATAGTCTTGGCATCGACCATAGTATATTCAACACTATTATCTTGAATATTAGTAGCATTGCGAGCATCTAATTCTAAATTAAAGTCACTAACTTCATAAGCAATCGTTTTTTTAACTTCTAACGGGTCAATAAAGCCAATTTTAACAACATTGGGAGAAAAGAGTATAAATTAGGTTTATTTGTGTTTTTAATCAGGTTATTTAAAGGGTAAATATATAATTCGCGTTTTCTTGTTTTGTTATAAATTGTATGCAAGTCAGGGTCTGATTGTTCGGTGTAATTTGCAAAGTCCAGTGGAGTATTATCAATTGCATAATCACGATATTTTGTTTCATTTTCTTGACTTGGTTTAGTCTTCCAATCCGCCATTTTCTTGTCCTTTCATATCAATATTATTAATTTCTTTACCAATTGTGGTCGTTACATTCAAATTGACTTTGATTGTCATTTTTTCAAGTTCTTTTGAAATAAAACTGTTACCATTCAAGTCGCGGTCAAATTTAAGTAGTAAGTAAATAAAGTTTGCATGGGCTTCTTCTCGTAATAATAATTTTTGCTCGAGCATATTGTTAGTTTGAATATTAACCGCAGAACTTTCTTGACGAGTTTGTTGAGCCCCTTTATGAATTGCAGGTACATGCATTCCAATCCGTTTATTAATCTCGGTCACATTTCAATCATATAAATAAGTTAATTCTTTTCCTCTAAATTGACCATTAATAGTAGAAAAGGGTATTGGATTTTGTGCTTGATCATAATTCATGACTAAAACATGATTTTTAATAAAATCATCAATAATCTTATTTACATTTTTTTGAACATTACCAACAAGTGAATTTGTATTAATAAGAAATCTTGTGGCGTTTAAAATCGCATCTAGAATGCTTTGTTCATAAAAAATATCTAAAGCTTTCAATTTATCTTCAACACCAGCGATGTCAGCACGCTCACTTGGTAAATTAGAAAAAATTGCAATTGGTATGTAATTAATTTCTAAAACTTGGTTAATATTTAATTTTTCATTATTGCGTTGTTTTTCAAAATCATTAACTTTTATTATTGTTTGTTCTAATTTGGAAGCGCCATTATTGTCAACAATTTTTTTGGTGCTTAGTTCATAAATTTCACGCGTAATTTTTACTTTGCTGTTTTCTAATTGGTAAGTTTCATACATGCGTAAATTAAGATTATTTTTCTTATAGTCGTCGTAAAAAATTGTACATTGAATTAAATTTCCCAACACATCATATTCTCGCTCTGCTACTCGTATGGGTTGAAAATTCATAATTCCTTGATTTAAAAAAATTAGAAATGCTGAAATACCAATATCGCTAGCTCGTTTCTCATTAATCCAGTTTTTACTTTGAAAATCATTTTTATAAAGTCATGCCATTATTTTTGGTGATAAATCTTGTTGACTAATATTAATTTCCAACTTCTTAGGAGTTAATGCATTAGCCATAGTGTCGGACACATACGATTTATAATAATCTTCATGACCAAAAGGAGCAAAACCATACATTCGCAAAATTGATTTTTCAATTTCGCGTTTTTTAACTACTACATTATCATCTTTATCACTAAATCATTTTTTAGTAAATCGTAATGGCATTATTTACTTTCCAATTCTTCAACTTGTTTTTTTAAAATTTCAATTTTTTCAGAAATTAATTTCCCCAAAGGTACAAGTCCTAGAGTAATAAAGTTTAAAAAGTAAATTAACATTTTCAATCAAAATAATTTTTTAGCCATTATTTTTAGCTCCTCGTTTTGGTTTGTTAATATTAATCTCGTTTTTATTAGCGTTATTATTTTTGATAGCAATAACCATATCAATCTTATTATTTATAATCATTAATTTAGTATCAATTTTATTTAACGCTTCTTTATTTTCTTGCTCCATTTTTTTCGCCTCCTTTTTTGTTTTTAAAGCCGAGATTATTCCCGTAATGCCAGCCGTTCCCCCCAAACCGCCAATAATTGCTGTAAAAATACTTGCTACTGTTTCTGAATTCATATGATACTTTCTCCTCTCTTATTTAATTTTAGCCCCTAGGCCCACATAAATGTGAGCTATTAAACTAGTATTTTGTGGGCGGGTTTCTAAAATATCAGTTTCATTTTTTTCTGTTTCGGCTGAAAAAAATAAATAAATTTCTTCCGGGACCTCTTTTGGTCAAGCATCCAAAATAAGTGAGGACTGCATAACAATGTCAGAATCTTCCGGCGTGTGGGGCATTGTGCCCACATTTCACCCTGTTGTTGAAAAAAAATAATTTTTTTTTCATTTGAAAACAAAAGAAGAATTGGGTTTGTCTAATTTCGGAGCCACATAAATCGGATGAATGTGGTGACCGACATTGTCATTTTCTGCGTTTAAAGGATTGTCTTTTTTGTGTCGCACAAAATCGCCCTCGCGAAGGCTAGGCGTCACCAATTGACTGCCGTTGGCAAGAATGACGGTGTATGCCTTTTCTGAAAGTGGCAGTCAACCCTCTTCCAATTTTTTTAATTGAGAAAATCAAGCAATCGCTCCAATTAACGATTTTTGGATATTTTGAAAATTTTGAAAAATCAAATTTAGTTGCTTTTGTAATTTGGCAGAAAAATCAGCTGTTGTAGCGTGCGTATAATCGCCCTCTTGAGGATTAGGTTGTAAAGCATTTGGTGGTAAAGTGCCAATTTGTTTAGGGAAAGATACCGTTAAAGTTTCTGTTTCATGTTCATAATCAGAACTTGCATATTCCTCAATAACTAAATTAGTTACAGGCCCTCTAAGATTAGGATTTTGGGGGCATGTGTAATCCTGACAGCGACTTTGAAAAAATTTTAATTGTTTTTTTAATCGTTCATTTTTTTCTTTTTCTAATAACTTATCAACAACAAATTTACTGTAATACAAACCTAAATCAATCATATTGGCATCAACTGTATTTTCATCATTATAAGGAATTAAAAAATTTTTTAATTCTGTAAAATTAGCTAATTCTTTAACTCTTTGTGGAATCATATCTTGAGTATTATTTGCTAGAGTAGAGGCAATATAACTTGTACTAGAAGTATTCAAATTATTTGTTGCATCAACAAAAAATTCAACTGGAACTCTGTTAAACACTCAATGCTCAATCAAAATATAAATCATGTCTATAACGGTTTCTTTAATTTCATCAGGAAAAGTAGTAAATTCTCACTTATTAAAGATAAAGTCAAGATACATGTTGCAATCATTTTGAGCTCTTAAAGCGAAAGTTTTAAATCAATCATCAAAATTAGCAAAATTTAAATCTTTATATTTAGATGGTATAGCATCTAAGGTTCCAGTAAGTGGTTTGATAGTATGATAACCATTAATGGTTATATTTGGTCAAAGTTCTTTTAAGAGCATTTTTTATCACTTCCGATTTAGTTTTTTATTGATAGTAGTAATTTTTTTAGTTATTTGTTTTTGGATCATATTTTTAGCATTAATTTTAAAATTAATATTTTTGTTTTTAACAAGTGGCCTAACAATGCGGTTTTTAACATTTCGTCAAACAATTCCCTTGCCCAAAACGCTATCAACGGCTCAATTAACATAGTTGTCTTTATTAAAAACTTGATTTAAATTTTCTTTAACTTTAAATAAATTTCCTTCTTTATAACGGTCATAAGTTATTTTTAAAAGCGGAGTTAAAACTCGATATAACTTTATGCTATTGATGTAAAATTCTTGAACATTTGCTGGTAAAAATGGCATTAAAGATAATATGTTACCTTTAGTTTTACCCCAACCAATTGATCAACCACTTTCATACATATAAAATTTAAAAGGACTAGATGCAGTTATTAACTGTTGTAATTTTAAGGGAGTAGTAATTATTGGTCCTATTGGTCGATATTCAGGATTTTGGTAGTAAATTGTAATCGCAATATCTGTTAGTATTCCTGTTGGTTTAACTTTGACTGCAAAAAAGACATCAGATATTAATGGCAATAAAGTACCATCGGTAATTATTTTCTTTTGCACTCTTGAAATAATGTTCTTAAAATTTGTATATTCTTGAATTTTGGTTTTAGTCTTTAATTCTATCTCTTTAATCGTTTTTCTTACAGGTTCAAACACTTTATTTAAACCTTTTTGAATTTGATATGCTGGCGACAATTTTTGTAATTTTTTTGATTTTTCCATAATTTTATTAAATCTTTTAAGAAATTGAGAACGAAAAACATTTTCTGCTCGTAAAGTATTTAGTGACAATAATGTACCTTGACGAATTCCTGATTTTTGCATCTGGGTAATTAAATTAAATCAATTTTCTGTTGGCATTTTTGAAATTTCATTAATGTTTGTTCCGTAACGATTTAAAAATTGATTACCTCATTTTTCTTTAAATATCCTTGTTTTAGTTACAAGATTAGGATTAATTTTTCTTAGTAATGTTTCCATTTCCAAAAGTTGACCTAATGTTGTTACATTTGAACTTTTATAATTCTTAACAAATTGTTTTCGTGCCAAAAATCCTAAATGATTAAGCATGGTTTCTTTAGTTGGTTTTTTAGTATAGTCAAATCAAGTTTTATATTTGTCAAGAATAATTTTTTTATTATGAACCTGCGAAATAACCTGCTCTAAATTATTAGCCGTTGTTATTCCTAAGTGATTAATAATTTTATTTTCTTTCGCTAGATTAAAAAACTTTAGACTTGGTACATAACTATAACTAGCTTAATTCAAAATTATATATTCCTGAAATTAAGTTAAATCGTAATCCAAATCTTCTAATCTTATTGCGATAACGATAAACTAGTATTTTAAATCTTTTTAATCTAGCAAAAACATGTTCAATGACAATTCTAACTTTACTTAAAAAGCTATTATATTCCTTTTTATCTGGATTTAAAGGATTATTTTTACTCTTTTTAATTGGCAATAATGTATTTTTATGAACATTTTGCAAACCTTGATATCCTGAATCGGCAATTAATTCTAATTTTGGATTTATAAGTGTATTTGATTTTAAAAATAACTTATAATCATGAGTACTGCCATAACAAAAATCTACTGAAATAATTTTATTGTTAAATAAATCAATAATTATTTGCGATTTTAATGAATGTTGCCTTTTCTTACCAGAAAATAATAATTTTAGTTTTTTTTAATTCTTTCAATTGGAATTTCTGTAGCATCAATTGCTAATAAATTATTAGTAGTACCCTTATTTTCTAATAATATCTTTTTGCCAGGTATATGAAAGTGACTATTTTTTATTAGAGTATTTTCAACTCAAAAGATATTACGAATACAACTAACATGACTAATATTATATTTTTTTGCAATAATACGATATGTACTATATTCTTTTCAGTATTCTAAAGTCATAAGTAATCTTTGCTCTATTGATAATTTATTTGGTCTACCACCAATTTGTTTTTGTTTAGCTTCACCTTCTTTTAAAATTTCTACCATTTTCATGAAAGTTTTATATTTTATGCCTATTAAACTATAAAATTCGTTTTCGTCTTTGTATTTATCTAACATTTGTACTTCACCTAGGAAATAATATTATCAAAATAGTAGATAAAATTAAAGGTTATGTACCAAGTCTTTTGTTGTTTTATAAGCTCTTGATATCTTACTAATTTCACCAATAGCTGGCGTTAAATTAAGTAAAGTGCTTATTGTATTACTTTGTTCTTTATAAATATCATAGACTTGATTAATTGTAAAATCAGTTACAACACGCACACTTGAAGCAATTAATTGGGATGTTAAATTTGATAATCCAGCACTTAGAGAAAATTTTAGCGACAGACCCGCAGTAAATTTTGCTAATAAAATACCAATGACTTGCACACCAACAAATTTTAATAATTCCAGTAAAAAATCATTTTCTTGTTTTTGAGGCAACCGCGTAGTTTTAATAACTCTCAACTGCAAAGCAGTTATATTAGTTCCAATGGGCATAATCTAAAAAAGGCTACCTAAGCTATAGCCTAATTTCCTTTTTAATCATCTTTTTCACCTTAGTCTCCACCTGGGTCTGGTGTTGTTTTGTGATAATGAACCATTTTGGCTACAGCAACTTTACCAGTAAAAAATTCTCGTTCAGCAATATAAACTTGTCCCATATATTTTTCGTCTGTATACATACCTACATCCATAGGCAAATCAATACCTGTAAATGTCGCATATCCCAAAGTATTAACTCATATCATATTAACATTCTCGGGCAAGCGAGATTTAGGCACTTCAATAGTTATACAACCATTAACAACACCGACAACTCCGTTAACCATACCGAGCACGCCATCAGGAGAAGCGGTTACCAATTTCGCATAAAGTAGCCTCGGTCACTACATCAGCCGTCGCGAGCAAGAAGCCACTTGTCCACTCATTTTCAGAATTGACAACAGCAATTCGCATTTTTGCCATTTCTTCAAGAATTGTGATTTTAGTAATCGGTTTTGCGGTTGCAATTGCTGTACCACCAGCCACTAATTGTTCAGCATCGTATTTGTCATAAATTTCAGCCATTTGTTGGCGAAGACGAATAATCTTACTTTCAATGAATTTGGGGCCTACTGCTTTACTCTCTAAACGCCCTATGCGTTCTTGAATATCAATTACCTTGTCCAAAGTAGCTTCTATTTTTTTTCTCTTTGCATTGTTAGATTTGGAACCAGTATTTGGGTCTCATGTTCTATTAATAACTCCGTCCGTTGCAAGTGGAATAACTACTTTCTCACCATATTCAAATTCGGTAAAAGATATTTCATTTGCAAAAAGTTGGTGAATTAAACTTCCTGTTCGTGGAAATTCGGGTCTTCATTTGCTTGAAACCAATGTTCTTAATTGGTCAACATTAATAAAAAACGCCATTATTATTTATCTTCCTTTCTTTTAAACATTAACTCCTGAGGGGTTAAAGCATCTGATGAAAAAATTATTTCTTCTGAGTTAGAAGGGTTAGTATTTTTATCGTCAGCCTTATTTGGAACGCCTCCCGTGTCTAATGTGTGTTTAATTTTTGGCATCGTGGCCACAAAATTATTAATATCATTTTTAATTACTTCAATATCATTTTCAAAATTAATTGAGTTTTTCACAAAATTAATAAATTGATTATCAATATTAGCATCTTGAATTAATTTATTAATTTCTTGTTCTTTTTTAAAAGTTAAATATTCTTTTTCTTTGTCGGCAAGTTTTTTTAGTGCATCCGTTTCTCTTTGTAACAGATTTTTTGCTTTTTCCTGAAAATTAGCAGTATAGTCATTTTGCTCAGTGAAGCCACGATATAAATTTTTCACCTTAAAAGTTCCATCAGCATTTTTTTCGGGTTGTCCGTCTTCACCAATAAAGACGATTTTTTTATCTCTAATTTTCATTTGGTGTGTACTCCTTTTTCAAATAAAAAACTCATTTGATATTCTAATTATCTAATGAGTTTTTCTAATTATTGAGTTTTTAGCTATTTATTTTTTCTTTTTTTTCCAATTTTTTTAAATTTTTCAACCTCAATGCTAAAAAATGTTTTGTGGGTGGTCTTATTTGGATAATAACGATTGTGTAATTTTCCCTCAATTAAAATAATATCGTGTTCTTTTAATTTTAAGAATTCTTTTTGCAACTTTTCTTCATAAATAGAGAGCGTTGTGTAATTAAGACCCGCTCAACTAACTTGAACATTAACAACTTTAACAACAACACTACTAATAGCTATTTTTTGCTTAAATTCTGTGATTTTGGGAATATCTTTTAAAATAACTGTCAAATTTACAAAATTAACATAGTCAATTACTTCATTTTCTTTTTTAGTTTTTAGTGCTTTTAACATTTTGTTTTACCTCATTACCCAAAAAGTATTGAATATGCTTTCACGCATCGTGCTCGTGTTTGGTAAGTTTTAAGTTTCCTTTGTAAAAAAATCCTTTCTTTTTAGAAGGCTCTTGTCTAAGAAAGTGCCAATGATATTTAAACCTTAAAAGACTGCTTATTGCTCCAATAAGTTCTGAGGTTGCTAAAGGATTGGTAATCGTTCTACCTTTAGTTAAGAAAAAATTTTCAATAATAAACAATGGCTTAAAATTTTCTATTCTTTTAAAATTATCAAATAATTTTTTAATTTTAAAAATTGCTTGTTCAACGCTTTCAGAAATTATTGTTTCGTTAAATTCAATGCATGAATTTTCAAAATTCCAAAGAACAATACCAGTAGAACCGGTCAATACCAATTATATAATTCATAAACTAAATACTTACCTTATGACAACTACATTTTTTCGTTGAGTAATCGGAAGAGGTGAACCACGCCTCAATAAAGATTTAGACATATTATATTTTTCTTCTTATGTGTTGTCAGCAAAGAAAATGAGTACATTTTTCTTGTGGCACACAGCAATTTTGATAATCATAAGTTTTTTTAGTTTTTCGCTTACAATAATTTTCTATTCTTTTAAACTCACATTGTAATGATTTTTCTTTTAATTGACAATTAATTGCTTTTAACGCTGTAATTATTTCTTTATAAGAATATTTTTGGCGTAACGCTTTAAGTCAATAAAAATGTTTGTTTTCCATTAATTAATCTTCCTCAATTATTTCTTTATAAATAATTCATTTCCGCGGACGAATGGCTTTTTTCTTGTAATAAATTACAGTTTCTAATGAGTGTACTTTTCTTTTAAAATTAGGATTATTACGCGAAAGTCCATAATAGCGTTCTACAATTTCGGCAACACTATCATAAACACCGACTAACTCATTGGTTTCGCAAGAATATATAACATAACAATATTTTTTAGCCATTTCGTACTTGTTCAAGATTTAATAACTAATTTAAATCAGTTTCTTTTAGTCATTCGGGAATAATATAATTAAAATTAATATCTTTATCAGCTTCAGATTTTTTAATATTTTCTAAAAATTTTTGTCGATTTTTAATTTTAACTTCTTCATACAAATTAATAATTTCTTGCCCCTTAATGGTTGTAATTTTCTGTGCACCGTTGGCATCATACTTAATAACTTCATAATCATTTTCTGTAAAAATACCGATCACCATCTGATTTGCATATTTAATTGATGGGTATACTAGTTTTCTAGGAACTCAAGAACCACCACCACTATTGGGAATTGATAGTAAAATCGCATTTGTTGTTTCAGCAACAATATATTTTTTATTCAAAAATAAATTTTTTAAGTTAGTCATCATTTATTAACTCCTGATATCAATAATTTTTTAGTTTTTGTAAAAAGATAATAGACTTCTTGCAAAATTAATATGATAATTATAATTTTTAAATTTAAAATAAATATAAAAGTGTTATTAAAATAATTTTTAGATTATTTTTACAAATATTTTGTCATTAAAACATAATAAAAATTATTATTTACAATAAAAAAAGACTGAAATTTTAAATTATCAAATATATTTAAACTAATAGTTGTAAATTATAAATTGAAGCTATTAAATTAAATCTTAAAGCAAATCTTTTTCTACGATTTCGATATTTTTCACTAATAATTTTAAATTTTTTAAGTATAGCAAAAACATTTTCAATAACAATTCTCATTTTTGAAATTCGCTCATTATTTTGCTTTTCTTCTTTATTTAAAGGGTTTTTCTTTGATTTTCTTTTAGGAATTAAAACATTATGATTAATTTTTTGTATGCCTTGATAACCTAAATCCACTAAAACAGTTGTTTCTGGTAAAAATTTAATTTTTGAATCTTTTAAAATTTTAAAGTCATGGTTTTTACCATAAGAAAAATCAGAACTAATAATTTTTTTACTATCTTTTTCAATTATAACTTGTGTTTTTATTGTGTGTTTTTTCTTTTTTCCTGAGTAGTGCTGTTTTTGTCTTTTTTTGGGCGTTGGATTTGGCTTTCAGTTACATCAATTATAACAGTCTTATCTTTGAAATAATCTTTTAATAGTGATTTTTGACCAGTAAGTTGTTGAAAATTAGGGTGTTTTATTAAAGTGTCTTCAATTCATTTGATATTTCTATAACAACTACTTTCACTAATATCATAACTTTTTGCAATATGAAAATAAGTTCTATATTCTCTTCAATATTCTAAAGTCATTAAAATACGATTTTCTAATGATAATTTATTGGTTCTTCCGCGACGAAATCTCTTTTTTAATTCTTCTATTTTTAAAATTTCTAGCATTTTATTAAAAGTAGTATGTTTAATACCAGTTAATCTTAAAAAATTTTTATCACTTATTTGATTATTTTTTTTAAATTTCATTTAAATTCCACCTTTTTATTAAAAACAACAATTCAATTATATTTTAAATTAATTTTGCAAGAAGTCTATTGAAGTCATTTAAATTATGAACAATGAAATTTATTGATTCAAATTTCATTGCTGGGACAATCTAGTAAAACAATTTCTCGTTTTATTAAAACTACATTAAAAACTGCTTGATATAATCGTCAAAAATTAATGAAATCAAAACAATTAGAAAATACCCAATTAAAATTTAAAAAATTATCTGGTAAAATCCAAATCGATGAAACATTTATTAAAGAAATCCATAAAGAAAATTTCAAATATAAAACTGATCCACGAAGAATTCACCTTGACCCATTCGCAACTAATACTAAATGCTGTATTCAAATGGCAATTGATAATAATAACAATATTTATGTTAAATCCACAAACACCAAACGTTTACAAAAACAATGAGTTATTGAAAATATGAACAAAGAATTAATTAACGAAAATTCAATTATTACTTCTGATATGCAAAAATTATATTTTTTAGTAGCAAAACAAACAAATTCTACTTTATGTGTAACTAAAACAACAATTAATCCTGAAGCTAGTTATCGTAACCTAAATAAAATCAGTAAATTACAATCTAGTCTTAAAGAAGCCTTAATTCATTATCATGGTTTAAGTTTTACTAATATTCAAAATTATTTAAATCTCTGAAAATGAAAATACCAACATAAGGGTTTAACTCCAAACCACCAAACAGCGGTATTATATTTTAATAGACTTCTTGCAAAATTAATATGATAATTATAATTTTTAAATTTAAAATAAATATAAAAGTGTTATTAAAATAATTTTTAGATTATTTTTACAAATATTTTGTCATTAAAACATAATAAAAATTATTATTTACAATAAAAAAAGACTGAAATTTTAAATTATCAAATATATTTAAACTAATAGTTGTAAATTATAAATTGAAGCTATTAAATTAAATCTTAAAGCAAATCTTTTTCTACGATTTCGATATTTTTCACTAATAATTTTAAATTTTTTAAGTATAGCAAAAACATTTTCAATAACAATTCTCATTTTTGAAATTCGCTCATTATTTTGCTTTTCTTCTTTATTTAAAGGGTTTTTCTTTGATTTTCTTTTAGGAATTAAAACATTATGATTAATTTTTTGTATGCCTTGATAACCTAAATCCACTAAAACAGTTGTTTCTGGTAAAAATTTAATTTTTGAATCTTTTAAAATTTTAAAGTCATGGTTTTTACCATAAGAAAAATCAGAACTAATAATTTTTTTACTATCTTTTTCAATTATAACTTGTGTTTTTATTGTGTGTTTTTTCTTTTTTCCTGAGTAGTGCTGTTTTTGTCTTTTTTTGGACGTTGGATTTGGCTTTCAGTTACATCAATTATAACAGTCTTATCTTTGAAATAATCTTTTAATAGTGATTTTTGACCAGTAAGTTGTTGAAAATTAGGGTGTTTTATTAAAGTGTCTTCAATTCATTTGATATTTCTATAACAACTACTTTCACTAATATCATAACTTTTTGCAATATGAAAATAAGTTCTATATTCTCTTCAATATTCTAAAGTCATTAAAATACGATTTTCTAATGATAATTTATTGGTTCTTCCGCGACGAAATCTCTTTTTTAATTCTTCTATTTTTAAAATTTCTAGCATTTTATTAAAAGTAGTATGTTTAATACCAGTTAATCTTAAAAAATTTTTATCACTTATTTGATTATTTTTTTTAAATTTCATTTAAATTCCACCTTTTTATTAAAAACAACAATTCAATTATATTTTAAATTAATTTTGCAAGAAGTCTAATATATATCCTTCCTTATATGCAATTTCCTAGTTAGCTAACATAGTTAACCATCTAAGAAATCTATGTTATCTCTCTTATGTTTTAACTAAGTTATGTTAGTTAACTAGGTACGAGAAATGCCCGAAATTACCAAAAAGCATTTTTTGGCACACCTAAAAAGTGTTCTCATATTTACAACACAACTTTTTAAATAGAATTTAGTTTTTGTTCGAACAAGTTAATAAATTAATAAAGTTAGTTTAATTTTATTAATTAAAATACCTACCTCCTTTAAAAAATTATTGTTAAGAGGAACATTCTTACTGGTCTAAAATGTCTGTGTTACCTTACATACTTTAAAATTAGAAGAAAAATTTAGGTTTTATTAAGATTATTGGTATAATTAATAGATAAATATTTGTTTTAGGAAATTAATATTTTATGCTATTAGCATTTTATTTATTTTTATTAATTAAATATTAAATATGAAAGAGGAATAAAGAAATTATGTCTTTAAAAGCAGGAATTGTTGGATTACCTAATGTTGGAAAATCAACATTATTTAATGCCATTACCAATTCTAAAGTTGAAGCTGCAAATTATCCTTTTACAACAATTAATCCTAATGTTGGTATTGTTAAAGTACCCGATAGTAGACTTAATAAGTTGGAAGAAATTTTTCAGCCTGAGAAAGTTATTGCTAATAATTTTGAATTTACAGATATTGCGGGACTTGTTAAAGGAGCATCATTAGGCCATGGTTTAGGTAATAAGTTTTTAGGTCATATTCGTGAAGTTGATGCGATTTGTGAAGTTGTGCGTTGTTTTGATGATAGTAATGTTAATCATGTTGAAACTACGATTGATCCGATTAGAGATATCGAAATTATTAATTTAGAATTAATTTTAGCAGATTATGATATCGTTATTAAAATATTACAAAAATTAGAAAAACTTGTTAAAAATGATAAAAATCCAGTTTTACTGAAAGAAATTAATTTACTAAAGAAAATTAAAGAAGCGTTATTTGATGGTAGACCGATTCGGCGTTTAGAATTAACAGTTGAAGAAGTTAATTTGATTAAACATTATAGTTTTTTAACTAGTAAACCAATTTTGTATATTGCAAATATTAGTGAAAAAGATTTAGTGGATAAAACTAATAAGTGAGTTGAAAAAGTTAAGGATTATGCTATTGCTGAGAAATCACAAGTTATTGTTATTTGTGCAAAAACAGAATTAGAAATTTCATCGTTAGAAGATAATGATAAAGAAGAGTTTTTAAAATCATTAAGTTTAGAAACATCAGGCTTAGATCAAATGATTTCAAAAACATATCGCACATTAGGTTTATCAACATTTTTTACAGCTGGTAAGAAAGAAGTTCGTGCTTGAACATTTAAAAGTGGTATGGAAGCTGTTGAATGTGCTAGTATTATTCATACTGATATTTCTCGTGGTTTTATTAAATTAGAAGTTTATAGTTATGCTGATTTAGTTAAATATGGTAGTGAGAATGCCCTTAAATTGTCAGGAAAGTTGCGATTTGAAGGGAAAAATTATTTAGTTTCTGATGGTGATATTTGTTATTTCCGTTTTAATGTTTAAAGTCTTTAAGTTATTGAACATGGACGCGTAAAGTTTTGTTAGGTGGAAAAATATTTGATTAATTTTGAAAGAAAAGTAACTACAATTTAATTATCGTTTTATTTGAAAAATAAGTAATAAAACAAAATATTTAATATTAACAAACATAATCTTAATAAAAGATTATAAAAACTAAGTAAAATGCTTATAAAAACAACATTAAAATAATTTTTTAGAACAAAAATCATACATAAGAAATATATACTTAATTTGAATATTGAAATAATTTATAGTAAATGATTATTTTTTCTTTTTTAAAAAATACCTAAGAAAACTAAACGCGACCATTGACATTTTTATGTATATTAAAGTAATTATTATAGTGTAAAATAAATTAGTAGTTAAAAACTAATTTATTTTTTTGTATATTAAAAGAAATGGAGATAATGGATGAAGAAAATACGATTCCGCTATGCACCTAGTCCCACAGGATATTTACATATTGGTGGTGCCAGAACAGCAATTTTTAATTATCTATTTGCTAAACATTATAATGGAACATTTATTGTGCGAATTGAAGATACTGATTTAGAACGAAATGTTAGTGGTGGTATTGAGTCCCAATTAGATAATTTACGATGATTAAATATTGTTATTGATGAAACTATTGATACATTAGGTAATTTTGGTCCATATCAACAGACTGAGCGCTTACAAATTTATATTAAATATGCTAATGAGCTTGTTACTAATAATTTAGCATATTATTGTTATTGTTCAGCAGAACAATTAACCCAAGTGAAGCAAAAGCAAATTGAGCAAGGAATAGCGCCAAGTTATGATGGTAAATGTTGGAGTCTTTCTATTAGTGATATTAAAGCAAAAGAAGTTTTAGGAATTAAACCAAGTATTAGAATCCGAATCCCAGAAAATAAATCTTATATTCTTAATGATTTGGTACGAAAAGAAGTAATATTTGCTAGTAAAGATATTAGTGATTTTGTTATTATTAAATCAAATGGCGTGGCGACTTATAATTTTGCTGTTGTTATTGATGATTATTTAATGAAAATTAGTCATGTTTTACGAGGTGAGGAGCATTTATCTAATACTCCAAAGCAATTAGTAGTCTATGAAGCTTTTAATTGAACACCACCAATTTTTGGTCATTTACCATTAATTGTTAATGAAAATCGGAAAAAATTGTCAAAACGCGATGGAACAATTGTACAATTTATTAGTCAATATCGTGAATTAGGATATTTACCAGCAGCGTTATTTAATTTTTTTGTTTTATTAGGTTGATCACCACCAGATACCCAAGAAATTTATTCAATATCGCAATTGATTGCTATTTTTGATGAAAATCGTTTTAGTAAATCTAGTAGTTTGTTTGATGTTAACAAACTCAATTGAATTAATAATAAGTATATTCAAAAATTAGATGCCATTGCTTACTGAGAATTATGTTTGCCATTTTTATGTAAAGTTTATGAAATAAAAGCATATCCGTTAGTTTGATGACAGGAAGTAGTTGCTTTGTACCAACAAGAATTAATTTATGGCCAACAAATAAGTGGTTTAGTTGCTATGTTTATTGAAGATGATATTGTGGCTACGGAAGTTATTGAATATTTAAAAACTAATGATGTTTTATTAGTTATTAATAATTTTAAGCAATTAATTCAAAATTTAAAGCAATGAGATGATGATAGTATTAATGGCATTATTACTACAATTAAAAAAGAACAAAATCTTAAAGGTAAAGACTTATTGATGCCAATTAGAATTGCTAGTTCAAAACGAATGGTAGGACCACAATTAGTAAAAACAATTAAACTTTTAGGTCAAAAAAAAGTAATGAATAATATTAATGAAATATTAGAAATATTTAATAGGGTGGGGTAAGATGATGCGTCAATGAATGGTTCGTGATAGTATTTATGGTAATATTAATGTTCAAGAATCAGTTATTATTGCTTTAATTAATAGTAAAGAGTTTCAACGCTTAAGAAGAATTTTGCAATTAGGTGGTGGACAATTTGTTTTTCCCAGTGCTGTTCATAATCGCTTTAGTCATTCATTAGGAGTTTATTATTTAATTGATAAAATTTTTAGAAATTCTAGTTTTGATAATGTATCTAATGAAGAAAAAACTTTAACAAAAATTGCTGGTTTATTACATGATTTAGGGCATGGTCCTTTTTCTCATAGTTTTGAAAAAGTTTCGCCAATTAATCATGAACAATGAACAATTGCTATTATTCAAAATGAGCAATCACAAATTAATCAAGTTTTAAAAGCATTTAATATTGATGTGCAAGCTGTTTGTCAAATTATTGCTAAAACCCATCCTAATAAAATTCTTTTATCATTAGTAAGTTCCCAACTTGATTGTGATCGGATGGATTATTTGTTAAGAGATTCTTATCATACAGGTGTTGAATATGGAAATTTTGATATTGATTGAATTATGAAAAATTTACGAATTATTAATAATGAAATTGTTTATGATGAAAAAGCATTATTTGCCATTGAAAATTATTTGTTAGGTCGTTATCATATGTATTGGCAAATTTATAATCATAAAGTTGGCATTTGTTTTGATTATTTATTAGTAAATATTTTTAAACGCTTAAAATATTTATTTACAAAAAATTTTAAGTTTAAAACTGATATTGCTTTAGTTGCACCTTTATTACAAGAAAATAATTCAGAAAAATTAAATGTAAGTCATTATTTACAACTTGATGATTATAGTTTAATGAGTCTTTTTAGTTTGTTAGTTAAAGAAGAAGATAATATTTTGCAAGATTTAACAGACCGCATTGTTAATCGAAGATTTTTTAAATTAATTCCTAATGTCAATGCTAATGATTTAAAAAATTATCAAAAATTGTTAGTTGCAGGAAATTATGATTTAGATTATTATTTAATTATTGAAGAATTTAATCAGCCAACATTATATCAGCAAGATTTAATGGAACAACCAATTAAATTAGTTAATAAAAATGATGTAGTATTTAATTTAGAAAAAAAATCTAAATTGATTAATACTAATGAACAAAGTAGTAAACAAGTGGAAAAACAACAATATGTATTATTACCAAAAGAAGTTTTAGTACAAACATAGATTTAGAAGGAGATAATATATGAATAAGTCTTTAGTTGATCTGACATATGAATTTCTTATTAAGCGAAAACACGCTGGTTTTAAAGAAATTTATGATTATGTTAAGATTGCCAAGGAAACACCAATTGAAGCTGAAGCAAAAGAAATGGTTAATTTATATACTGATATGGTATTGGATAATCGTTTTTTGTTAATTCAGGATAACGAATGGGGGTTACGACAAGATTATAAGTTTGATGAAATTAAGAAACAATTAGAGTTTTTATTTGCTATTAATGATGATATTGATCCTAAGAAATTAGAAGTTACTGAAATTATTGATGAAGTTGATGATACTTTTGAAGAAAGCATTGATGAAGAAGAAGATGAAGTTGATTGAGATGAAATTGAAAAAGAAATGGAAGAAAATAACTAGTTGTTAGAGTTAAAGAAGGTGAATTATAATGACAAAATATATTTTTATTACTGGTGGTGTAGTTTCCAGTTTAGGTAAGGGAATTGCTGGTGCTTCAGTTGGTCATATTTTAAAAGATAGTGGATTAAAGGTTTTTATGCAAAAATTTGATCCATATATTAATGTTGATCCAGGAACAATGAATCCATATGAACATGGTGAGGTTTTTGTTACTGCTGATGGTAGTGAGACTGATTTAGATTTAGGTCATTATGAACGCTTTATTGATGAAAATTTGACTTGCTATTCATCAATTACTGCGGGTAAAGCATATTTAGAAGTAATTGAAAAAGAGCGGAATGGTGATTATGAAGGTAAAACAGTTCAAGTAGTACCGCATTTAACAGATATTATTAAGAATAAGATTTATTTAGCATCAACTGTTAGTAAAGCCGATATTATTATTGGTGAAATTGGGGGTACAGTTGGTGATATTGAGTCATTACCATTTATTGAAGCGATTCGGCAAATAAGAATGGAAAAAGGAAAAGAAAATGTGTTATTTATTCATGTTGCTTTAGTACCATTTATTGTTGCTAGTGGTGAATTTAAAACAAAGCCAGTTCAACATTCAGTTAAAGAATTATTATCGTTAGGAATTCAACCAGATATTGTTCTTGCTCGTAGTGAACAAGAATTATCAGCACAATTAATTGATAAAATTTCTTTATTTTGTAATGTTAATCGTAATGCTGTTTTTAGTGCTTATAATGTGGATAATATTTATAAAGTACCAATTGTTCTTTATGAACAAGACATTTTAACAACGCTTGCTTCGTCGCTACATTTAAAAATTAAACATAATAATTTAAAGAAATTAAAATTGTTTTTACAAAAAGCTAGTGATGCTAAAAATAAAGTTATTACGATTTATTTAGTTGGTAAGTATATTGAATTACCGGATGCGTATTTATCAGTTTTAGAGTCATTAAAGTTAGCTGGTTATGAAAAAGGTGTTGAAGTTAAAGTACAATGAATTAGTGCCAATGATATTGATGAAAATAATTATGAAGATATCTTTAAACATTGTAAAGGTATTATTGTACCTGGTGGGTTTGGTTATCGGGGCATTGAAGGAAAAATATTAGCTGCTAAGTATGCTAGAAAACATCATATTCCTTATTTTGGAATTTGTTTAGGTATGCAAACGGCATTAATTGAATTTGCCCAAGATGTTTGTAAATTACCAGATGCTCATTCTGAGGAATTTTTTCCTGAATATAAAAATCCGATATTACATTTAATTAGAGGAAAAAATTCAACTGATCATATTGGTGGTACGTTGCGATTAGGAAATTATGATATTTCTATTGAAGATAAAACGCATGTTTCGAAATTATACAAGAAAAAGATTATTCAAGAACGCCATCGGCATCGTTACGAAGTAAATAATGATTATTTGGATTTATTTAAAGAAAAGGGAATTATTTTTAGTGGTATGTATAAAGAACAATCTTTAGTGGAAATTATTGAATTAAAGAACCATCCGTTTTTTATTGGTAGTCAATTTCATCCTGAATTTACTTCCCGACCGAGCAAACCAAATCCATTATTTATTGGATTTATTGAAGCAGTAATTAAAGCATATTAACAAATTTTAATCTTGGAGGATAGAAATGACAAAATTAGTTAATCCAACAGCAATGTTACAAAAAGCGAGAAAAGAAAATTATGCAATTGTGCATTTTAATATTAATAATTTAGAATGAATTAAAGCAATTTTAAAAGCAGTACAAGAAACTAATAGTCCAGTAATTTTAGGAGTATCCGAAGGGGCAATTAAATATATGGGTGGGGTTAAAACTGTTTATGGATTGGTTACTAATCTAATGGATTTCATTAAGGTTACTGTTCCCGTAGCATTACATTTAGACCACGGTCAAACTGTTGAATCGTGTATTGCAGCGATTGATGCTGGTTTTTCTTCAGTAATGTTTGATGGTAGTCATCATCCTCTTGCTGAAAATTTAAAATTAACTGCCCAAGTAGTAGATTATGCGCATCGTAAAAATGTTGCTGTTGAGGCCGAAGTCGGAACTATTGGTGGTGAAGAAGATGGTGTTATTGGAACAGGGGAATTAGCAACCCTTGATGAATGTCAAGCAATGAAAAACTTGGCGGTTGATTTTTTAGCTGCAGGAATTAACAACATTCATGGTCCATATCCTAAAAATTGGGACGGTTTAAAATTAGATTTGTTGAAAGATATTTCTGAAAATATTTCTTTACCACTAGTATTACACGGTGGTTCGGGAATTGATATGGAACAAATTAAACAAGCAATTAGTTTAGGAATTAGTAAAATTAATGTTAATACGGAATTACAATTAGAATTTCAACAAGCAACCCGAGAGTATATTATTGCTGAAAAAGATCAAACGGGTAAAGGTTATGATCCGCGAAAATTATTAAATCCGGGAACTATTGCTGTTGAGAATAAAGCGAAACAATTATTAGCAGAGTTTGGTAGTTTAGGTAAAGCTTAATTTAAAAAAGAATATTGATGTATTAGAAGAACGCCTTTAAAGGCGTTCTTTTTTTATTTATCATAATCCATAATCCAGTTAAAGGATATTTTTGTAAGGGTAACACAGACATTTTAGACCAGTAAGAATACTCCTCTTAACAATAATTTTTTAAAGGAGGTAGGTATTTTAATTAATAAAATTAAACTAACTTTATTAATTTATTAACTTGTTTGAACAAAAACTAAATTCTATTTAAAAAGTTGTGTTGTAAATATGAGAACACTTTTTAGGTGTGCCAAAAAATGCTTTTTGGTAATTTCGAGCATTTCTCGCACCTAGTTAGCTAACTAGGAAATTGCATATAAGGAAGGATATATATTCTTTTTTTAAAAAAACCAAATTTTTTTTTTAATTTTGTCGAAAACTCTTGATAAAATAAAAAAAATCATCAACTTGATAATTTTAAAAGGCTTTTATGTAAAATTACTATTTTTACTTTAACTTTTTTATACATTAAAATATAATACCGCTGTTTGTTGGTTTGGAGTTAAACCCTTATGTTGGTATTTTCATTTTCAGAGATTTAAATAATTTTGAATATTAGTAAAACCTAAACCATGATAATGAATTAAGGCTTCTTTAAGACTAGATTGTAATTTACTGATTTTATTTAAGTTACGATAACTAGCTTCAGGATTAATTGTTGTTTTAGTTACACATAAAGTAGAATTTGTTTGTTTTGCTACTAAAAAATATAATTTTTGCATATCAGAAGTAATAATTGAATTTTCGTTAATTAATTCTTTGTTCATATTTTCAATAACTCATTGTTTTTGTAAACGTTTGGTGTTTGTGGATTTAACATAAATATTGTTATTATTATCAATTGCCATTTGAATACAGCATTTAGTATTAGTTGCGAATGGGTCAAGGTGAATTCTTCGTGGATCAGTTTTATATTTGAAATTTCCTTTATGAATTTCTTTAATAAATGTTTCATCGATTTGGATTTTACCAGATAATTTTTTAAATTTTAATTGGGTATTTTCTAATTGTTTTGATTTCATTAATTTTTGACGATTATATCAAGCAGTTTTTAATGTAGTTTTAATAAAACGAGAAATTGTTTTACTAGATTGCCCCAGCAATGAAATTTGAATCAATAAATTTCATTGTTCATAATTTAAATGACTTCAATAAATAAAATGATTACGAAAAGCGTCAAAACTTGCACGGCAATTTTTACATAAATATTTTTGTTTTCCTTCTGAATTATGTCCATTTTTAACGCAATGGTAAGATTCACATTTAGGGCATTTAATACCTTGCGCTCTAAATTTTTGATCAATTTCATTTAAACGTTTTTGTTTTTTTATTAATTCTGCTTGTTGTTTGACTTTTTCATAAAATTCTAAAAATTGATCATCTGTTAAAGTATTTACTAGTTCTTGAATTATTTTTTCCATAATTATTATCCACCTCTATCATATTAAAAATATACCTAAAATTAAGTATATTCAATAAATATCAAGAGTTTTCGACAAAATTAAAACAATTTTTTTAATTTTAATAATACAAAATATGGTATGATGAAATCAATTAAGAGAAGCATAGTCTAATAACTGTGTGTGATTTACACTAAATGTGAATCTTACCATTGCGTTAAAAATGGACATAATTCAGAAGGAAAACAAAAATATTTATGTAAAAATTGCCGTGCAAGTTTTGACGCTTTTCGTAATCATTTTATTTATTGAAGTCATTTAAATTATGAACAATGAAATTTATTGATTCAAATTTCATTGCTGGGGCAATCTAGTAAAACAATTTTTCGTTTTATTAAAACTACATTAAAAACTGCTTGATATAATCGTCAAAAATTAATGAAATCAAAACAATTAGAAAATACCCAATTAAAATTTAAAAAATTATCTGGTAAAATCCAAATCGATGAAACATTTATTAAAGAAATCCATAAAGGAAATTTCAAATATAAAACTGATCCACGAAGAATTCACCTTGACCCATTCGCAACTAATACTAAATGCTGTATTCAAATGGCAATTGATAATAATAACAATATTTATGTTAAATTCACAAACACCAAACGTTTACAAAAACAATGAGTTATTGAAAATATGAACAAAGAATTAATTAACGAAAATTCAATTATTACTTCTGATATGCAAAAATTATATTTTTTAGTAGCAAAACAAACAAATTCTACTTTATGTGTAACTAAAACAACAATTAATCCTGAAGCTAGTTATCGTAACTTAAATAAAATCAGTAAATTACAATCTAGTCTTAAAGAAGCCTTAATTCATTATCATGGTTTAGGTTTTACTAATATTCAAAATTATTTAAATCTCTGAAAATGAAAATACCAACATAAGGGTTTAACTCCAAACCAACAAACAGCGGTATTATATTTTAATGTATAAAAAAGTTAAAGTAAAAATAGTAATTTTACATAAAAGCCTTTTAAAATTATCAAGTTGATGATTTTTTTTTTATTTTATCAAGAGTTTTCGACAAAATTAAAATAAAAAATTATTTTAATGTTGTTTTTATAAGCATTTTACTTAGTTTTTATAACCTTTTATTAAGATTATGTTTGTTAATATTAAATATTTTGTTTTATTACTTATTTTTCAAATAAAACGATAATTAAATTGTAGTTACTTTTCTTTCAAAATTAATCAAATATTTTTCCACCTAACAAAACTTTACGCGTCCATTATCATATATTAGACTTCTTGCAAAATTAATTTAAAATATAATTGAATTGTTGTTTTTAATAAAAAGGTGGAATTTAAATGAAATTTAAAAAAAATAATCAAATAAGTGATAAAAATTTTTTAAGATTAACTGGTATTAAACATACTACTTTTAATAAAATGCTAGAAATTTTAAAAATAGAAGAATTAAAAAAGAGATTTCGTCGCGGAAGAACCAATAAATTATCATTAGAAAATCGTATTTTAATGACTTTAGAATATTGAAGAGAATATAGAACTTATTTTCATATTGCAAAAAGTTATGATATTAGTGAAAGTAGTTGTTATAGAAATATCAAATGAATTGAAGACACTTTAATAAAACACCCTAATTTTCAACAACTTACTGGTCAAAAATCACTATTAAAAGATTATTTCAAAGATAAGACTGTTATAATTGATGTAACTGAAAGCCAAATCCAACGCCCAAAAAAAGACAAAAACAGCACTACTCAGGAAAAAAGAAAAAACACACAATAAAAACACAAGTTATAATTGAAAAAGATAGTAAAAAAATTATTAGTTCTGATTTTTCTTATGGTAAAAACCATGACTTTAAAATTTTAAAAGATTCAAAAATTAAATTTTTACCAGAAACAACTGTTTTAGTGGATTTAGGTTATCAAGGCATACAAAAAATTAATCATAATGTTTTAATTCCTAAAAGAAAATCAAAGAAAAACCCTTTAAATAAAGAAGAAAAGCAAAATAATGAGCGAATTTCAAAAATGAGAATTGTTATTGAAAATGTTTTTGCTATACTTAAAAAATTTAAAATTATTAGTGAAAAATATCGAAATCGTAGAAAAAGATTTGCTTTAAGATTTAATTTAATAGCTTCAATTTATAATTTACAACTATTAGTTTAAATATATTTGATAATTTAAAATTTCAGTCTTTTTTTATTGTAAATAATAATTTTTATTATGTTTTAATGACAAAATATTTGTAAAAATAATCTAAAAATTATTTTAATAACACTTTTATATTTATTTTAAATTTAAAAATTATAATTATCATATTAATTTTGCAAGAAGTCTATTATATAAAATTATATGTGTTATAATTAGGAAAAATCTTATTCATTTTGAAAAGAGGGAAAATATTAATGTTAATTAAAAAACTTTATGAAACATATAAAGCCCTTGTTGGTCAAGAAATTACTTTAAAAGGTTGAGTACGAACTAACCGCGATTCTGGTAAAGTAGGTTTTATTAGTTTAAATGATGGTAGTTATTTGGACAGTATTCAAGTTGTTTATAATCAAGAAATTAGAACTTTTAATGAAATTAAAAGTTTGCGAACAGGTTCTTCAATTGCAGTAACAGGAGTATTAGTTTTGCCAGATAAAGGTAAGGAATTGTTTGAAATTAAAGCAACAAATATAAAAATATATAATAATGCTGTGGAACAATATCCATTACAAAAAAAAGAACATTCTAATGATAATAATAAGTTAGAAGTAACATTAAATAGTATTTTAAAACAAAAGGATAAAGATTATGAAATTATTATTGTGGATGATAAAGCAAAAGATGATACTCTAGAATATATTACTAAATTCTTTCAAGAGCATAGTGATACTATTAAAGTTATTAGTAGTTGAAAAGAAATTGAAACCGCTAATGCTTGAAATTTAGTATTAAGTAATGCTAAAGGAACTTATGTTTTATTTTTACAACCAGGATATAAATTAATAAATAATTTTATGGAAAATATTATCCAAGAAATTAATAATAATGATGAACCTGATTTAATTGAATTTATGGTTCAATATTCTAATGTTTATCATCATATTTCTTCACGAAGATTAAAAAATAATAATTTGTATCATCCACTTTTAAATCGGGAAGTCTTTGCTTTAATTCATCATTCACTATTTAATAAGTTATTTAAAAGAAAGATTATTACTAGTCATAAAATTACTTTTCGTCGTTCTAATCGTTTTGATTTATTATTTATTTATAAAATATTGCCGTGAATTGAAACTTTATATACGAGCACTAAAATATTAGTAGATATTGAAATTGAGCCGTTCTTGAATTTTAATAGTTTTGATTTTTTAAAGCAATGAGTTCATATTTATAACTATTATAAGCAAATAAACTTAGCACGAGAGTTAATTGAAGAATTAGAATATGCATTTGTTCGCTTTCATTACTATACATTTTTAAAAGTTATTGCTCCAACAGGAAATAAAGTATTAGTTAAAAAAGCTATTCAAGAAGTTACAAATAAAGTTACGAAAAGATTTCCTCACTGAGAAAAAAATCAATATCTCAATTTAGTACCAGATGATTTGTTCAATAAAGATGTTGCTAAAGATTGAAAAAAATATTTAAAGAATTTTGTTTAATGGATATTATGAAAATTAAAACTATTAGTAGTGATAATGACACTATAAGAAAAAAAAAGCCATATTTTTTAGTAAAACTTTGAAAAGTAATTTTTGCTAGAGTGATTGATGATGTAATTATCAGTATGATTATTTTTATTATTACTTGGGGTATTTATCAAAATCAATATCTTAATGACTGACAAAAAGCAATTATTAATCATTTCAGTGCATTGTCATTATTAATGTCTTATTTTGTTATGATGCCATATTTTTGTCAAGGTAGAACAATAGCAAAATTTATTTTTTGTTTTAAATTAATCAAAAAAGGTCAAAATAAGCTTCGGATTTGAGATTTATTATATCGGGAATTGTTTATTACAATTATTCCGTGAGTAATTTTGATTATTAGTAATTTATTTGTTAGCTTAGTTTTTAAATATCCAATTTTTATTTTTAATTATCAAAACATTTTTGTAATTACTAAACCACAACATTCTTTACCGTTAGCTGTAACAATTACATTAAGATTAATGGGATTATTTTATTTATTATGATATGGTTCATTAATGTTACTTTATAAGTTTGATGTTAAAAATCAATTATTCTTTGATCGCTATTTACATATTTATATTGTTAATATTCGTTATCATCAAGAGAAAAAGCAAGAAAAAGAAAAATTACAAGATAATAAAATTCATATTCATTTAGAAGAGTCTTTACCGGGAACTATTGATAGTAAAGAATTAAAAGCAATTGAAGAGTTATAAAAGGAGTAGAAGATGAATATAAACCATTTAAATGAAGAACAAAAATTAGCAGTTTTAAGTAAGTAGTGAAGGCGCTAATAGAATTATAGCTGGTGCGGGAAGTGGGAAGTGGCAAAACAAGAGTTATTATTTATAAAATTGCTCATTTAATTCATAATTTGGCCATTAGTAGTAATCAAATTTTAGCGGTAACTTTTACTAATAAGGCAGCCAATGAAATGAAAAGTCGATTAAATGAATTGGTTGGCGATCAATCTAAATATACATGAGTTCATACATATCATGCCTTTTGTGTTCGGGTTTTAAGAAATGATATTGTGGTTTTGGGATATACAAAAGATTTTTTTAATTTTGTCGAAAACTCTTGATAAAATAAAAAAAATCATCAACTTGATAATTTTAAAAGGCTTTTATGTAAAATTACTATTTTTACTTTAACTTTTTTTATACATTAAAATATAATACCGCTGTTTGTTGGTTTGGAGTTAAACCCTTATGTTGGTATTTTCATTTTCAGAGATTTAAATAATTTTGAATATTAGTAAAACCTAAACCATGATAATGAATTAAGGCTTCTTTAAGACTAGATTGTAATTTACTGATTTTATTTAAGTTACGATAACTAGCTTCAGGATTAATTGTTGTTTTAGTTACACATAAAGTAGAATTTGTTTGTTTTGCTACTAAAAAATATAATTTTTGCATATCAGAAGTAATAATTGAATTTTCGTTAATTAATTCTTTGTTCATATTTTCAATAACTCATTGTTTTTGTAAACGTTTGGTGTTTGTGGTTTTAACATAAATATTGTTATTATTATCAATTGCCATTTGAATACAGCATTTAGTATTAGTTGCGAATGGGTCAAGGTGAATTCTTCGTGGATCAGTTTTATATTTGAAATTTCCTTTATGGATTTCTTTAATAAAAGTTTCATCGATTTGGATTTTACCAGATAATTTTTTAAATTTTAATTGGGTATTTTCTAATTGTTTTGATTTCATTAATTTTTGACGATTATATCAAGCAGTTTTTAATGTAGTTTTAATAAAACGAGAAATTGTTTTACTAGATTGCCCCAGCAATGAAATTTGAATCAATAAATTTCATTGTTCATAATTTAAATGACTTCAATAAATAAAATGATTACGAAAAGCGTCAAAACTTGCACGGCAATTTTTACATAAATATTTTTGTTTTCCTTCTGAATTATGTCCATTTTTAACGCAATGGTAAGATTCACATTTAGGGCATTTAATACCTTGTGCTCTAAATTTTTGATCAATTTCATTTAAACGTTTTTGTTTTTTTATTAATTCTGCTTGTTGTTTGATTTTTTCATAAAATTCTAAAAATTGATCATCTGTTAAAGTATTTACTAGTTCTTGAATTATTTTTTCCATAATTATTATCCACCTCTATCATATTAAAAATATACCTAAAATTAAGTATATTCAATAAATATCAAGAGTTTTCGACAAAATTAAAAAAATATTTTGTTTTATTACTTATTTTTCAAATAAAACGATAATTAAATTGTAGTTACTTTTCTTTCAAAATTAATCAAATATTTTTCCACCTAACAAAAATTTACGCGTCCTATTAAAATGATAAAATAAATATATTACTAAAACATGAGGTTAAAATTATGGAAATTACTCAAATTAAAAATCCCCTACCAAGAAAGTTTAAACGACTATCATTTTTTAGTTTAATTATCATTATTTTAACTTTCCCTATTTTAATATGATATCTATTAGACTTCTTGCAAAATTAATATGATAATTATAATTTTTAAATTTAAAATAAATATAAAAGTGTTATTAAAATAATTTTTAGATTATTTTTACAAATATTTTGTCATTAAAACATAATAAAAATTATTATTTACAATAAAAAAAGACTGAAATTTTAAATTATCAAATATATTTAAACTAATAGTTGTAAATTATAAATTGAAGCTATTAAATTAAATCTTAAAGCAAATCTTTTTCTACGATTTCGATATTTTTCACTAATAATTTTAAATTTTTTAAGTATAGCAAAAACATTTTCAATAACAATTCTCATTTTTGAAATTCGCTCATTATTTTGCTTTTCTTCTTTATTTAAAGGGTTTTTCTTTGATTTTCTTTTAGGAATTAAAACATTATGATTAATTTTTTGTATGCCTTGATAACCTAAATCCACTAAAACAGTTGTTTCTGGTAAAAATTTAATTTTTGAATCTTTTAAAATTTTAAAGTCATGGTTTTTACCATAAGAAAAATCAGAACTAATAATTTTTTTACTATCTTTTTCAATTATAACTTGTGTTTTTATTGTGTGTTTTTTCTTTTTTCCTGAGTAGTGCTGTTTTTGTCTTTTTTTGGGCGTTGGATTTGGCTTTCAGTTACATCAATTATAACAGTCTTATCTTTGAAATAATCTTTTAATAGTGATTTTTGACCAGTAAGTTGTTGAAAATTAGGGTGTTTTATTAAAGTGTCTTCAATTCATTTGATATTTCTATAACAACTACTTTCACTAATATCATAACTTTTTGCAATATGAAAATAAGTTCTATATTCTCTTCAATATTCTAAAGTCATTAAAATACGATTTTCTAATGATAATTTATTGGTTCTTCCGCGACGAAATCTCTTTTTTAATTCTTCTATTTTTAAAATTTCTAGCATTTTATTAAAAGTAGTATGTTTAATACCAGTTAATCTTAAAAAATTTTTATCACTTATTTGATTATTTTTTTTAAATTTCATTTAAATTCCACCTTTTTATTAAAAACAACAATTCAATTATATTTTAAATTAATTTTGCAAGAAGTCTATTATATATGTGTTGTAAAAATTTTTATGTTATGCCTCGTTTCACAAATACATTTCATCGATTTGGTAAATATGACCCCTTATATCATGGCACTGAAAAATATAGTTTAACTGTTTTAACTACTGATAGTATTATTAAAAACAATTCTTTAATTGCTTTCAGCACAAAAGAAAAAAATAATCTCAAATTTCAAGAACATGAAATTATTAATGGTAATACTATTCTTAGCAGTTTAATCTTAAAAAAATTACGGGCCTGTCCAAAATTCTGTGTCTCGATAATTCATTCTGAATTATACTTAAAAGAAGGAGAACAGAAAATGACAAAAAAAATAAAAAAAAGAACCTGACGCAATTGATAAAGTTGTTGATTATTTTTTAGAAAATATTGATAATCCACAAGATTTATTTAAAGGCAATACTATTTTTCAGGAATTTACCAAAAAATTAACTGAACGAATGTTAAATACGGAAATTAAAGATTAGACTTCTTGCAAAATTAATATGATAATTATAATTTTTAAATTTAAAATAAATATAAAAGTGTTATTAAAATAATTTTTAGATTATTTTTACAAATATTTTGTCATTAAAACATAATAAAAATTATTATTTACAATAAAAAAAGACTGAAATTTTAAATTATCAAATATATTTAAACTAATAGTTGTAAATTATAAATTGAAGCTATTAAATTAAATCTTAAAGCAAATCTTTTTCTACGATTTCGATATTTTTCACTAATAATTTTAAATTTTTTAAGTATAGCAAAAACATTTTCAATAACAATTCTCATTTTTGAAATTCGCTCATTATTTTGCTTTTCTTCTTTATTTAAAGGGTTTTTCTTTGATTTTCTTTTAGGAATTAAAACATTATGATTAATTTTTTGTATGCCTTGATAACCTAAATCCACTAAAACAGTTGTTTCTGGTAAAAATTTAATTTTTGAATCTTTTAAAATTTTAAAGTCATGGTTTTTACCATAAGAAAAATCAGAACTAATAATTTTTTTACTATCTTTTTCAATTATAACTTGTGTTTTTATTGTGTGTTTTTTCTTTTTTCCTGAGTAGTGCTGTTTTTGTCTTTTTTTGGGCGTTGGATTTGGCTTTCAGTTACATCAATTATAACAGTCTTATCTTTGAAATAATCTTTTAATAGTGATTTTTGACCAGTAAGTTGTTGAAAATTAGGGTGTTTTATTAAAGTGTCTTCAATTCATTTGATATTTCTATAACAACTACTTTCACTAATATCATAACTTTTTGCAATATGAAAATAAGTTCTATATTCTCTTCAATATTCTAAAGTCATTAAAATACGATTTTCTAATGATAATTTATTGGTTCTTCCGCGACGAAATCTCTTTTTTAATTCTTCTATTTTTAAAATTTCTAGCATTTTATTAAAAGTAGTATGTTTAATACCAGTTAATCTTAAAAAATTTTTATCACTTATTTGATTATTTTTTTTAAATTTCATTTAAATTCCACCTTTTTATTAAAAACAACAATTCAATTATATTTTAAATTAATTTTGCAAGAAGTCTATTATCTTGAAACTGATGAGAATCATAATAAAAGAAATGGCAACACACAAAAAACCATTATTACTAAAAATGGTTCAATCGCAATTGATGTACCAAGAGATCGAAATAGTACTTTTGAACCAGTAATTATTCCGAAAAGACAAAGAAGATTTGATAACTTTGATCAAAAAGTAATTTCTTTATATGCAAGAGGAATGACAATTTCTGATATCAAAGCACAATTGCAAGAATTCTATCACGGAGCAGAAATTTCAGAAAGTTTAATTAGTCAAATAACTGATGATGTTATTGAAGAAGTTAAAATGTGACAAACTAAACCTTTAGAGAAGATTTATCCGATTGTTTATTTTGATTGTATTGTTGTTAAAGTAAAGCAAGATAAACGAATAATAAATAAAGCAGTTTATCTTGCCTTAGGAATTAATTTAGATGGTTTAAAAGATATTTTAGGAATGTGAATTAGCGAGAATGAGGGAGTCAAATTTTGACTTAATAATCTCCTCTTACGGAAATGAAAAATCGTGGCTTACAAGATATTCTTGTTGCTTGTAGCGATAATTTAACTGGAATGTCTGATGCAATAGAAGCTGTGTTCCCAAAAACACAGCACCAATTATGCATCGTTCATCAAATTCGTAATAGTTTAAAATTTGTCCCTTACAAAGATCGCAAACTTGTAGCTAATGATTTAAAATCAATTTATACAGCAATTAATGAAGAAATAGCGCTAGTTGCTTTAGATCATTTTTCAGAAAAATGAAATAAAAAGTATCCACAAATTACTAAATCATGAAAAAATAACTGAAATAATTTAATAATTTTTCTTGAATATCCTCAAGAATTTAGAAGGATTATTTACACAAAACTAATGCGATTGAATCTGTTAATAGTCAACTAAGAAAAGTCATTAAGAATAAAAAGATTTTTCCTAATGATGCATCAGTTTTTAAAATATCTTATTTAGCATTTCAAAATATGGTTAAGAAATGAACGATGCCAATTCAAAATTGGGGTAGTGCAATTTCACATTTAATGATAAAATTTGAGGACAGAGTGAATTTAAGTTAATTACTTAGAGACACAGTTAATTGTACAGTCCCTTAATTTTTAATTTTTTAACCCTAATAATAAAAATAACAAATGAGTTATTGCCATGCACGGATGAACAGAAAACAAATTTTTAGCTTTAAGAATGACAAGACATTTTTTATAATGAAGGATACAATATTATATCATTTGATGCACGCAACCACGGTAAATCTAGTACTAAAACTATTGGTTTTGGTTTTTTTGAAAAACATGATTTAGCAATGGTAATAAAATATTTACATAAGAACTTTACTATCCAATCAATTGGTTTAATTGGTAATTCAATGGGTGGAAGTACTATTATTGAATTCATTAAAGAATACAGTGAAAAAATTAAAGAATTAAAAGCTTTAATTTTATAGATAAGTATTGATATTTCAATAAAACCTTGATTTTGCTGGGTTTTTAGTAAAACCGTGTTTTTACAAATCCCTATATTTAATAAGGGTTTTTTACCCTGTCAATACTTATCTTTAAAATTAGAAAAAAAATGTGCTACTATCCCATTACTAATTATTCATGATGAAAAAGATAATTTTGTTCCATTATATATGGCTTATGATATTTATCATCATAAAATTCGTGATGAAGAAAAACAAATTAGTGAACTATTAATTATAAAAGATGCTGGTCATGTACAATCAATTACAACTGATTATGACCTCTATACAAGTAAAACTTTATTATTTGCTAAAATACACGAAGAAATTACTAATTAAAAAGATAAAGTTTTAAGAAACTTTATCTTTTTTTAAAATTCTAAATTATTAGGTACTCGTGGAAATGGTAAAACATCACGAATATTTGTCATCCCTGTCAAATACATAATTAATCGTTCTAATCCTAAACCAAACCCACCACTTGGAGCATACCCATACTGTCTTAAATTTAAATATCATTGAAAATCCTTAATATCTAAATTAGCCATTTGCATTTTTGCTAATAACTTTTCATAATTATCTTCCCTTTGACTACCACCAATTAATTCGCCAATTCCTGGGACTAATAAATCCATTGCTTGAACAGTTTTATTATCCTCATTAGTTTTCATATAAAATGCTTTAATAACTTGTGGATAATTAGTAATAAATGTTGGCTTATTAGTTAATTGTTCACATAAATATCTTTCATGTTCAGTTTGTAAATCCATTCCTCAATGAATATTTTGATTTTCAAAACGGTCTTTAACTTTAATTAATTCCATAATTGTATCATCATAAGTCATAACTACAAATTTAACAGTTACTACTGTCTTTAGTTTATCTAATAAATTATTATCAACATTATCATTTAGAAACTTTAATTCGTTTTTATTATTTTCTAAAATATAATTAATAATATATTTAATTAATTCTTCTCCTAATTTGATATTTTCTTCTAACGAACTATATGCTACCTCTGGTTCTACCATTCAAAATTCAGCTACATGCCGAGAAGTATGAGACTTCTCGGCTCGAAAAGTTGGTCCAAAAGTATAAACACGATTAAATGCTTGTGTATATGCTTCAGCATTTAATTGTCCAGAAACAGTTAAATTAGCCTTTTTAGAAAAGAAATCTTGTTGATAATTATTATCTTCTTCACGAGTTGTCACAATAAATGCTTCACCTGCACCTTCAGCATCATTACTAGTAATAATTGGCGAATGCAAATATAAAAAGTCATTTCTTTGAAAAAAGCAATGAATCGCATAACTAACACTACTTCTAATCTTAAAAATAGCTCAAAACTTATTAGTTCGAGCTCGCAAATGAGCAATTTCTCGTAAATATTCATTAGAATGTTCTTTTTTTTGTAATGGATATTGTTCCACAGCATTATTATATATTTTTATATTTGTTGCTTTAATTTCAAACAATTCCTTACCTTTATCTGGCAAAACTAATACTCCTGTTACTGCAATTGAAGAACCTGTTCGCAAACTTTTAATTTCATTAAAAATTCTAATTTCTTGATTATAAACAACTTGAATACTGTCCAAATAACTACCATCATTTAAACTAATAAAACCTACTTTACCAGAATCGCGGTTAGTTCGTACTCAACCTTTTAAAGTAATTTCTTGACCAACAAGGGCTTTATATGTTTCATAAAGTTTTTTAATTAACATTAATATTTTCCCTCTTTTCAAAATGAATAAGATTTTTCCTAATTATAACACATATAATTTTATATAATAGACTTCTTGCAAAATTAATTTAAAATATAATTGAATTGTTGTTTTTAATAAAAAGGTGGAATTTAAATGAAATTTAAAAAAAATAATCAAATAAGTGATAAAAATTTTTTAAGATTAACTGGTATTAAACATACTACTTTTAATAAAATGCTAGAAATTTTAAAAATAGAAGAATTAAAAAAGAGATTTCGTCGCGGAAGAACCAATAAATTATCATTAGAAAATCGTATTTTAATGACTTTAGAATATTGAAGAGAATATAGAACTTATTTTCATATTGCAAAAAGTTATGATATTAGTGAAAGTAGTTGTTATAGAAATATCAAATGAATTGAAGACACTTTAATAAAACACCCTAATTTTCAACAACTTACTGGTCAAAAATCACTATTAAAAGATTATTTCAAAGATAAGACTGTTATAATTGATGTAACTGAAAGCCAAATCCAACGCCCAAAAAAAGACAAAAACAGCACTACTCAGGAAAAAAGAAAAAACACACAATAAAAACACAAGTTATAATTGAAAAAGATAGTAAAAAAATTATTAGTTCTGATTTTTCTTATGGTAAAAACCATGACTTTAAAATTTTAAAAGATTCAAAAATTAAATTTTTACCAGAAACAACTGTTTTAGTGGATTTAGGTTATCAAGGCATACAAAAAATTAATCATAATGTTTTAATTCCTAAAAGAAAATCAAAGAAAAACCCTTTAAATAAAGAAGAAAAGCAAAATAATGAGCGAATTTCAAAAATGAGAATTGTTATTGAAAATGTTTTTGCTATACTTAAAAAATTTAAAATTATTAGTGAAAAATATCGAAATCGTAGAAAAAGATTTGCTTTAAGATTTAATTTAATAGCTTCAATTTATAATTTACAACTATTAGTTTAAATATATTTGATAATTTAAAATTTCAGTCTTTTTTTATTGTAAATAATAATTTTTATTATGTTTTAATGACAAAATATTTGTAAAAATAATCTAAAAATTATTTTAATAACACTTTTATATTTATTTTAAATTTAAAAATTATAATTATCATATTAATTTTGCAAGAAGTCTAATATATGATAATGGACGCGTAAAGTTTTGTTAGGTGGAAAAATATTTGATTAATTTTGAAAGAAAAGTAACTACAATTTAATTATCGTTTTATTTGAAAAATAAGTAATAAAACAAAATATTTAATATTAACAAACATAATCTTAATAAAAGGTTATAAAAACTAAGTAAAATGCTTATAAAAACAACATTAAAATAATTTTTTATTTTAATTTTGTCGAAAACTCTTGATAAAATAAAAAAAATCATCAACTTGATAATTTTAAAAGGCTTTTATGTAAAATTACTATTTTTACTTTAACTTTTTTATACATTAAAATATAATACCGCTGTTTGTTGGTTTGAAGTTAAACCCTTATGTTGGTATTTTCATTTTCAGAGATTTAAATAATTTTGAAAATTAGTAAAACCTAAACCATGATAATGAATTAAGGCTTCTTTAAGACTAGATTGTAATTTACTGATTTTATTTAAGTTACGATAACTAGCTTCAGGATTAATTGTTGTTTTAGTTACACATAAAGTAGAATTTGTTTGTTTTGCTACTAAAAAATATAATTTTTGCATATCAGAATTAATTAACGAAAATTCAATAATATGATAAAATGGTAACGAATAAAAATGACAATAACAAGAAAGGCAGGGTTAGTTTAGTAATTAAATAATATATAGCTGATTGTTTTACTTCTTCAAAGCAATACCTAAGAAAACTAAACGCGGCCTTAGTAACAATATTTGTAATTACTTATTGATATATATTGGATAGGCTACAATAAATTGGACCATAATTATATAGACTTCAAAATTATTAAGAAAGAAGGAATATAAAAATGGGAAATAAAACCTCATACTCTGAAGAATTTAAAAAACAAATTGTAATGCTATACAAAAATGGCAAAAGTGTTATTAATTTAGGGAAAGAATATAATTTATCAAAACCAACTATTTATAGTTGAGTTAAAAATTATAATAATTCTGGGTCATTTAAAGCAAAAGATAATCGCACTGTCGAAGAAAATGAATTAATTTACTTGCGAAAAGAAAACCAACAATTACGAATGGAAAATGACATTTTAAAGCAAGCAGCACTGATAATCGGCAAAAAATAACAATAGACTTCTTGCAAAATTAATATGATAATTATAATTTTTAAATTTAAAATAAATATAAAAGTGTTATTAAAATAATTTTTAGATTATTTTTACAAATATTTTGTCATTAAAACATAATAAAAATTATTATTTACAATAAAAAAAGACTGAAATTTTAAATTATCAAATATATTTAAACTAATAGTTGTAAATTATAAATTGAAGCTATTAAATTAAATCTTAAAGCAAATCTTTTTCTACGATTTCGATATTTTTCACTAATAATTTTAAATTTTTTAAGTATAGCAAAAACATTTTCAATAACAATTCTCATTTTTGAAATTCGCTCATTATTTTGCTTTTCTTCTTTATTTAAAGGGTTTTTCTTTGATTTTCTTTTAGGAATTAAAACATTATGATTAATTTTTTGTATGCCTTGATAACCTAAATCCACTAAAACAGTTGTTTCTGGTAAAAATTTAATTTTTGAATCTTTTAAAATTTTAAAGTCATGGTTTTTACCATAAGAAAAATCAGAACTAATAATTTTTTTACTATCTTTTTCAATTATAACTTGTGTTTTTATTGTGTGTTTTTTCTTTTTTCCTGAGTAGTGCTGTTTTTGTCTTTTTTTGGGCGTTGGATTTGGCTTTCAGTTACATCAATTATAACAGTCTTATCTTTGAAATAATCTTTTAATAGTGATTTTTGACCAGTAAGTTGTTGAAAATTAGGGTGTTTTATTAAAGTGTCTTCAATTCATTTGATATTTCTATAACAACTACTTTCACTAATATCATAACTTTTTGCAATATGAAAATAAGTTCTATATTCTCTTCAATATTCTAAAGTCATTAAAATACGATTTTCTAATGATAATTTATTGGTTCTTCCGCGACGAAATCTCTTTTTTAATTCTTCTATTTTTAAAATTTCTAGCATTTTATTAAAAGTAGTATGTTTAATACCAGTTAATCTTAAAAAATTTTTATCACTTATTTGATTATTTTTTTTAAATTTCATTTAAATTCCACCTTTTTATTAAAAACAACAATTCAATTATATTTTAAATTAATTTTGCAAGAAGTCTAATAATTAATAACAACAAAACTAAATATTCAGTGAGGAAAATATGTAAGATTTTAGGTTTACTAAAATCAACATATTATTATCAAACTAATAAATGCACTAAGTTTGATATTAATAATTATGAACAAGAAGTTATCAGTGCATTTAATAAAAGTCGTAAGATTTATGGTGCTCGTAAAATTAAAGCTGTTTTAATAAGAAAAAATATCATCTTATCACGACGAAAAATCCGATTCATTATGATCAAAAATAATTTGGTTTCTAAATACACCAAATTAAAATATCGTAATCATGAAAAAACAGTTAATAATGACCAAATTAATAATGTTTTAAATCACCAATTTAATGACCAAAAACCCAATGAAGTTGTTGTTAGTGATTTAACATATGTTCAAGTTGGTACTAAATGACATTAGACTTCTTGCAAAATTAATATGATAATTATAATTTTTAAATTTAAAATAAATATAAAAGTGTTATTAAAATAATTTTTAGATTATTTTTACAAATATTTTGTCATTAAAACATAATAAAAATTATTATTTACAATAAAAAAAGACTGAAATTTTAAATTATCAAATATATTTAAACTAATAGTTGTAAATTATAAATTGAAGCTATTAAATTAAATCTTAAAGCAAATCTTTTTCTACGATTTCGATATTTTTCACTAATAATTTTAAATTTTTTAAGTATAGCAAAAACATTTTCAATAACAATTCTCATTTTTGAAATTCGCTCATTATTTTGCTTTTCTTCTTTATTTAAAGGGTTTTTCTTTGATTTTCTTTTAGGAATTAAAACATTATGATTAATTTTTTGTATGCCTTGATAACCTAAATCCACTAAAACAGTTGTTTCTGGTAAAAATTTAATTTTTGAATCTTTTAAAATTTTAAAGTCATGGTTTTTACCATAAGAAAAATCAGAACTAATAATTTTTTTACTAGACTTCTTGCAAAATTAATTTAAAATATAATTGAATTGTTGTTTTTAATAAAAAGGTGGAATTTAAATGAAATTTAAAAAAAATAATCAAATAAGTGATAAAAATTTTTTAAGATTAACTGGTATTAAACATACTACTTTTAATAAAATGCTAGAAATTTTAAAAATAGAAGAATTAAAAAAGAGATTTCGTCGCGGAAGAACCAATAAATTATCATTAGAAAATCGTATTTTAATGACTTTAGAATATTGAAGAGAATATAGAACTTATTTTCATATTGCAAAAAGTTATGATATTAGTGAAAGTAGTTGTTATAGAAATATCAAATGAATTGAAGACACTTTAATAAAACACCCTAATTTTCAACAACTTACTGGTCAAAAATCACTATTAAAAGATTATTTCAAAGATAAGACTGTTATAATTGATGTAACTGAAAGCCAAATCCAACGCCCAAAAAAAGACAAAAACAGCACTACTCAGGAAAAAAGAAAAAACACACAATAAAAACACAAGTTATAATTGAAAAAGATAGTAAAAAAATTATTAGTTCTGATTTTTCTTATGGTAAAAACCATGACTTTAAAATTTTAAAAGATTCAAAAATTAAATTTTTACCAGAAACAACTGTTTTAGTGGATTTAGGTTATCAAGGCATACAAAAAATTAATCATAATGTTTTAATTCCTAAAAGAAAATCAAAGAAAAACCCTTTAAATAAAGAAGAAAAGCAAAATAATGAGCGAATTTCAAAAATGAGAATTGTTATTGAAAATGTTTTTGCTATACTTAAAAAATTTAAAATTATTAGTGAAAAATATCGAAATCGTAGAAAAAGATTTGCTTTAAGATTTAATTTAATAGCTTCAATTTATAATTTACAACTATTAGTTTAAATATATTTGATAATTTAAAATTTCAGTCTTTTTTTATTGTAAATAATAATTTTTATTATGTTTTAATGACAAAATATTTGTAAAAATAATCTAAAAATTATTTTAATAACACTTTTATATTTATTTTAAATTTAAAAATTATAATTATCATATTAATTTTGCAAGAAGTCTATTATATTTGTTTATTAATTGACTTGTTTAATCGCGAAGTAATTGGCTATAGTGCTGGACCAAATAAAACTGCTGAACTAGTTCAACAAGCTTTTCACAAGATAACACGACCATTAAATAAAATAACTTTATTTCATACTGATCGTGGTAATGAATTCAAAAATAAAATCATTGATGAAATTTTAATAACCTTTAAAATTCAAAGATCATTAAGTACCAAAGGATGCCCGTATGATAATGCTGTTGCTGAAGCAACTTACAAAACCTTTAAAACTGAATTTATTAACGGTAAAAAATTTGCAAACTTAACACAATTAAAATGCGAACTATTTGATTTTGTTAATTGATATAACAATATTCGAATTCATGGTAGTTTAAATTATTTAACTCCCGTTGAATTTAGAAAATACCAGTCTACATAAAAAGTGTCCTAAAAAGGGTTGCCATTCCATATATATATATATATAATTGATTTATTCATTGGAAAGGAATATTACTAAGATGTTTAAAAAATTATTAATATTTTTAGCTAATTCTTTATACTAACAAGTTATAATGTAGTTATTAGTTCAGAAGTAACTAAAAGACAAAAATAAAAGGAAGGTTAATCATAGATGATAAAATCAAATAAAAATATGTTAAAAATGCTAGTTACATTAGCATTTACAATGTCACCAGTTTTTGCTGTTGCTGCTTGTAATCCTAGTACTAAAGATGACCAAGCAAAATTAAAAACAGGAGACTTAAATAAATTAAGGATTATATCCCCTGAAATTGAAGCTTTTAATAATGTTAAAGACAAAACTGCTGTAACAACAGACGAAATTACTACTGTTGTGAATACAATTGTTAAAACTGCCATTGATCAAATTGTTACTAAAACTAATTTAAATGTTGACTATCGTATTAAAATTGAAAAAGATGCTACAACAATTACGGGTACTTATGATTTGACAAGCAAAACTGATTTTGCTAGAACTTTTGATATTACAGTTATTAAAACTCAAACTGCAAAATTAAAAGGAATACATAAATCACAAAGCATTGTGTTTCCGAAATTAAAAGAAGTAGAAGAAGTTGGTAGTGAATTTGGTGTTACCAAAACAAATTTAAGGACCTTAACAAATATTGATTCTGCAATAGCTGTTGAAGCCACTGAAACTACTAATACAAGTGCTGATATGATTAAAACTGCTGTTGAAGCAAAAATTTTAGAAGTAATTAAAAAATTAACAAATGCAAAAGATGTTTTAGAGACTGATTTAGATATTAATGTTAAAAAACGAAATGGTACAGATGACTTAGATGACTTAGATGCTACAACTAGTTTAGAAAATGAACTTACTGTAAGTGTAACAGTTAAAGCAAGTAAAATTGGTGAAGCAAAACTTGAAGGTACAAAAACTATTACTGTAAAAATTGCTAAAATTACACCAGTAGTGGTAAAAGCAGATTTAAGTAAGTTAGAAGCGATTGATTCTGCAATAGCTGTTGAAGCCACTGAAACTACTAATACAAGTGCTGATATGATTAAAACTGCTGTTGAAGCAAAAATTTTAGAAGTAATTAAAAAATTAACAAATGCAAAAGATGTTTTAGAGATTGATTTAGATATTAATGTTAAAAAACAAAATGGTACAGATGACTTAGATGCTACAACTAGTTTAGAAAATGAACTTACTGTAAGTGTAACAGTTAAAGCAAGTAAAATTGGTGAAGCAAAACTTGAAGGTACAAAAACTATTACTGTAAAAATTGTTAAAATTACACCAGTAGTGGTAAAAGCAGATTTAAGTAAGTTAGAAGCGATTGATTCTGCAATAGCTGTTGAAGCCACTGAAACTACTAATACAAGTGCTGATATGATTAAAACTGCTGTTGAAGCAAAAATTTTAGAAGTAATTAAAAAATTAACAAATGCAAAAGATGTTTTAGAGACTGATTTAGATATTAATGTTAAAAAACAAAATGGTACAGATGACTTAGATGCTACAACTAGTTTAGAAAATGAACTTACTGTAAGTGTAACAGTTAAAGCAAGTAAAATTGGTGAAGCAAAACTTGAAGGTACAAAAACTATTACTGTAAAAATTGCTCAATTAATTTAATTTATTAAATAAAATTAATGTGGATATAAAATTTAAGTAGGGAAAGGACGAGCGCATAAAATATTCGGTTGGTGGGTAATTTTCCAAAAACTAAGAAAAAGATAGAAATAAAATTCTATCTTTTTTTAATTAGGTTAAAATTGTCGTTAACCTTGCTTAGTTTAAGAAAATAACAGCAAAAACAACTAAATAAAACTCTCCTACTTGGAATGATCGTTAAACCAAGCAAGCGAGGATAAACAATATAGGGGTGGCCGTGTATACCGCTACGACACAATGGGGGAAATTCTTTTAGGCAATATAAAAGAGTTATCGTGGTTTGGGGATAAATCTTTAACCTGCAATGGTTAAAGGGTGAGTGTTCCACAATAAAAAAAATTTAGAAATCTTACTATTTATAAGGAGGTTTTGCGAGTGTCTTTAAAAGAACTCTGTCAAAAAGAGTTAAAAATTAAAGTACAAAATAAATCAACACTAATTAACAAATGTCAGTGTTATATCAATGATTATTTTACAAAATTAACCAAAAACAGAAAAGGTGGTTGATATTTATAAAAAATATGCTCGGCATTGTTTAGCAAGGTTAGAATTTATTAATAAACAAAAAATAAATGCTAAACTTTGATTTTTAACTTTGCAATGCAAAAATAATCATCAAATTATTAAAAAATTAATTTTTAAGAAAAATAAATGATGAATTATTAATATCAAAAATTAGAAAGGAGAAATTATATGGTTGAAAATAATATCAAAAATACGATTAGCGATTTAATTAACAAAATTAAAACAACAACAGAAAACAATTTAAGCAATTTAGAACAAATTATGAAAGCTTTAATTGACAAAGTCAACAATATTGAAAATATCTTAAATCAAATAAGATAAAAAATAAATTAAACCAACTATTTATTAAAATTAGTTGGTTTTTTATTTCTCATATTCTCATAAATAAAAAAGAAAGGAGATAAAAATAATGAGAAAAAGTTGTCCTAAATGTAGATCAAAAATAGATGGTGATGGTAAAGATTTATGATGCAGCAATTATTATTGTATTTTAGCAAAAAAATCATATATTTTTAGAAAGGAAAAATAATAATGAATGTAACAGAATGAGGAAAATTTGAAAAGTTAAAAGAAGAAAATGAAAAATTAAAAGCAGAAATCAGAAAATTAAAACAAGAAATTAATATACAAAAAGAAAATATTTTTCCAAAAACTTTAACATTAACAGAGTATATTGAAATAAATTATAATTATATTCAAAATAGAATTTTAAATCTAAATTTTTCGGATAAAGATTTTGACAACGCATTATTTATTGCAAATAAATGGCGATCAGATGTTATTGAGAATGATTATGATATGCTTGCATGTGTTGGGATTGCCTTAGCAAAATGAAATTTTTTATCAAAAAAAGAACAAGAAATCTTATTAGATAAAGTTAGTTTTCGTGGTGGATACTTAAAAGATGTTCTAACTGATTATGACAAAGAAAAATATTCAAGCAAACAAAATAATGAAAATTTTCCTGAGATAACAAAAGAAGATGTTTTTAGAAGATGAAATAGCCTTAAATTTTATAGATAAGTATTGATAAAATAAAAAAGTCATCAACCTGACTTTTAAAAATTAATTTTATTAAATTTTAGAATTAATGGTTATAAATTAAAATACAACAAGCTTGATTGTTGATAAGGATTTAAACCATAATGTTGATATTTTCATTTTCATAAGTTGAGATAATCTTGAATGTTAGTAAACCCAATGCCATGATAATGAGTGAGAAATTCTTTTATACTGGATTGAACTTTGCTAACATTTTTTAAATTATAATAACTAGCTTTTTTAGAAGCATTATGTTTAACTTGTTTTAACTTACATTTAGTTTGTATTGCAACTAAATCATACAAGGGGTGCATATCTGTTTTTAAAAGCGAATTTTCTTTAATAAGTTTGTTAGTTAAATTATCTTCAACCCATTTTCGTTTTAGTCTTTTAGTATTGGTAACTTGTGCATAAATATTAAGGTTTTCATCAATAGCTACTTGAATACAACATTTTGTATTTTTAGCATTAGGTTCAATATAGAGTTTTCTTGGGTCATCTTTGGATTTAAAATTTCCTTTATGAATTTCTTTAATAAAAGTTTCATCAATTTCAATGATGCCACTAAGTTTCTTAAAAGATTTTTGAGTTTTTGCTAATTGTTTTGATTTCATTAATTTTTGACGATTAAATCATGCTGAAAGTGTTGAAGTGTTGATAAAATTAGCAATTATTCTTGAAGATTGTCCTAACATAGCAATTTTAATTAATAAATCTCATTGTTCATAAGAAAGTTTACTACGATAAGTAAAATGATTTCTAAACGCATCAAAACTACTTTTGCAATTTTTACATAAATATCTTTGTTTATCATTTTTAAACCCATTTTTTACACATTTAAAGGATTTACAATCAGAACAAATTATACCCTTCTTTTTAAATTTATTATCAATAATTGCTTTTAATTTTGTCGAAAACTCTTGATATTTATTGAATATACTTAATTTTAGGTATATTTTAATATGATAGAGGTGGATAATAATTATGGAAAAAATAATTCAAGAACTAGTAAATACTTTAACAGATGATCAATTTTTAGAATTTTATGAAAAAGTCAAACAACAAGCAGAATTAATAAAAAAACAAAAACGGTTAAATGAAATTGATCAAAAATTTAGAGCGCAAGGTATTAAATGCCCTAAATGTGAATCTTACCATTGCGTTAAAAATGGACATAATTCAGAAGGAAAACAAAAATATTTATGTAAAAATTGCCGTGCAAGTTTTGACGCTTTTCGTAATCATTTTATTTATTAGACTTCTTGCAAAATTAATTTAAAATATAATTGAATTGTTGTTTTTAATAAAAAGGTGGAATTTAAATGAAATTTAAAAAAAATAATCAAATAAGTGATAAAAATTTTTTAAGATTAACTGGTATTAAACATACTACTTTTAATAAAATGCTAGAAATTTTAAAAATAGAAGAATTAAAAAAGAGATTTCGTCGCGGAAGAACCAATAAATTATCATTAGAAAATCGTATTTTAATGACTTTAGAATATTGAAGAGAATATAGAACTTATTTTCATATTGCAAAAAGTTATGATATTAGTGAAAGTAGTTGTTATAGAAATATCAAATGAATTGAAGACGCTTTAATAAAACACCCTAATTTTCAACAACTTACTGGTCAAAAATCACTATTAAAAGATTATTTCAAAGATAAGACTGTTATAATTGATGTAACTGAAAGCCAAATCCAACGCCCAAAAAAAGACAAAAACAGCACTACTCAGGAAAAAAGAAAAAACACACAATAAAAACACAAGTTATAATTGAAAAAGATAGTAAAAAAATTATTAGTTCTGATTTTTCTTATGGTAAAAACCATGACTTTAAAATTTTAAAAGATTCAAAAATTAAATTTTTACCAGAAACAACTGTTTTAGTGGATTTAGGTTATCAAGGCATACAAAAAATTAATCATAATGTTTTAATTCCTAAAAGAAAATCAAAGAAAAACCCTTTAAATAAAGAAGAAAAGCAAAATAATGAGCGAATTTCAAAAATGAGAATTGTTATTGAAAATGTTTTTGCTATACTTAAAAAATTTAAAATTATTAGTGAAAAATATCGAAATCGTAGAAAAAGATTTGCTTTAAGATTTAATTTAATAGCTTCAATTTATAATTTACAACTATTAGTTTAAATATATTTGATAATTTAAAATTTCAGTCTTTTTTTATTGTAAATAATAATTTTTATTATGTTTTAATGACAAAATATTTGTAAAAATAATCTAAAAATTATTTTAATAACACTTTTATATTTATTTTAAATTTAAAAATTATAATTATCATATTAATTTTGCAAGAAGTCTATTGAAGTCATTAAGAGCCTGTCCAAAATTCTGTGTCTCGATAATTCATTCTGAATTATACTTAAAAGAAGGAGAACAGAAAATGACAAAAAAAATAAAAAAAGAACCTGACGCAATTGATAAAGTTGTTGATTATTTTTTAGAAAATATTGATAATCCACAAGATTTATTTAAAGGCAATACTATTTTTCAGGAATTTACCAAAAAATTAACTGAACGAATGTTAAATACGGAAATTAAAGATTATCTTGAAACTGATGAGAATCATAATAAAAGAAATGGCAACACACAAAAAACCATTATTACTAAAAATGGTTCAATCGCAATTGATGTACCAAGAGATCGAAATAGTACTTTTGAACCAGTAATTATTCCGAAAAGACAAAGAAGATTTGATAACTTTGATCAAAAAGTAATTTCTTTATATGCAAGAGGAATGACAATTTCTGATATCAAAGCACAATTGCAAGAATTCTATCACGGAGCAGAAATTTCAGAAAGTTTAATTAGTCAAATAACTGATGATGTTATTGAAGAAGTTAAAATGTGACAAACTAAACCTTTAGAGAAGATTTATCCGATTGTTTATTTTGATTGTATTGTTGTTAAAGTAAAGCAAGATAAACGAATAATAATATAAAGCAGTTTATCTTGCCTTAGGAATTAATTTAGATGGTTTAAAAGATATTTTAGGAATGTGAATTAGTGAGAATGAGGGAGCCAAATTTTGACTTAATAATCTTACGGAAATGAAAAATCGTGGCTTACAAGATATTCTTGTTGCTTGTAGTGATAATTTAACTGGGATGTCTGATGCAATAGAAGCTGTTTTCCCAAAAACACAGCATCAATTATGCATTGTTCATCAAATTCGCAATAGTTTAAAATTTGTTCCTTACAAAGATCGCAAACTTGTAGCTAATGATTTAAAATCAATTTATACAGCAATTAATGAAGAAATAGCGTTAATTGCTTTAGATCATTTTTCAGAAAAATGAAATAAAAAGTATCCACAAATTACTAAATCATGAAAAAATAACTGAAATAATTTAATAATTTTTCTTGAATATCCTCAGGAATTTAGAAGAATTATTTACACAACTAATGCGATTGAATCTGTTAATAGTCAATTAAGAAAAGTCATTAAGAATAAAAAGATTTTTCCTAATGACGCATCAGTTTTTAAAATATTTTATTTAGCATTTCAAAATATGGTTAAGAAATGAACGATGCCAATTCAAAATTGGGGTAATGCAATTTCACATTTTAATAGGCCTGTCCAAAATTCTGTGTCTCGATAATTCATTCTGAATTATACTTAAAAGAAGGAGAACAGAAAATGACAAAAAAAATAAAAAAAGAACCTGACGCAATTGATAAAGTTGTTGATTATTTTTTAGAAAATATTGATAATCCACAAGATTTATTTAAAGGCAATACTATTTTTCAGGAATTTACCAAAAAATTAACTGAACGAATGTTAAATACGGAAATTAAAGATTATCTTGAAACTGATGAGAATCATAATAAAAGAAATGGCAACACACAAAAAACCATTATTACTAAAAATGGTTCAATCGCAATTGATGTACCAAGAGATCGAAATAGTACTTTTGAACCAGTAATTATTCCGAAAAGACAAAGAAGATTTGATAACTTTGATCAAAAAGTAATTTCTTTATATGCAAGAGGAATGACAATTTCTGATATCAAAGCACAATTGCAAGAATTCTATCACGGAGCAGAAATTTCAGAAAGTTTAATTAGTCAAATAACTGATGATGTTATTGAAGAAGTTAAAATGTGACAAACTAAACCTTTAGAGAAGATTTATCCGATTGTTTATTTTGATTGTATTGTTGTTAAAGTAAAGCAAGATAAACGAATAATAAATAAAGCAGTTTATCTTGCCTTAGGAATTAATTTAGATGGTTTAAAAGATATTTTAGGAATGTGAATTAGCGAGAATGAGGGAGTCAAATTTTGACTTAATAATCTCCTCTTACGGAAATGAAAAATCGTGGCTTACAAGATATTCTTGTTGCTTGTAGCGATAATTTAACTGGAATGTCTGATGCAATAGAAGCTGTGTTCCCAAAAACACAGCACCAATTATGCATTGTTCATCAAATTCGTAATAGTTTAAAATTTGTCCCTTACAAAGATCGCAAACTTGTAGCTAATGATTTAAAATCAATTTATACAGCAATTAATGAAGAAATAGCGCTAGTTGCTTTAGATCATTTTTCTGAAAAATGAAATAAAAAGTATCCACAAATTACTAAATCATGAAAAAATAACTGAAATAATTTAATAATTTTTCTTGAATATCCTCAAGAATTTAGAAGGATTATTTACACAACTAATGCGATTGAATCTGTTAATAGTCAACTAAGAAAAGTCATTAAGAATAAAAAGATTTTTCCTAATGACGCATCAGTTTTTAAAATATTTTATTTAGCATTTCAAAATATGGTTAAGAAATGAACGATGCCAATTCAAAATTGGGGTAGTGCAATTTCACATTTAATGATAAAATTTGAGGACAGAGTGAATTTAAGTTAATTACTTAGAGACACAGTTAATTGTACAGTCCCTTAATTTTTAATTTCAGGAATATATAATTTTGAATTAAGCTAGTTATAGTTATGTACCAAGTCTAATCTATAATTGTTAGTATTACCATTACCATGTTCAAAAGTTAGTAATTCTGTCCCTTGTGCTTTAATTCTTATTGTTTTATTGGGTATATTAATCATTCAGGTATAAAAATTTAAATTGGAAGTATCTATTTTTGTTCCATAAGTATTTGTTATTTTTTGAAAGTCTTTTTGTTTAATTCTGTTATTTACAAGCTCTGCATTAAACTCTAAACTAAGAATTTTTATATTTTTTAAATTTGATAATTGTTTATCTATATTTGCTTTTATATTAGACTTCTTGCAAAATTAATATGATAATTATAATTTTTAAATTTAAAATAAATATAAAAGTGTTATTAAAATAATTTTTAGATTATTTTTACAAATATTTTGTCATTAAAACATAATAAAAATTATTATTTACAATAAAAAAAGACTGAAATTTTAAATTATCAAATATATTTAAACTAATAGTTGTAAATTATAAATTGAAGCTATTAAATTAAATCTTAAAGCAAATCTTTTTCTACGATTTCGATATTTTTCACTAATAATTTTAAATTTTTTAAGTATAGCAAAAACATTTTCAATAACAATTCTCATTTTTGAAATTCGCTCATTATTTTGCTTTTCTTCTTTATTTAAAGGGTTTTTCTTTGATTTTCTTTTAGGAATTAAAACATTATGATTAATTTTTTGTATGCCTTGATAACCTAAATCCACTAAAACAGTTGTTTCTGGTAAAAATTTAATTTTTGAATCTTTTAAAATTTTAAAGTCATGGTTTTTACCATAAGAAAAATCAGAACTAATAATTTTTTTACTATCTTTTTCAATTATAACTTGTGTTTTTATTGTGTGTTTTTTCTTTTTTCCTGAGTAGTGCTGTTTTTGTCTTTTTTTGGGCGTTGGATTTGGCTTTCAGTTACATCAATTATAACAGTCTTATCTTTGAAATAATCTTTTAATAGTGATTTTTGACCAGTAAGTTGTTGAAAATTAGGGTGTTTTATTAAAGTGTCTTCAATTCATTTGATATTTCTATAACAACTACTTTCACTAATATCATAACTTTTTGCAATATGAAAATAAGTTCTATATTCTCTTCAATATTCTAAAGTCATTAAAATACGATTTTCTAATGATAATTTATTGGTTCTTCCGCGACGAAATCTCTTTTTTAATTCTTCTATTTTTAAAATTTCTAGCATTTTATTAAAAGTAGTATGTTTAATACCAGTTAATCTTAAAAAATTTTTATCACTTATTTGATTATTTTTTTTAAATTTCATTTAAATTCCACCTTTTTATTAAAAACAACAATTCAATTATATTTTAAATTAATTTTGCAAGAAGTCTATTATCTTCTGTTGTTATCTCAACTTTTAAAAGGTCGCGGTCTTGCCTTTCCGTTAAAAATCTTATTTTTTCTAGATTTCTGATTTCAAAATCATAAACTTTATTACCTTGTCTTTTATTTCTAATTAGTGAATTTGCTGTTGTTTTGTCATTGTTAATGTTTGGAGGAATAGTAAAAATGTTATTGAAACTAATAGTTAGCACGGTAAATATTTTCATAAACATTTTTATCCCTCCTTTTTAAAATATTTTTTTAATTTTGTCGAAAACTCTTGATATTTATTGAATATACTTAATTTTAGGTATATTTTTAATATGATAGAGGTGGATAATAATTATGGAAAAAATAATTCAAGAACTAGTAAATACTTTAACAGATGATCAATTTTTAGAATTTTATGAAAAAGTCAAACAACAAGCAGAATTAATAAAAAAACAAAAACGGTTAAATGAAATTGATCAAAAATTTAGAGCGCAAGGTATTAAATGCCCTAAATGTGAATCTTACCATTGCGTTAAAAATGGACATAATTCAGAAGGAAAACAAAAATATTTATGTAAAAATTGCCGTGCAAGTTTTGACGCTTTTCGTAATCATTTTATTTATTAGACTTCTTGCAAAATTAATATGATAATTATAATTTTTAAATTTAAAATAAATATAAAAGTGTTATTAAAATAATTTTTAGATTATTTTTACAAATATTTTGTCATTAAAACATAATAAAAATTATTATTTACAATAAAAAAAGACTGAAATTTTAAATTATCAAATATATTTAAACTAATAGTTGTAAATTATAAATTGAAGCTATTAAATTAAATCTTAAAGCAAATCTTTTTCTACGATTTCGATATTTTTCACTAATAATTTTAAATTTTTTAAGTATAGCAAAAACATTTTCAATAACAATTCTCATTTTTGAAATTCGCTCATTATTTTGCTTTTCTTCTTTATTTAAAGGGTTTTTCTTTGATTTTCTTTTAGGAATTAAAACATTATGATTAATTTTTTGTATGCCTTGATAACCTAAATCCACTAAAACAGTTGTTTCTGGTAAAAATTTAATTTTTGAATCTTTTAAAATTTTAAAGTCATGGTTTTTACCATAAGAAAAATCAGAACTAATAATTTTTTTACTATCTTTTTCAATTATAACTTGTGTTTTTATTGTGTGTTTTTTCTTTTTTCCTGAGTAGTGCTGTTTTTGTCTTTTTTTGGGCGTTGGATTTGGCTTTCAGTTACATCAATTATAACAGTCTTATCTTTGAAATAATCTTTTAATAGTGATTTTTGACCAGTAAGTTGTTGAAAATTAGGGTGTTTTATTAAAGTGTCTTCAATTCATTTGATATTTCTATAACAACTACTTTCACTAATATCATAACTTTTTGCAATATGAAAATAAGTTCTATATTCTCTTCAATATTCTAAAGTCATTAAAATACGATTTTCTAATGATAATTTATTGGTTCTTCCGCGACGAAATCTCTTTTTTAATTCTTCTATTTTTAAAATTTCTAGCATTTTATTAAAAGTAGTATGTTTAATACCAGTTAATCTTAAAAAATTTTTATCACTTATTTGATTATTTTTTTTAAATTTCATTTAAATTCCACCTTTTTATTAAAAACAACAATTCAATTATATTTTAAATTAATTTTGCAAGAAGTCTAATATATAAACTAAGTTAGTTAACTTAGTTTTTTAAACACTTATATATCGCAGATTTAAGTGTTTAACAAGCTTTGTTAGTAAATTTTGTTTTTTAATTAGATAAAGATTTTAATAATTTTAAACTTAGCATACCTCTATATAGAAATTTTTACACTTTAATATCCGCATCCTACCCTTGGAACTAATTTAATAGCGTGTATATTTTTAGGAAATCCACCCATTCATTTTTTTATTGCAAAATGAAACAAATTGCTATAGCTAATAGGATGTTATCTATTAACTGGTAAACTTCTTTTGGTTATGGCGACCACCCACAATTTATCGTGCTTTAATACATACCAACATTATTAATTCACTTGTATTTAATTTTCAAAGAACAAACTTTTAACACCTTATAAAATAAAAAGACAATCATTGCTGACTGTCTTAATACTTATTCAAATATTTTCCCACCTAGCAAAACTTTATGCGTCCAACGTTTACAAAAACAATGAGTTATTGAAAATATGAACAAAGAATTAATTAACGAAAATTCAATAATATGATAAAATGGTAACGAATAAAAATGACAATAACAAGAAAGGCAGGGTTAGTTTAGTAATTAAATAATATATAGCTGATTGTTTTACTTCTTCAAAGCAATACCTAAGAAAACTAAACGCGGCCTTAGTACAATATTTGTAATTACTTATTGATATATATATATATATATATATATATATATATAATTGATTTATTCATTGGAAAGGAGTATTACTAAGATGTTTAAAAAATTATTAATATTTTTAGCTAATTCTTTATACTAACAAGTTATAATGTAGTTATTAGTTCAGAAGTAACTAAAAGACAAAAATAAAAGGAAGGTTAATCATAGATGATAAAATCAAATAAAAATATGTTAAAAATGCTAGTTGCATTAGCATTTACAATGTCACCAGTTTTTGCTGTTGCTGCTTGTAATCCTAGTACTAAAGATGACCAAGCAAAATTAAAAACAGGAGACTTAAATAAATTAAGGATTATATCCCCTGAAATTGAAGCTTTTAATAATGTTAAAGACAAAACTGCTGTAACAACAGACGAAATTACTACTGTTGTAAATACAATTGTTAAAACTGCCATTGATCAAATTGTTACTAAAACTAATTTAAATGTTGACTATCATATTAAAATTGAAAAAGATGCTACAACAATTACGGGTACTTATGATTTGACAAGCAAAACTGATTTTGCTAGAACTTTTGATATTACAGTTATTAAAACTCAAACTGCAAAATTAAAAGGAATACATAAATCACAAAGCATTGTGTTTCCGAAATTAAAAGAAGTAGAAGAAGTTGGTAGTGAATTTGGTGTTACCAAAACAGATTTAAGGACCTTAACAAATATTGATTCTGCAATAGCTGTTGAAGCCACTGAAACTACTAATACAAGTGCTGATATGATTAAAACTGCTGTTGAAGCAAAAATTTTAGAAGTAATTAAAAAATTAACAAATGCAAAAGATGTTTTAGAGACTGATTTAGATATTAATGTTAAAAAACGAAATGGTACAGATGACTTAGATGCTACAACTAGTTTAGAAAATGAACTTACTGTAAGTGTAACAGTTAAAGCAAGTAAAATTGGTGAAGCAAAACTTGAAGGTACAAAAACTATTACTGTAAAAATTGCTAAAATTACACCAGTAGTGGTAAAAGCAGATTTAAGTAAGTTAGAAGCGATTGATTCTGCAATAGCTGTTGAAGCCACTGAAACTACTAATACAAGTGCTGATATGATTAAAACTGCTGTTGAAGCAAAAATTTTAGAAGTAATTAAAAAATTAACAAATGCAAAAGATGTTTTAGAGACTGATTTAGATATTAATGTTAAAAAACAAAATAGTACAGATGACTTAGATGCTACAACTAGTTTAGAAAATGAACTTACTGTAAGTGTAACAGTTAAAGCAAGTAAAATTGGTGAAGCAAAACTTGAAGGTACAAAAACTATTACTGTAAAAATTGCTAAAATTACACCAGTAGTGGTAAAAGCAGATTTAAGTAAGTTAGAAGCGATTGATTCTGCAATAGCTGTTGAAGCCACTGAAACTACTAATACAAGTGCTGATATGATTAAAACTGCTGTTGAAGCAAAAATTTTAGAAGTAATTAAAAAATTAACAAATGCAAAAGATGTTTTAGAGACTGATTTAGATATTAATGTTAAAAAACAAAATGGTACAGATGACTTAGATGCTACAACTAGTTTAGAAAATGAACTTACTGTAAGTGTAACAGTTAAAGCAAGTAAAATTGGTGAAGCAAAACTTGAAGGTACAAAAACTATTACTGTAAAAATTGCTAAAATTACACCAGTAGTGGTAAAAGCAGATTTAAGTAAGTTAGAAGCGATTGATTCTGCAATAGCTGTTGAAGCCACTGAAACTACTAATACAAGTGCTGATATGATTAAAACTGCTGTTGAAGCAAAAATTTTAGAAGTAATTAAAAAATTAACAAATGCAAAAGATGTTTTAGAGACTGATTTAGATATTAATGTTAAAAAACGAAATGGTACAGATGACTTAGATGCTACAACTAGTTTAGAAAATGAACTTACTGTAAGTGTAACAGTTAAAGCAAGTAAAATTGGTGAAGCAAAACTTGAAGGTACAAAAACTATTACTGTAAAAATTGCTAAAATTACACCAGTAGTGGTAAAAGCAGATTTAAGTAAGTTAGAAGCGATTGATTCTGCAATAGCTGTTGAAGCCACTGAAACTACTAATACAAGTGCTGATATGATTAAAACTGCTGTTGAAGCAAAAATTTTAGAAGTAATTAAAAAATTAACAAATGCAAAAGATGTTTTAGAGACTGATTTAGATATTAATGTTAAAAAACAAAATGGTACAGATGACTTAGATGCTACAACTAGTTTAGAAAATGAACTTACTGTAAGTGTAACAGTTAAAGCAAGTAAAATTGGTGAAGCAAAACTTGAAGGTACAAAAACTATTACTGTAAAAATTGCTAAAATTACACCAGTAGTGGTAAAAGCAGATTTAAGTAAGTTAGAAGCGATTGATTCTGCAATAGCTGTTGAAGCCACTGAAACTACTAATACAAGTGCTGATATGATTAAAACTGCTGTTGAAGCAAAAATTTTAGAAGTAATTAAAAAATTAACAAATGCAAAAGATGTTTTAGAGACTGATTTAGATATTAATGTTAAAAAACAAAATGGTACAGATGACTTAGATGCTACAACTAGTTTAGAAAATGAACTTACTGTAAGTGTAACAGTTAAAGCAAGTAAAATTGGTGAAGCAAAACTTGAAGGTACAAAAACTATTACTGTAAAAATTGCTAAAATTACACCAGTAGTGGTAAAAGCAGATTTAAGTAAGTTAGAAGCGATTGATTCTGCAATAGCTGTTGAAGCCACTGAAACTACTAATACAAGTGCTGATATGATTAAAACTGCTGTTGAAGCAAAAATTTTAGAAGTAATTAAAAAATTAACAAATGCAAAAGATGTTTTAGAGACTGATTTAGATATTAATGTTAAAAAACAAAATGGTACAGATGACTTAGATGCTACAACTAGTTTAGAAAATGAACTTACTGTAAGTGTAACAGTTAAAGCAAGTAAAATTGGTGAAGCAAAACTTGAAGGTACAAAAACTATTACTGTAAAAATTGCTCAATTAATTTAATTTATTAAATAAAATTAATGTGGATATAAAATTTAAGTAGGGAAAGGAAAGGACGAGCGCATAAAATATTCGGTTGGTGGGTAATTTTCCAAAAACTAAGAAAAAGATAGAAATAAAATTCTATCTTTTTTTAATTAGGTTAAAATTGTCGTTAACCTTGCTTAGTTTAAGAAAATAACAGCAAAAACAACTAAATAAAACTCTCCTACTTGGAATGTCGTTAAACCAAGCAAGCGCGAGGATAAACAATATAGGGGTGGCCGTGTATACCGCTACGACACAATGGGGGAAATTCTTTTAGGCAATATAAAAGAGTTATCGTGGTTTGGGGATAAATCTTTAACCTGCAATGGTTAAAGGGTGAGTGTTCCACAATAAAAAAAATTTAGAAATCTTACTATTTATAAGGAGGTTTTGCGAGTGTCTTTAAAAGAACTCTGTCAAAAAGAGTTAAAAATTAAAGTACAAAATAAATCAACACTAATTAACAAATGTCAGTGTTATATCAATGATTATTTTACAAAATTAACCAAAAACAGAAAAGGTGGTTGATATTATAAAAAATATGCTCGGCATTGTTTAGCAAGATTAGAATTTATTAATAAACAAAAAATAAATGCTAAACTTTGATTTTTAACTTTACAATGCAAAAATAATCATCAAATTATTAAAAAATTAATTTTTAAGAAAAATAAATGATGAATTATTAATATCAAAAATTAAATTTTTACCAGAAACAACTGTTTTAGTGGATTTAGGTTATCAAGGCATACAAAAAATTAATCATAATGTTTTAATTCCTAAAAGAAAATCAAAGAAAAACCCTTTAAATAAAGAAGAAAAGCAAAATAATGAGCGAATTTCAAAAATGAGAATTGTTATTGAAAATGTTTTTGCTATACTTAAAAAATTTAAAATTATTAGTGAAAAATATCGAAATCGTAGAAAAAGATTTGCTTTAAGATTTAATTTAATAGCTTCAATTTATAATTTACAACTATTAGTTTAAATATATTTGATAATTTAAAATTTCAGTCTTTTTTTATTGTAAATAATAATTTTTATTATGTTTTAATGACAAAATATTTGTAAAAATAATCTAAAAATTATTTTAATAACACTTTTATATTTATTTTAAATTTAAAAATTATAATTATCATATTAATTTTGCAAGAAGTCTAATAAATCACACCATAATTGCTGTCAAGAATCAAAAAGCAATGTTTGCTATTAAAAGCCAAAGTGTTTCTTGGGTTAAATCAATTTCTTTGCCACCACTAATATGAGCCGGAATAGTTGTAATTTGAATAAATAAATCTCAGAAAGTTTGTTTAATTTGTTCTCAATTAAATTCTTTTAAATTTACTGTCATTTTTTATCTCCCAAAAATCATTTTTATTGGTAAATACATAATTGAAATTAACGCGAAAAGAAAAGTAATGATAATAATTAATCCGGCAATAAAAGCAACTTGTGCAGGCATTTTTTCTATCGGAACAAACAGTTTTAAGAATTCCATAATAATTTCTCAAAACATTATTTTTTATTCTCATTATTTTCTTTTGAATTAGGAGCTTTAACTCATTCTTCAAAGCGAGCAATAAATACTTTTTCGTCTTTTGTAAAATTACCAGTATTATTTTTAATGGCATTTTTATATTTAATTCGCATTTTTATTTTGGCATAAATTTTATAAGCAAAATATGCCAATAGCATTATGCAAATGATAATAAATATTATTCCAATCGCAATATTCATTTTTAAACTCCTTTAAAATAGTTATAATTTATATCTTTTTTGTTGTTTTCTTTTTCGGTAATGAAGAAGCCTAATAATTCTTGGCCTTTAATTAATTTGGTTTCTTTTTCTTTTTGATTAATTGAGATTACTTGATATTTACTATCTTTTATTATTCCGATGCAAATTGAATTTTCATATTTTCCTTTATAAACAAATCGTTTTGGAAACCAAATACCGATTTGTTCATTAAATCATGGAATTTTTGGTGCTTTAATAAGCATTGCGTTTTGCGTTTCTTTTAAGAGATATTTTTTAGTATTTAAGAAAATGTTTTCAATGTTTTTCATAGTAAATTACCTTTCTTATGGATAAACTAAGTTATATTAACTAAGTTAGTTAACTTAGTTTTTTAAACACTTATATATCGCAGATTTAAGTGTTTAACAAGCTTTGTTAGTAAATTTTGTTTTTTTTTTTTTTAATTAGATAAATATTTTAATAATTTTAAACATAATATACCCTTATTATAGAAATTTCTACACTTTAATGTCCGCATCCTACCCTTGGAACTAATTTAATAGCGTGTATATTTTTAGGAAATCCACCCATTCATTTTTTTATTGCAAAACAAAACAAACTGCTATAGTTAATAGAGGGTGTTTGTCTATTAACTGGTAAACTTCTTTTGGTTATGGCGACCACCCACAATTTATCGTGTTTTAATACATACCAACATTATTAATTCACTTGTATTTAATTTTCAAAGAACAAATTTAACACCTTATAAAATAAAAAGACAATCATTGCTGACTGTCTTAATACTTATTCAAATCTTTTCCTACCTAACAAAACTTTATGCGTCCGCTTCAGGATTAATTGTTGTTTTAGTTACACATAAAGTAGAATTTGTTTGTTTTGCTACTAAAAAATATAATTTTTGCATATCAGAAGTAATAATTGAATTTTCGTTAATTAATTCTTTGTTCATATTTTCAATAACTCATTGTTTTTGTAAACGTTTGGTGTTTGTGGATTTAACATAAATATTGTTATTATTATCAATTGCCATTTGAATACAGCATTTAGTATTAGTTGCGAATGGGTCAAGGTGAATTCTTCGTGGATCAGTTTTATATTTGAAATTTCCTTTATGGATTTCTTTAATAAATGTTTCATCGATTTGGATTTTACCAGATAATTTTTTAAATTTTAATTGGGTATTTTCTAATTGTTTTGATTTCATTAATTTTTGACGATTATATCAAGCAGTTTTTAATGTAGTTTTAATAAAACGAGAAATTGTTTTACTAGATTGCCCCAGCAATGAAATTTGAATCAATAAATTTCATTGTTCATAATTTAAATGACTTCAATAAATAAAATGATTACGAAAAGCGTCAAAACTTGCACGGCAATTTTTACATAAATATTTTTGTTTTCCTTCTGAATTATGTCCATTTTTAACGCAATGGTAAGATTCACATTTAGGGCATTTAATACCTTGCGCTCTAAATTTTTGATCAATTTCATTTAAACGTTTTTGTTTTTTTATTAATTCTGCTTGTTGTTTGACTTTGTCATAAAATTCTAAAAATTGATCATCTGTTAAAGTATTTACTAGTTCTTGAATTATTTTTTCCATAATTATTATCCACCTCTATCATATTAAAAATATACCTAAAATTAAGTATATTCAATAAATATCAAGAGTTTTCGACAAAATTAAAATAAAAAATTATTTTAATGTTGTTTTTATAAGCATTTTACTTAGTTTTTATAACCTTTTATTAAGATTATGTTTGTTAATATTAAATATTTTGTTTTATTACTTATTTTTCAAATAAAACGATAATTAAATTGTAGTTACTTTTTTTTCAAAATTAATCAAATATTTTTCCACCTAACAAAACTTTACGCGTCCTACCAAGTCTATTAAAATATAATACCGCTGTTTGTTGGTTTGGAGTTAAACCCTTATGTTGGTATTTTCATTTTCAGAGATTTAAATAATTTTGAATATTAGTAAAACCTAAACCATGATAATGAATTAAGGCTTCTTTAAGACTAGATTGTAATTTACTGATTTTATTTAAGTTACGATAACTAGCTTCAGGATTAATTGTTGTTTTAGTTACACATAAAGTAGAATTTGTTTGTTTTGCTACTAAAAAATATAATTTTTGCATATCAGAAGTAATAATTGAATTTTCGTTAATTAATTCTTTGTTCATATTTTCAATAACTCATTAGACTTCTTGCAAAATTAATATGATAATTATAATTTTTAAATTTAAAATAAATATAAAAGTGTTATTAAAATAATTTTTAGATTATTTTTACAAATATTTTGTCATTAAAACATAATAAAAATTATTATTTACAATAAAAAAAGACTGAAATTTTAAATTATCAAATATATTTAAACTAATAGTTGTAAATTATAAATTGAAGCTATTAAATTAAATCTTAAAGCAAATCTTTTTCTACGATTTCGATATTTTTCACTAATAATTTTAAATTTTTTAAGTATAGCAAAAACATTTTCAATAACAATTCTCATTTTTGAAATTCGCTCATTATTTTGCTTTTCTTCTTTATTTAAAGGGTTTTTCTTTGATTTTCTTTTAGGAATTAAAACATTATGATTAATTTTTTGTATGCCTTGATAACCTAAATCCACTAAAACAGTTGTTTCTGGTAAAAATTTAATTTTTGAATCTTTTAAAATTTTAAAGTCATGGTTTTTACCATAAGAAAAATCAGAACTAATAATTTTTTTACTATCTTTTTCAATTATAACTTGTGTTTTTATTGTGTGTTTTTTCTTTTTTCCTGAGTAGTGCTGTTTTTGTCTTTTTTTGGGCGTTGGATTTGGCTTTCAGTTACATCAATTATAACAGTCTTATCTTTGAAATAATCTTTTAATAGTGATTTTTGACCAGTAAGTTGTTGAAAATTAGGGTGTTTTATTAAAGTGTCTTCAATTCATTTGATATTTCTATAACAACTACTTTCACTAATATCATAACTTTTTGCAATATGAAAATAAGTTCTATATTCTCTTCAATATTCTAAAGTCATTAAAATACGATTTTCTAATGATAATTTATTGGTTCTTCCGCGACGAAATCTCTTTTTTAATTCTTCTATTTTTAAAATTTCTAGCATTTTATTAAAAGTAGTATGTTTAATACCAGTTAATCTTAAAAAATTTTTATCACTTATTTGATTATTTTTTTTAAATTTCATTTAAATTCCACCTTTTTATTAAAAACAACAATTCAATTATATTTTAAATTAATTTTGCAAGAAGTCTATTAGATAATAAAGGTTATCGGTTAGATATTGCTAAAAAGAGTGCTTTATTTCATTGATTAACTAAAGTTCAAGAAGAGGTACATAATTATACAATTTCATTTCATCGTCAACAACGAACTAATTCTTTATTTGTTAATTCGTTAAAAAAAGTTAAAGGATTAGGTGAGTTAACTATTAAAAAGTTATATCAACAGTTTGAAACATTAACAAAAATGAAAACAGTTTCATTTGCGGAATTAAATGCTATTATTAAAAATAAAACAACAACAAAAGAGTTAATTGCTTATTTAAAAGATAATTAATTTAGAAATCTTATTCGTTAAATCGAAAAATTTATTACTAATTTGATGCTAAAATGCTTATATAAAAATATAAGCATTTTTATTTTTAATAAAATAGAAGGAGGTTTTAATTTTGTCGAAAACTCTTGATATTTATTGAATAGACTTCTTGCAAAATTAATTTAAAATATAATTGAATTGTTGTTTTTAATAAAAAGGTGGAATTTAAATGAAATTTAAAAAAAATAATCAAATAAGTGATAAAAATTTTTTAAGATTAACTGGTATTAAACATACTACTTTTAATAAAATGCTAGAAATTTTAAAAATAGAAGAATTAAAAAAGAGATTTCGTCGCGGAAGAACCAATAAATTATCATTAGAAAATCGTATTTTAATGACTTTAGAATATTGAAGAGAATATAGAACTTATTTTCATATTGCAAAAAGTTATGATATTAGTGAAAGTAGTTGTTATAGAAATATCAAATGAATTGAAGACACTTTAATAAAACACCCTAATTTTCAACAACTTACTGGTCAAAAATCACTATTAAAAGATTATTTCAAAGATAAGACTGTTATAATTGATGTAACTGAAAGCCAAATCCAACGCCCAAAAAAAGACAAAAACAGCACTACTCAGGAAAAAAGAAAAAACACACAATAAAAACACAAGTTATAATTGAAAAAGATAGTAAAAAAATTATTAGTTCTGATTTTTCTTATGGTAAAAACCATGACTTTAAAATTTTAAAAGATTCAAAAATTAAATTTTTACCAGAAACAACTGTTTTAGTGGATTTAGGTTATCAAGGCATACAAAAAATTAATCATAATGTTTTAATTCCTAAAAGAAAATCAAAGAAAAACCCTTTAAATAAAGAAGAAAAGCAAAATAATGAGCGAATTTCAAAAATGAGAATTGTTATTGAAAATGTTTTTGCTATACTTAAAAAATTTAAAATTATTAGTGAAAAATATCGAAATCGTAGAAAAAGATTTGCTTTAAGATTTAATTTAATAGCTTCAATTTATAATTTACAACTATTAGTTTAAATATATTTGATAATTTAAAATTTCAGTCTTTTTTATTGTAAATAATAATTTTTATTATGTTTTAATGACAAAATATTTGTAAAAATAATCTAAAAATTATTTTAATAACACTTTTATATTTATTTTAAATTTAAAAATTATAATTATCATATTAATTTTGCAAGAAGTCTATTGTTTTTGTAAACGTTTGGTGTTTGTGGATTTAACATAAATATTGTTATTATTATCAATTGCCATTTGAATACAGCATTTAGTATTAGTTGCGAATGGGTCAAGGTGAATTCTTCGTGGATCAGTTTTATATTTGAAATTTCCTTTGTGGATTTCTTTAATAAATGTTTCATCGATTTGGATTTTACCAGATAATTTTTTAAATTTTAATTGGGTATTTTCTAATTGTTTTGATTTCATTAATTTTTGACGATTATATCAAGCAGTTTTTAATGTAGTTTTAATAAAACGAGAAATTGTTTTACTAGATTGCCCCAGCAATGAAATTTGAATCAATAAATTTCATTGTTCATAATTTAAATGACTTCAATAAATAAAATGATTACGAAAAGCGTCAAAACTTGCACGGCAATTTTTACATAAATATTTTTGTTTTCCTTCTGAATTATGTCCATTTTTAACGCAATGGTAAGATTCACATTTAGGGCATTTAATACCTTGCGCTCTAAATTTTTGATCAATTTCATTTAAACGTTTTTGTTTTTTTATTAATTCTGCTTGTTGTTTGACTTTTTCATAAAATTCTAAAAATTGATCATCTGTTAAAGTATTTACTAGTTCTTGAATTATTTTTTCCATAATTATTATCCACCTCTATCATATTAAAATATACCTAAAATTAAGTATATTCAATAAATATCAAGAGTTTTCGACAAAATTAAAAATTTTTTACAACAAAAATCATACATAAGAAATATATACTTAATTTGCATATTGAAATAATTTATAGTAAATGATTATTTTTTCTTTTTTAAAAAATACCTAAGAAAACTAAACGCGACCATTAAAAATTTTTTATTGTGTAAAAATTCAATAATATGATAGAATCATCACAAATAAAAATGACAATAACAAGAAAGGCAGGGTTAGTTTAGTAATTAAATAATATAATTAGCTGATTGTTTTACTTCTTCAAAGCAATACCTAAGAAAACTAAACGCGACCCGATAGTAGAGTAAATTCTCTGCCGTTTTATTTTGTGGTATAATTACTTCTGATTTGAAAAAAATAATAGTTTTATTAAAAACTATTTAGAGGTGATAGTAATGAGATTTCAAGATATTGGTTTAAGTAATGAAGTGTTAGCAACAATTGATTCATTAAAATTTGTTGCTCCAACAAATATTCAAAAGAAGATGTTGCCTTTAATGGTTAAGGGACAAAATGTTATTGTTAGTGCTAATACAGGAACTGGGAAAACTGTTGGTTATTTATTAGCAATTTTAAGTAAAATTAATCCAACTATTAACAAGACACAAGCAATTATAATTGTACCAACAAGAGAATTAGCGGTGCAAATATATAATGTTAGTCAAAAATTTATGAAAAATAATCCTAATTTAAAAATTGCTAATTTAATTGGTGGTCAAGATTTAGAGCAACAAAAGCAAAAGTTTAGTACTAATTATCCGCATTTAGTTATTGGAACACCAACAAGATTAAAGCGAATGATTGATGAACAAGCATTAGCTTTAACTACTAGTAAGATGGTTGTTTTGGATGAAGTAGATATGGTTTTTGATTTAGATTTTGTTAATGAAGTAGATTTTTTATTATCGAAACTTGCTTCAAATACACAATTTATGGTATTCTCAGCAACTATTAATAATGAATTACAAAATTTTTTAAAGAAATATTTAAAAAATGCAACAATTTTTGATTTAAGTGATTATAAAATTCAAACAAATATTGAAGATTTTTTAGTTAAAACCCGATATCGTAATCGGATTGAAATTTTGAAAAATCTTTTAACAACCGTTGATCCATTTTTATGTTTAATTTTTGTTAATAAAAAAGAAGATGTGGACCAAGTTCTTGATTTGTTACAAGAACAAAATATTAAAGTCGGACAAATTCATAGTAGTTTAAAATCGCGTGAACGCATTAAAATGCTAAAACGAATTAATAATCTTGAATTTAAATTTGTTGTTTGCTCTGATATTGCTTCAAGAGGTATTGATTTACCAGGAGTTTCACATGTTATTTCATTAAATTTACCGTATGATTTAACATATTATTTTCATCGTGCAGGAAGAACAGGTAGAGGAAAATATCATGGATATTCTTACTTATTTTATGATTCGTCAGATGAAGAAGGAATTGCATATTTAACTAAAAAGGGAATTAATTTTACATTATGAAATGAAAAAGTTAAGAAGCCAACAAAGAAGGTTATTAAAAATATTCCCCAAGCATCAGTAAATGATTTACAAAAAGTTATCTCAAAGTATCATTCTCAACCAATTAAACCAGGTTATAAAAAACAAAGAAAAGAAGAAGTTAAAAAAGTTATTCAAAAACATCGTAAGAAAAGTTTTAAGAAGTAAGGTTATTCGCCTTACTTCTTATTTTATGTAAGATAAGAAAATAATTTATAGTATAATTTACATATAACTTAAAATATAAAGGTGATTATGTTGATGAAAAATAAATTAATATTAGGTTGTCATGTATCAATGAAAAGTCCCGATTATCTAGTAGGAGCATTAAATGAGGCTATTAGTTATGGAGCTAATGCCATGATGTTTTATACGGGAGCCCCTCAAAATACAAGAAGAAAACCCTTAGACCAGTTAAAAATTGATGAATTTAAACGAGGATTAGAAAACCATAATTTAGATATTAATAATGTTATTATTCATGCACCCTATATTATTAATTTAGCTAATAGTATTAATCCTAATACTTATATGCTAGCTAAGGAGTTTTTAAAAACAGAAATCAATCGTTCTTTAGCAATTGATGCTAAATATATCGTATTGCATCCTGGAAGTAGTGTTGGTGCTGATGCTAGTATTGGTTTACAATATATTATTGATGGGTTAAATGAAGTATTGGAACCTAATCAAAATATTAAAATTGCTTTAGAAACAATGTCAGGTAAAGGTAGTGAATTAGGAATTAATTTTTTGCAATTACAAACAATTATTCGGGGAGTTAAATACTCACATTTAGTTGGTGTTTGTTGGGATACTTGTCATTTGAATGATGCGGGTTATGATTTAGTTAATAATTTAGAACAAGTTATTGAAGAATTTGATAAGATAATTGGTTTGGATAAATTATTTGTTATTCATCTTAATGATTCTAAAAATATTAAAGGTTCCCATAAAGACCGCCATGAGAATATTGGTTATGGTAATTTAGGGTTTGATAGTTTGTGTAGTATTCTTTATCATCCTAAATTTGTTAATATAATTAAAATTTTAGAAACTCCTTGAAATAATTCTGAACCACCATATAAGGAAGAAATTATAATGCTTAAAAATAAACAATTTAATAATTTTTTAAATCGTTAAAATGATCGCGATGACATGTTATGGGTGTGGTTCAGAATTACAATCTAATAATAATTTACGGTCGCGTTTAGTTTTCTTAGGTATTTTTTAAAAAAGAAAAAATAATCATTTACTATAAATTATTTCAATATGCAAATTAAGTATATATTTCTTATGTATGATTTTTGTTGTAAAAAATTATTTTAATGTTGTTTTTATAAGCATTTTACTTAGTTTCTATAAAATTTTATTGAGATTATGTTTGTTAATATTAAATATTTTGTTTTATTACTTATTTTTCAAATAAAACGATAATTAAATTGTAGTTACTTTTCTTTCAAAATTAATCAAATATTTTTCCACCTAACAAAACTTTACGCGTCCCTAATTACAAGCTGGTTACATTTCAAAAATTCAAAATAATTCTCATTTTTATTGTTGGCGATGTTTTCGGATTAAACATTATAATGAATTAGAAAATGTTAATAATGTTAATTATAACTATGATGATTTATTTATGAAGATTAAAAATAATGATGGGGTAGTTTTTTATGTTATTAATATAATGGACTTTTTTGGAAGTTTAATTTGGCAGTATCATTATCAATTAAAGAACTTAAGATTTTATTTAATAATTAATAAAATTGATACTATAATGCAATATATTGCTTTTAATAAACTTAAAGATTGAGTTAGAAAACAAATAACATTAATTGGACTAGAACCAATTGATATTATTCTTGTTAGTAGTACAAAAAATTATTTTATTGATGAATTTGTTGAATTTTTAAAAAAACAACAAACTGATATTTATTGAATTGGAAAAACTAATGTTGGTAAAAGCTCATTAATTAATAAGGTATTATCATTACAACAACAGTTTCCTCGTAAATTACCATTAATAAGTTATTTTCCTAATACAACAATGAATCTAATTGCTATTGCTTATCGTGACTACTTATATTTTTATGATACTCCAGGATTTGCTAATAGCAATGAATTAAATTATTATTTAAATAATAATGCTTATCGTAATTTAAATTTTGAATCAAAAATTAAAAGTAAAACTTATCAGTTAGAATATGGACAAACAATAACTATTGTGGGATTATTTCAATTTTCGTTTATTGAAGGGTTAGCAACATCATTTCATTTTTATGGTTCTAATAAATTAGTTTTACATCGTAGTAAAATTGAAAATTGTTCGCGAATTTGAAAGCAACAAATTTTACTTTTAAAACCAAATACTAAAATGGTTGAACATCAAATTAAAATTTCTAAAGATAATGAAGAAAAAATTGGCATTCAAATTTATGGTTATGGATGAATTTCATTTAAAGCTCGAAAGCAACAATTGAGGTTGCTGTTACCAGAAAATTATGATTATCAAATTATTAAACCAATAGTATAATCAGAAAGGAATAAGATGAAAATTATTATTTTTGGTGGGAGTTTTAACCCTATTCATAACCAACATAAAGAAATTATGCTTCAAGCTTATGAACAATTAAAAGCTGATATGCTTTTAATTGTTCCTGCATATTGTTCACCTTTAAAAAAACGACAATTAACTAATTCCCTTCATCGGATTAAAATGATTAATCTTGTCATTAGTAAATATCCTTGAATGAAGTTAGAAACTTGTGAGGTAGATCGTCAAGGCATTTCATATACGATTGATACGGTAATATCTTTACAAGAAAAATATGGTTTTAATCATCAATATTATATTATTATTGGTTCTGATCAAGCTAATAATTTGCATCGCTGACATAATATTGCGATTTTAAAAACTAAAGTTATTTTTGTTATTGCTCAAAGAGCAGAATATCTTTTAAATGAAAAAATATTACAATCATATAATAAAGTTATTTTACAACCACTTTTTGCTAATATTAATTCAACTAAAATTCGTCAAGGAATGATAACAACAATTGATTCTAAAGTTTTAGCATATATTAATGATAATTTACTTTATATTGCTGATCGTTTGTTATTACATATGGATAAAACTCGTTATCTTCATTGTTTAAATGTAGGAAAAATGGCAAAACAATTAGCGAATCATTATCAAGTTAATTGTTTAAAAGCCGAAATAGCAGGCGTTTATCATGATATAACTAAACAATGAGAAGATACTCAACATCAGCAATATTTACAACAGTATTTACCACAATTTTTAAGTGAACCCGTACCAACTTGACATTCAAAAACAGGGGCATTATATTTAGAGCATCATTTAGGTTTTAATGATAAAGAAATTTTATTAGCAATTAGTAATCATACTACTGCTGCTGTTACAATGAGTAATTTGGATAAAATTATTTTTATTGCTGATAAAATTTCTTTTGAAAGAAATTATCCTCATATTGATAATTTACGAAAATTAGCATTTACTAATCTTGATGAAGCTTTTAAAAAAATTTTTTATTATCATTATTTAGAAGTAGTTAATAAAAATGGAATTGATAATATTGGTCAAGAAATTGAAAAAGTTTATAAAAAATTTTTTTAAATTATGATAGCTAATTATATAATTAATTGTAAGGAGAATAATAATGAAAAAAATTAGTCGTAGTTTTTCAGTTAAAGGTTTTTATACATTGATTTTTGCTATTGTTGGTACAATTGTTTTAATTTGAGATTTTATTGATTATTTATTTTTCCATTCTTATTTAGCAAAATATGATTTATTATATACTGACAAAGGAACAATTTTTATTTCTTTTTTTACGCAACAAACTAATATTATTGTTATTATTTATTTTTATTTTGTAGCATATTTTCATTTTACTTATCAAAAACTAGATATTCATTCTTTTTTGATTCGTTTATTTGTTACGGTATATATTACTGTTACTTCAATAGTTTTTGCGGCTGGTTTATTACCAGGAATTGTTAATAAAACTACATATGACCTTAAAGGTTGAATTTTTACAATATTTTTACATTTTATTATTCCGATAGGAATGCTTATTTATTTTTTTTGAATGTCAGGTAAATTTCATTATGATTTACGAAGATTTAATCGTCAATCTTTATATAAGGTTTATATTTATCCATTTTTTTATTTTTTGTTTATAATGGTCCGCGGTGAACTTCGCCATCAAAATTCATTTATTGATAGTCTTTATGAGAAATTTCCCTTAGAAAGTTTTGATTTAGAATATCCTTATTGATTTTTAAACTATCATCATTATGCTTATGGTATTGCAACAATTACAGTAACATTTTTATTTTTATTTATATTAATTACTGGGTTAACTTATTTATTCATTTCATTAAATAATGTTATTTTTGAAAAACGACAATATCGTCATTCTAAAATGGTGCGCAGATAATGATAATTGGAATTATAGCGGCAATGAGCCAAGAGTTAGCAATTTTAAATAAGGAATTAAGTAAAATTGCTAAAAAACAGATATTAGTGAGAATTTAGTTGTATGAAATTATCTTGACCACCAAATTATTATTACTGAAAGTGGTATTGGAAAAGTTAATAGTGCTATTAATACTTATCATTTGTTACAAAATTATAATTTAGATTTATTAATTAATATTGGTAATGTTGGTGCTATTAGTGAAGAAATAAAAATTAGTTCATTATTTTTAGTTCAACAAGTCTTTTATTATGATGTTGATTTAACGGCATTTGATTATAAATATGGACAATTGCCAAAATTAGCACAAGCATATAATTGTATTTATGAACCTTGAAAAAAATTTAGTAAAAATAATAATATTATGATAACTAATCTTGCTACAGGTGATAGTTTTATTAATAGTGTATCACAAGCACAAATAATTCAAGAAAATGTTGGTAAGAAAGTAACAATTGTTGATATGGAATGTGCAGCTTATTTGTCAAGTAGCATATTTACAACAATGTCCCATCTTAGTTTTAAAAGCAGTTTCGGATAATGTTTATCATCAATTAAAAAATATTAATCAGTTTAATAAGAGTTTAGACAATATTAGTCGGAAGTTGGCAAAAATAACATTGAAATTAGTTGCTGAAATTATTAGTAAAGGGAGAATTGAAGATAATGGTTAAACATTATATTTTGGGTTTATTAACTTGAAGAACAATATATAAAGTTATTGCTATTAGTTTATGTATTGTTGTTTTGGTAATTGGTTATTTGATAGCTTTATTTGATTATCAAGGAACAGCTTTTGATAAAACTCCTGCTGATGGTCGGAGTGGTAATTATTTAAGTTTTTTTGTAGTGCAAGTGAATATTTTAATTTTAGCATATTTTGTTAATGCGTTAGTCTTTTATCGTAATGAAGGATTAACAAGGTGAACTAAACCAACGGCTAAAATTGCTTTTTCTGTTTATGCATCAGTTACTTTATTAGTTTATTGAATAATTATTTTTCCATGAATATTAATATCTACACCGTATACTATTAAAGGTTGACATTGAATTATTATTGCTTTTCAAAATGGTATTATTCCTTTATTATTAATTATTTACATTGTGATTATTAGTTATGAAGATATAATCTATTCAAGAAATTTTTTTCGTTGAAAGCTATGAATTATTATTTTATATCCCTTAATTTATTTAATGTTTATTTTAGTTCGGGGCGCATTACGCTTATTAGATCATAATAAACACCCAGATTTATTTACTACTAATGGTAAGATTGATTGGATTAAAATTTATAATTATCCATTTCTTTCATATAACCAAGAAGTTTCTTTTATTAATTTTGATGGTATATTTACTTTTATTTTCTTTATGATTATTTTTACTATTTTATTATTATTTTTAGTATGATTTTATGTGTATATTTTTAATTATCGTTATGATATGAAACATAAAAGAAAAAGGAGATAAAAATGAAAAATTATCGTAAAATTATTAATTATTTATATTTAGGAGATTATCAATCAAAACCAGCATTTTGTGAATTTATCGTCGGTGCTGCGAGCGATTTTTTTGCTCAAAAAATCCCTAATCTTGATGACCAATCAGAACAAGTTTATTTAAGCGATGATAAAAAAGAATTATATTTAAATTTGTTAGATTATCCAGAAATTGGTACCTTAGACAAAAAAGTTTTAAAAGCAGGTTTAAATTTTATTGATGAACATCTTAAAGAGGAAGAAAATGTTTTCGTTCATTGTGTTTGAGGAGTTAATCGTAGTGCTTCATTAGTCTTTATTTATTTAGTTATTAATAACCATTTATCACAAGATAACTTTCATAGTGCTTGAAAACAATTTAAAAAAAATTATTCTCGTGCTAATCCGAACCCAGCTTATTGACATTATTTGAATCATGAGTTTCCTTATAATGATTTAAAAAATAAGTAAAATCTTTTTTAGTAATTAAGGAGAACATAATGGAAAAAATTAAAGGCTATTTAAAAACAATTGTTTTTGAAACTAATGGTTTTATAATTTGTAAGTTTTTGTTACATGATAGTATTAATCGTTATATTTTTGTTAAAGGTTATTTATTTAATTTGCAACCCGAACAGTTATATGAATTACAAGGACAATTTGTTAGTCATCCAAAGTATGGTAAACAGTTTCAAGTTGAACAATATGAAACAGTAATTATTGAAGACAATGAATATTTAGTGAAGTATTTGTCATCACCATTATTTCCGACAATTGGTAAAACTACAGCTCAAAAGATTATTGATTGTTTACAAGATGATGTTTTAAATAAGATTTATTGTGATGATAAGATTTTATTTAATATTGGTATTAAAAAAAATCAAGCGCAAATTATTTATGAACAAATTAAAAAGCAAAAAAATGATCATCAATTAACACAATGATTTTCACGAGCTCAGTTATCTTTTAATTTATTGCATAAGTTACAAGCACAATATGGAGAAAAACTTTTAGAATTAATAAAAGTTAATCCTTATATGTTAAGTGATCAATGTGAATTTTGAACTTTTCATAAAGCTGACCAACTAGCTAGAGTGTTAGAAATTAATCTTGATAATGTTTCGCGTTTAGTATATGCATTAAGATATATTATTCGTCAAGAGTCCTTTAAGACAGGGCATAGTTATTTTTCAGTTAATATAATTTTAAAACAACTTATGAAGTATAGTATTTTAGATGAAAAATTAATTAATCAAGTAGTAATGCAAGCTGTTAATGAAAATAAAATTATCGTTGATAATAATAATTTTTATGATATAGAGATTTATTATAGTGAAATTTTTATTGCTAAATATTTAAATCAATTACAAAAATTAGATAATAATATTAATGATGCTGTTATTATTCAAGATATTCATATTATTGAACAAGAAAATAATATTAGTTATAATAGCGAACAACAATTAGCATTATTAAAATTTAGTCAAAAAAATTTAACCATTATTAATGGTGGGCCGGGGACAGGAAAAACAACTTTAATTAAAGGAATTATTGCTTTATATCAAAAACATTATCCTCATAATACAGTAGCGATTTGTGCTCCCACAGGAAGAGCCGCTAAACGATTAAAAGAGCAAACTAATGTTGAAGCAATAACAATTCATAAATTATTAAAATGAGATTTGCATCGCAATAAATTTAATCATAATGAAACTGAACCATTAAATTTTGATTTAATTGTTGTTGATGAGATGAGTATGGTTGATACAATTTTATTTAATAATTTATTAGTTGCTAGTCCTAATTTACATAAATTAGTTTTAGTTGGTGATAATAATCAATTAACTTCTGTTGGTAGTGGTAATGTTTTAGGAGATTTATTACAAGTATCACATTTAAATATTATTAGTTTACAGAAAGTCTATCGTCAACTTGAAAAATCAGAAATTATTAATTTAGCATATCAAATGCAACAAAATAATTTTAGTTATGAATTTACTAATAGTAATGAAGTTCAATTTATTGAATATTATCAAATCCAGCAACTTTTAGAAAATTTGGCAAAGATATTTTTACAATTAGTTAATGAAAGCAATATCTTTGAAGTTCAGGTTCTTGCTTCAATGTATAATGGTCGTTGTGGCATTAATGCAATTAATGAAATATTGCAAGAAGCCTATAATCCTTTTTCTAAAGATAAAATGCAAATTAAAATTGCAACAACTATTTTTCGTGTTGGTGATAAAGTAATGCAAACTAAAAATGATAGTGAAAAAGATATTTATAATGGTGATATTGGGATTATTGATAGCATTATTATTAATGAACAAAATAAGCAAGTTATTATTGTTCGTTATGAGCAAAGAATTATTGAATATTACCATCAGGAGTTGAATAATCTTATTTTAGCTTATACTATTTCTGTTCATAAATCACAAGGTAGTGAATATCCGTTTGTAATAATGATTATTGACAGTAGTGCAACATATATGTTAAAAAGAAATCTTATTTATACGGCTATTACTCGCTGTCAAAAGAAATTATATCTTTTAGGTCAAAAAAATATTTTTATTAAAGCTGTTAATTCATTAGAAAAACCACGAATTACAACATTAGTTAAAAGATTAATGGAAAATAAAATAATCTATAATGGTAAAATATCATCATAAATGACATCATCTAATAAGTGAAAAGTGAGGGATATTATGAAAAAGAATGTAGTGCTAGTAGTTATCTTTTTTTTTGATTAATACAAGTTCTTAATATTATTAGGTCGCGTTTAGTTTTCTTAGGTATTTTTTAAAAAAGAAAAAATAATCATTTACTATAAATTATTTCAATATTCAAATTAAGTATATATTTCTTATGTATGATTTTTGTTGTAAAAAATTAGAATTAAATATAAAAATGCCATTAAAAATAATACTGGTAATTTTACAAAAGATGAAAAAGTATTTATTGCTCGCTTTGAAGAATGAGTTAAAGCTCCTAATTCAAAAGAAAATAATGAGAATAAAAAATAATGTTTTGAGAAATTATTATGGAATTTTTAAAACTGTTTGTTCCGATAAAAAAATGCCTGCACAAGTTGCTTTTATTGCCGGATTAATTATTATCATTACTTTTCTTTTCGCGTTAATTTCAATTATGTATTTACCGATAAAAATGATTTTTGGGAGATAGAAAATGACAATAAACTTAAAAGAATTTAATTGAGAACAAATTAAACAAACTTTCTGAGATTTATTTATTCAAATTACAACCATTCCCGCTCATATTACTGGTGGTAAAGAAATTAATTTAACCGAAGCACCACTTTGGCTTTTAATAGCAAACATTGCTTTTTGATTCTTGACAGCAATTATGGTGTGATTTATTCTAATGCTACTTTGAAAAACCATATCAGTATTTAGATAGAAACAAAAGTAATGTCAAGAAGTTACATTGTGATGCATTCACAAAGAAATTCAAAATTAATTAGGAAAAAATACAATCGTGTTAACGATAATCGCGGTTTTAACAAATTTAAGAAAAACTTTGAATATAAATGATGAATGTTTTAAAAAAGAAAGGGGGTGATTATATGATTGGAACTTTCTTGGCCGATGCACCAGCAACAGTAGAAAAAATAACAGCTAGTGACGCGATAACTAAATTATGAAATGCAATTATAACGGCATTTACTAAAATGTGAGAAATTATTGCTGTTAATATGCCACAAGTCGGTAACTTCTTTGCTGACTACTGAATATTCATTTTTCCATTTATTTTGGCAATATTCTTTATTTGCTTTAAAATGTTTGAAAAACTACTTGGAGCAGTACGCTAATAAAAAAATAAAGTGAGGTGCAAGATGAAATTTTGCAAATGAATAATAGAAAAAAATAACCATTTTATTGAATTAAATCGCACCTCATTTTTAATTTTATGACATTGGGGAGCAATTTGATATATTTACAACGGTTATTTTAAAAACATTGTGAGCTATTTATTTTTAGCAGGTTGTATTTTAATTTTTCTTTTTAAAATCAGTAATTTAACACAAATTAACAAAGTTATTAATTTCTTAAAAATTCACCATTAAATATTGTTATTGGTTCATTAGGAACAGGAAAAACTGGGACTGTACAATTAACTGTGTCTCTAAGTAATTAACTTAAATTCACTCTGTCCTCAAATTTTATCATTAAATGTGAAATTGCACTACCCCAATTTTGAATTGGCATCGTTCATTTCTTAACCATATTTTGAAATGCTAAATAAAATATTTTAAAAACTGATGCGTCATTAGGAAAAATCTTTTTATTCTTAATGACTTTTCTTAGTTGACTATTAACAGATTCAATCGCATTAGTTGTGTAAATAATCCTTCTAAATTCTTGAGGATATTCAAGAAAAATTATTAAATTATTTCAGTTATTTTTTCATGATTTAGTAATTTGTGGATACTTTTTATTTCATTTTTCTGAAAAATGATCTAAAGCAACTAGCGCTATTTCTTCATTAATTGCTGTATAAATTGATTTTAAATCATTAGCTACAAGTTTGCGATCTTTGTAAGGGACAAATTTTAAACTATTACGAATTTGATGAACGATGCATAATTGGTGCTGTGTTTTTGGGAACACAGCTTCTATTGCATCAGACATTCCAGTTAAATTATCGCTACAAGCAACAAGAATATCTTGTAAGCCACGATTTTTCATTTCCGTAAGATTATTAAGTCAAAATTTGGTTCCCTCATTCTCGCTAATTCACATTCCTAAAATATCTTTTAAACCATCTAAATTAATTCCTAAGGCAAGATAAACTGCTTTATTTATTATTCGTTTATCTTGCTTTACTTTAACAACAATACAATCAAAATAAACAATCGGATAAATCTTCTCTAAAGGTTTAGTTTGTCACATTTTAACTTCTTCAATAACATCATCAGTTATTTGACTAATTAAACTTTCTGAAATTTCTGCTCCGTGATAGAATTCTTGCAATTGTGCTTTGATATCAGAAATTGTCATTCCTCTTGCATATAAAGAAATTACTTTTTGATCAAAGTTATCAAATCTTCTTTGTCTTTTCGGAATAATTACTGGTTCAAAAGTACTATTTCGATCTCTTGGTACATCAATTGCGATTGAACCATTTTTAGTAATAATGGTTTTTTGTGTGTTGCCATTTCTTTTATTATGATTCTCATCAGTTTCAAGATAATCTTTAATTTCCGTATTTAACATTCGTTCAGTTAATTTTTTGGTAAATTCCTGAAAAATAGTATTGCCTTTAAATAAATCTTGTGGATTATCAATATTTTCTAAAAAATAATCAACAACTTTATCAATTGCGTCAGGTTCTTTTTTTATTTTTTTTGTCATTTTCTGTTCTCCTTCTTTTAAGTATAATTCAGAATGAATTATCGAGACACAGAATTTTGGACAGGATCGAAAAAACTGCCTTTCTAGTATACGCATCAAAATTACTTTTTAATTTTGTCGAAAACTCTTGATAAAATAAAAAAAAATTACTAAAAAAGAAAAAATATCACATCGCCTCAACATTTCCATTACTAGAAACCCAAAAATTAAGTTTAGGGCATATGGGATTATTAGACTTTGATTATCCAGTATTGCCAGACAAAACCTTACTTTTGTGAGACGAAACCAATTTATTTTTAGAAGGAACTGATTGAGAAAAAAAATAATACCAAAAACGAAGAAACCGGTATCCAAGAGTATTTCGCTCTGGCACGCCATTTCGGTCATATTGTGTTAGCTAGTGGTCAAAGAGATAAACATATTTGAGTTAAAGTTCGTGATATTGCCAATAATGTGATTGTGGGAATTCGCAAAAAACCCGTTAATATTTTTCGCCCCTACTTAAAAGTCATTTATGGTACCTTTACGAGCATTGAAGAATATGAACGCTGACGAAACACCTTAATTGATGCGAAAAATAGCAAAAAAGGTCGCCGTATTAAATATCGTGATATTCCTGAACTCGATATTTATTTTTTTTAAACTAAAAATTCCTCTACCAATACTTAACACTTACAATTCTTTTTACCTAGCATTTTTAAGAGATTACTTAAATGCAAAAGTAAATCCTGATTATGAAGACAAATACTATACTGACACAGCAATTGATTTAGAAGACTTAGAATACTTAAAAATGGATAAATTTAGCAAATTTTTAAGAAAAATGAAAGAAAAGGAATAATAAAAAATGGAAAATCTCGCAAAAATGGCCGACTTTCTCGCCCAAATGCTTTATAAAGTTTTTGATTTAATTTGAAGTTTAGAAGTGCCAGGAACAAATATTCAACTAATATTTCCTTTATTCTTAACACTTGCTGTAGAATTTCTTATGGCAATTATTCTTGGATTTGGTAGTTAACAAGTTAATTTAGAAAAACAACGCCAGTATGCTGTTAAAAATAAGGGTCGTTTATGTGTGTGAGGAAAAGTTAAAAAACAAATAAAACCAATAAAAACAAAACAAGGTAACTAACAATCTTTAAACTAATTATTATTTTTATCTTAATAACTGTTCTTGGACTATTGGCTGGTAGTCATTTTGAAACTTTAACGAACTATATTAGTGAAGGCCTTGCCAATTTCCAAAAGTTTATTACTAGCAATTTAACAATTTTAGAACTATTTAAACCAATGGCTCGGACATTTTCTCAACATCCAATCTTCACCATTCTTGGTGTCACTTGTGTACTGATTGCTTTATTTATTGTGATTAAAGGTAGATAAAAAAATGAAAAAATGAACTAAAAAACAAGAATTAGAAACAGAGAATGACAAATTAAAAATTGCTAATGTCATATTAGAAAATAGTGTTAATGCTCTTAAATACATAATAATGGAAAAAAATAAAGAAATTTTAGAACTAGAAAAGTGAAATACTATTCATATTAATCAAAAATCGGACTTAATAATTGAAAACCAAAAATTAAAAATTTTTAAACACGAAAGGAGAATAAAAATGAAAAAACTTTTAGGAAAATTATTTAAAAAAGATAATTCAAAAGAAAAAATGCCATTAAAATTAAGGATTAAAAATTCTTTTAAAAAGCAGTGGTTAAAAGTATTATTAAGTATCATTTTCATCTTTATAAGCTTATTAATTTGTGCATTAACAGTAATCGATACTAAATGAATAACCGGAACAAGTGACGAATTTAATAATTTTATGAATGAAGAAGAGATGGTTAAATTCTTTGGCAAGTTCAATAGTGGTATTATGCTTGCAGGAATATTTGTTTTTTGATGAGATGGAGCAATATATTTTGCAATTAAATTTGAAAAATTAATCCGCTTTATTATTCAAAAAATTAAAGCAAAAAGAGCCTTGAAAAATGAAATCAAACAAACTAATTAATTCTTTAAAAAAATATTGATGGAGAATTTTGCCTTACATTTTTATGATTATTATCTTTTTCATTCCATTTTTAAAATTGGAAATTAATGATTTGAAATTATTATATGAAAAATTTAAAACATTAATTTCACTTATGATACTAGGATATTTAGATATATGCATTACAATAGCTGTAATTATAAATTGTGGTATTGAGTGACTTATTAAAAAAAATCAAAACTAAAAGAACAACGAAAAATAAAATATTTTAAAAAGGAGTGATAAAAATGTTTATGAAAATATTTACTGTGATAATTATTAGTTTCAATAACATTTTTACCATTCCCCAAAACATTAATAATGACAAGGCAACATCACAACTAATTAGAAATAAAAGACAAAGTGATAAAATTTATAATTTTGAAATCAGAAATCTAGAAAAAGTGAGGTTTTGAATTTCGAATTCAACAAATAATATTACACAAGTTCAAATAAATAAAATAGATAATAACAATCTAAATGAAAAATTACCAGAATTAAGAAATTTAGAAAACCTTAGTTTCTTATTTACACAAAAATTACAAAATAATCAGAGCAAACAAGATAAGATTAGACAACTAATAAATACAGACGGTCAAGAAACCGCCATGCGAAATACATGAGTAATTAATAAAAAAATAACAATTAAAGCACAAGGTACAAATTTAGATGACTGCAAATATGATAGTTTAGGAAATATTAGTCCTGCTTATGATAATAATAAAATAGATTACATATTAAGAAATACAAATGATTTTGAAATTGAAATTGAAAAAGATAGCAACCGATATTGATTTACCAGAAATAACCACCAAATTTGATGGTAACCACAAATACAGCGATGTTATTGATAACCTTGACTATTTAATGATTCACCGCGTGGCGATTTTGATAAATTTAATTACTCTTATCTCTATTGAACACCAGTATTTAATTTCATTGACACTTTAGAAAAAGGTTATTACAAAGAATTTACGATTAAAAATCACGGCTTTAAAGACGAGAGCTATTTTTATCATAAGACTTCAACTATTTTACCAAATTCAGAAATAATCGACCCTACAAATGCAACCAAAATTGAAGTTATAAAAAAATTAAAAAAAGACTTAATGAAGCAATTAACAATCTTGATGGCGTAAATAATGCAATTGAAGGCATTGACTATAATACAGAAATTAAAGATAATGACAACAATTACTTAGATGATGATAGGGCTACTTACTTTTGATTTAACAACAGACAATAGACTTCTTGCAAAATTAATTTAAAATATAATTGAATTGTTGTTTTTAATAAAAAGGTGGAATTTAAATGAAATTTAAAAAAAATAATCAAATAAGTGATAAAAATTTTTTAAGATTAACTGGTATTAAACATACTACTTTTAATAAAATGCTAGAAATTTTAAAAATAGAAGAATTAAAAAAGAGATTTCGTCGCGGAAGAACCAATAAATTATCATTAGAAAATCGTATTTTAATGACTTTAGAATATTGAAGAGAATATAGAACTTATTTTCATATTGCAAAAAGTTATGATATTAGTGAAAGTAGTTGTTATAGAAATATCAAATGAATTGAAGACACTTTAATAAAACACCCTAATTTTCAACAACTTACTGGTCAAAAATCACTATTAAAAGATTATTTCAAAGATAAGACTGTTATAATTGATGTAACTGAAAGCCAAATCCAACGCCCAAAAAAAGACAAAAACAGCACTACTCAGGAAAAAAGAAAAAACACACAATAAAAACACAAGTTATAATTGAAAAAGATAGTAAAAAAATTATTAGTTCTGATTTTTCTTATGGTAAAAACCATGACTTTAAAATTTTAAAAGATTCAAAAATTAAATTTTTACCAGAAACAACTGTTTTAGTGGATTTAGGTTATCAAGGCATACAAAAAATTAATCATAATGTTTTAATTCCTAAAAGAAAATCAAAGAAAAACCCTTTAAATAAAGAAGAAAAGCAAAATAATGAGCGAATTTCAAAAATGAGAATTGTTATTGAAAATGTTTTTGCTATACTTAAAAAATTTAAAATTATTAGTGAAAAATATCGAAATCGTAGAAAAAGATTTGCTTTAAGATTTAATTTAATAGCTTCAATTTATAATTTACAACTATTAGTTTAAATATATTTGATAATTTAAAATTTCAGTCTTTTTTTATTGTAAATAATAATTTTTATTATGTTTTAATGACAAAATATTTGTAAAAATAATCTAAAAATTATTTTAATAACACTTTTATATTTATTTTAAATTTAAAAATTATAATTATCATATTAATTTTGCAAGAAGTCTATTGTTTTTGTAAACGTTTGGTGTTTGTGGATTTAACATAAATATTGTTATTATTATCAATTGCCATTTGAATACAGCATTTAGTATTAGTTGCGAATGGGTCAAGGTGAATTCTTCGTGGATCAGTTTTATATTTGAAATTTCCTTTATGGATTTCTTTAATAAATGTTTCATCGATTTGGATTTTACCAGATAATTTTTTAAATTTTAATTGAGTATTTTCTAATTGTTTTGATTTCATTAATTTTTGACGATTATATCAAGCAGTTTTTAATGTAGTTTTAATAAAACGAGAAATTGTTTTACTAGATTGCCCCAGCAATGAAATTTGAATCAATAAATTTCATTGTTCATAATTTAAATGACTTCAATAAATAAAATGATTACGAAAAGCGTCAAAACTTGCACGGCAATTTTTACATAAATATTTTTGTTTTCCTTCTGAATTATGTCCATTTTTAACGCAATGGTAAGATTCCATTTAGGGCATTTAATATCTTGCGCTCTAAATTTTTGATCAATTTCATTTAAACGTTTTTGTTTTTTTTTTTTTATTAATTCTGCTTGTTGTTTGACTTTTTCATAAAATTCTAAAAATTGATCATCTGTTAAAGTATTTACTAGTTCTTGAATTATTTTTTCCATAATTATTATCCACCTCTATCATATTAAAAATATACCTAAAATTAAGTATATTCAATAAATATCAAGAGTTTTCGACAAAATTAAAAATTAATTTTTCTGTTTTTAATTTTAAAAACGATATAATTATATTTAGAGGTGATAAAATGGAAAAAGGTCAAGCATTAATTAATGGTAAGTTGCTTTCTTCTACAAATGTTATTGAAATTACGAGTCCAAACACATTAGAAGTAATTGGTAGTGTTCCTGCTCTTTCGTTAGAAAATATTAATGATGCGTTTTTGGCAGCTAAGAATGTTCAAAAGCAATGAGAAAGATTATTAATTAATGAAAGAATTAAGTTTATTGAACAATGAAAGCAGTTAATTATTGAAAATACTGATGCGCTTGCTAATTTGATGGTCTTAGAAATTGCTAAAGGTAAAAAAGCAGCTATTTCTGAAATTAATCGCACAATTGAATATATTGATTTTACTGTTAATGAAGCATATCGTATTTATCCTGAATCATATACGGGTGATGCTTTTAATGTGAAAAATAAGTTGGCAATTTTTTCGCGAGTTGCTAAAGGAGTTGTTTTAGCAATTTCACCTTTTAATTATCCTGTTAATTTATCGTTAGCAAAAATAATTCCGGCATTAATTATGGGAAATACAGTGGTTTTTAAACCAGCTTCACAAAGTTCTTTAACAGGATTATTTTTAGCTAAGTTAGCATTTGATGCTAATTTTCCTGCTGGTGTCATTAATGCTGTTACTGGTAAGGGCAGTGTTATTGGTGATAGTTTAGTAACCCATCCAGCAATTAATGTTATTTCTTTTACTGGTTCTGATGTTACAGGAAAACATATTACTAAGATTACTAGCAAAGTGGATATTATTTTGGAATTAGGTGGTAAAGACCCAGCCATTGTTCTTAAAGACTGTGATCTCGCAATGACAGCTAAAAAAATTGTTAAAGGAGCATTTAGTTATTCAGGTCAAAGATGTACTGCTATTAAAAGAGTTTTAGTTGATAATACGATTGCTGATGAATTGGTATCTTTAATTAAAGTTGAAACAGAAAAATTAACAGTTGGAAGTCCGAATGATAATGCTGATATTACCCCAATTATTGATATGAAAACAAGCGATATTCTTCAAAAATTAGTTGATGACGCGTTAGAAAAAAAGGCATCGTTAGTTTTAGGAAATACTAGAAAAAATAATTTGTGATATCCAACAATTATTGATAATGTTACTAAAGATATGGATATTGCTTGGATTGAACCATTTGGACCGGTGTTGCCAATTATCAGAGTAACATCAATTGATGATGAAGCGATTACGCTTGCAAATGGTTCTAAATATGGTTTGCAAGCATCAATTTTTACTAATGATATTGATATGGCGGTTAAAATTGCTAATCAATTAGATGTTGGTTCAATTAACATTAATGATGTTCCCCAACGCGGACCAGATTATTTACCTTTTTTAGGAATTAAAGATTCAGGGATGGGCGTACAAGGGATTCGTGAAGCATTATTATCAATGACCCGACATAAAGGCATTGTTTTTAACTGAAAGGCAGAAAAATAATAACAAGAAATTTAATAATGATATTGTTTTTAAAGTTAAGTATTTACTTAACTTTTTTTGGATTTTTAATTTATAAAAATTAGATAAAACTCTTGCTTATTGATAGTAAAATATTTCATAATTTAATAACAGATAGTTATATTGTATTTTATTAACAGTTAACATCAGAAAAGATAATCTAAAAATATGAAAAATATTTATCAATTATTAAAAGTTTTTACACCACTTTTGTTTTTAGTTCTACCACTTTTAATTATTGTTAGTTGTAATTCTGAATATAATATTGCCGAAGAAAAAAATAATAAAAAAATTGCTATGACCATTATTGAAGAAGATTTAAAAACAATGGAAAGTATTAAATAGCACAGCTTATTATCAGTTAATGAACCATAAAGGGGACTGTACAATTAACTGTGTCTCTAAGTAATTAACTTAAATTCACTCTGCTCTGCTTTGTTCTCAAATTTTATCATTAAATGTGAAATTGCATTACCTCAATTTTGAATTGGCATCGTTCAATATTTTAAAAACTATAAACCACTACCCAAAGAAAGATGGCTTTTTAGGATAACAAACATCCTTGAATAACTAAACAACTTTTTCATTTTTTATATTTTGTCAGAATAAAAACCAGTAATTTTAGTTAATTACGAGCCTGTCCAAAATTCTGTGTCTCGATAATTCATTCTGAATTATACTTAAAAGAAGGAGAACAGAAAATGACAAAAAAAAAATAAAAAAAGAACCTGACGCAATTGATAAAGTTGTTGATTATTTTTTAGAAAATATTGATAATCCACAAGATTTATTTAAAGGCAATACTATTTTTCAGGAATTTACCAAAAAATTAACTGAACGAATGTTAAATACGGAAATTAAAGATCATCTTGAAAGTGATGAGAATCATAATAAAAGAAATGGCAACACACAAAAAACTTTTAATTTTGTCGAAAACTCTTGATAAAATAAAAAAAATCATCAACTTGATAATTTTAAAAGGCTTTTATGTAAAATTACTATTTTTACTTTAACTTTTTTATACATTAAAATATAATACCGCTGTTTGTTGGTTTGGAGTTAAACCCTTATGTTGGTATTTTCATTTTCAGAGATTTAAATAATTTTGAATATTAGTAAAACCTAAACCATGATAATGAATTAAGGCTTCTTTAAGACTAGATTGTAATTTACTGATTTTATTTAAGTTACGATAACTAGCTTCAGGATTAATTGTTGTTTTAGTTACACATAAAGTAGAATTTGTTTGTTTTGCTACTAAAAAATATAATTTTTGCATATCAGAAGTAATAATTGAATTTTCGTTAATTAATTCTTTGTTCATATTTTCAATAACTCATTGTTTTTGTAAACGTTTGGTGTTTGTGGATTTAACATAAATATTGTTATTATTATCAATTGCCATTTGAATACAGCATTTAGTATTAGTTGCGAATGGGTCAAGGTGAATTCTTCGTGGATCAGTTTTATATTTGAAATTTCCTTTATGAATTTCTTTAATAAATGTTTCATCGATTTGGATTTTACCAGATAATTTTTTAAATTTTAATTGGGTATTTTCTAATTGTTTTGATTTCATTAATTTTTGACGATTATATCAAGCAGTTTTTAATGTAGTTTTAATAAAACGAGAAATTGTTTTACTAGATTGCCCCAGCAATGAAATTTGAATCAATAAATTTCATTGTTCATAATTTAAATGACTTCAATAAATAAAATGATTACGAAAAGCGTCAAAACTTGCACGGCAATTTTTACATAAATATTTTTGTTTTCCTTCTGAATTATGTCCATTTTTAACGCAATGGTAAGATTCACATTTAGGGCATTTAATACCGTGCGCTCTAAATTTTTGATCAATTTCATTTAACCGTTTTTGTTTTTTTATTAATTCTGCTTGTTGTTTGACTTTTTCATAAAATTCTAAAAATTGATCATCTGTTAAAGTATTTACTAGTTCTTGAATTATTTTTTCCATAATTATTATCCACCTCTATCATATTAAAATATACCTAAAATTAAGTATATTCAATAAATATCAAGAGTTTTCGACAAAATTAAAAAAAAATGAGTAAGTAAATATCTCAATTTATGTATCAACTTATATATGAATAATACAGATAACATATCTGTAAATAAATTGATTAAAAAATATTTTCGTGGTAGTAAAATGACATTAGACTTCTTGCAAAATTAATTTAAAATATAATTGAATTGTTGTTTTTAATAAAAAGGTGGAATTTAAATGAAATTTAAAAAAAATAATCAAATAAGTGATAAAAATTTTTTAAGATTAACTGGTATTAAACATACTACTTTTAATAAAATGCTAGAAATTTTAAAAATAGAAGAATTAAAAAAGAGATTTCGTCGCGGAAGAACCAATAAATTATCATTAGAAAATCGTATTTTAATGACTTTAGAATATTGAAGAGAATATAGAACTTATTTTCATATTGCAAAAAGTTATGATATTAGTGAAAGTAGTTGTTATAGAAATATCAAATGAATTGAAGACACTTTAATAAAACACCCTAATTTTCAACAACTTACTGGTCAAAAATCACTATTAAAAGATTATTTCAAAGATAAGACTGTTATAATTGATGTAACTGAAAGCCAAATCCAACGCCCAAAAAAAGACAAAAACAGCACTACTCAGGAAAAAAGAAAAAACACACAATAAAAACACAAGTTATAATTGAAAAAGATAGTAAAAAAATTATTAGTTCTGATTTTTCTTATGGTAAAAACCATGACTTTAAAATTTTAAAAGATTCAAAAATTAAATTTTTACCAGAAACAACTGTTTTAGTGGATTTAGGTTATCAAGGCATACAAAAAATTAATCATAATGTTTTAATTCCTAAAAGAAAATCAAAGAAAAACCCTTTAAATAAAGAAGAAAAGCAAAATAATGAGCGAATTTCAAAAATGAGAATTGTTATTGAAAATGTTTTTGCTATACTTAAAAAATTTAAAATTATTAGTGAAAAATATCGAAATCGTAGAAAAAGATTTGCTTTAAGATTTAATTTAATAGCTTCAATTTATAATTTACAACTATTAGTTTAAATATATTTGATAATTTAAAATTTCAGTCTTTTTTTATTGTAAATAATAATTTTTATTATGTTTTAATGACAAAATATTTGTAAAAATAATCTAAAAATTATTTTAATAACACTTTTATATTTATTTTAAATTTAAAAATTATAATTATCATATTAATTTTGCAAGAAGTCTAATTTATTGGTTCTTCCGCGACGAAATCTCTTTTTTAATTCTTCTATTTTTAAAATTTCTAGCATTTTATTAAAAGTAGTATGTTTAATACCAGTTAATCTTAAAAAATTTTTATCACTTATTTGATTATTTTTTTTAAATTTCATTTAAATTCCACCTTTTTATTAAAAACAACAATTCAATTATATTTTAAATTAATTTTGCAAGAAGTCTATTAACTTAAATTCACTCTGCTCTGCTTTGTTCTCAAATTTTATCATTAAATGTGAAATTGCATTACCTCAATTTTGAATTGGCATCGTTCAATATTTTAAAAACTATAAACCACTACCCAAAGAAAGATGGCTTTTTAGGATAACAAACATCCTTGAATAACTAAACAACTTTTTCATTTTTTATATTTTGTCAGAATAAAAACCAGTAATTTTAGTTAATTACGAGCCTGTCCAAAATTCTGTGTCTCGATAATTCATTCTGAATTATACTTAAAAGAAGGAGAACAGAAAATGACAAAAAAAAAAATAAAAAAAGAACCTGACGCAATTGATAAAGTTGTTGATTATTTTTTAGAAAATATTGATAATCCACAAGATTTATTTAAAGGCAATACTATTTTTCAGGAATTTACCAAAAAATTAACTGAACGAATGTTAAATACGGAAATTAAAGATCATCTTGAAAGTGATGAGAATCATAATAAAAGAAATGGCAACACACAAAAAACTTTTAATTTTGTCGAAAACTCTTGATAAAATAAAAAAAATCATCAACTTGATAATTTTAAAAGGCTTTTATGTAAAATTACTATTTTTACTTTAACTTTTTTATACATTAAAATATAATACCGCTGTTTGTTGGTTTGGAGTTAAACCCTTATGTTGGTATTTTCATTTTCAGAGATTTAAATAATTTTGAATATTAGTAAAACCTAAACCATGATAATGAATTAAGGCTTCTTTAAGACTAGATTGTAATTTACTGATTTTATTTAAGTTACGATAACTAGCTTCAGAATTAATTGTTGTTTTAGTTACACATAAAGTAGAATTTGTTTGTTTTGCTACTAAAAAATATAATTTTTGCATATCAGAAGTAATAATTGAATTTTCGTTAATTAATTCTTTGTTCATATTTTCAATAACTCATTGTTTTTGTAAACGTTTGGTGTTTGTGGATTTAACATAAATATTGTTATTATTATCAATTGCCATTTGAATACAGCATTTAGTATTAGTTGCGAATGGGTCAAGGTGAATTCTTCGTGGATCAGTTTTATATTTGAAATTTCCTTTATGAATTTCTTTAATAAATGTTTCATCGATTTGGATTTTACCAGATAATTTTTTAAATTTTAATTGGGTATTTTCTAATTGTTTTGATTTCATTAATTTTTGACGATTATATCAAGCAGTTTTTAATGTAGTTTTAATAAAACGAGAAATTGTTTTACTAGATTGCCCCAGCAATGAAATTTGAATCAATAAATTTCATTGTTCATAATTTAAATGACTTCAATAAATAAAATGATTACGAAAAGCGTCAAAACTTGCACGGCAATTTTTACATAAATATTTTTGTTTTCCTTCTGAATTATGTCCATTTTTAACGCAATGGTAAGATTCACATTTAGGGCATTTAAAATACCGTGCGCTCTAAATTTTTGATCAATTTCATTTAACCGTTTTTGTTTTTTTATTAATTCTGCTTGTTGTTTGACTTTTTCATAAAATTCTAAAAATTGATCATCTGTTAAAGTATTTACTAGTTCTTGAATTATTTTTTCCATAATTATTATCCACCTCTATCATATTAAAATATACCTAAAATTAAGTATATTCAATAAATATCAAGAGTTTTCGACAAAATTAAAAAAAAATGAGTAAGTAAATATCTCAATTTATGTATCAACTTATATATGAATAATACAGATAACATATCTGTAAATAAATTGATTAAAAAATATTTTCGTGGTAGTAAAATGACATTAGACTTCTTGCAAAATTAATTTAAAATATAATTGAATTGTTGTTTTTAATAAAAAGGTGGAATTTAAATGAAATTTAAAAAAAATAATCAAATAAGTGATAAAAATTTTTTAAGATTAACTGGTATTAAACATACTACTTTTAATAAAATGCTAGAAATTTTAAAAATAGAAGAATTAAAAAAGAGATTTCGTCGCGGAAGAACCAATAAATTATCATTAGAAAATCGTATTTTAATGACTTTAGAATATTGAAGAGAATATAGAACTTATTTTCATATTGCAAAAAGTTATGATATTAGTGAAAGTAGTTGTTATAGAAATATCAAATGAATTGAAGACACTTTAATAAAACACCCTAATTTTCAACAACTTACTGGTCAAAAATCACTATTAAAAGATTATTTCAAAGATAAGACTGTTATAATTGATGTAACTGAAAGCCAAATCCAACGCCCAAAAAAAGACAAAAACAGCACTACTCAGGAAAAAAGAAAAAACACACAATAAAAACACAAGTTATAATTGAAAAAGATAGTAAAAAAATTATTAGTTCTGATTTTTCTTATGGTAAAAACCATGACTTTAAAATTTTAAAAGATTCAAAAATTAAATTTTTACCAGAAACAACTGTTTTAGTGGATTTAGGTTATCAAGGCATACAAAAAATTAATCATAATGTTTTAATTCCTAAAAGAAAATCAAAGAAAAACCCTTTAAATAAAGAAGAAAAGCAAAATAATGAGCGAATTTCAAAAATGAGAATTGTTATTGAAAATGTTTTTGCTATACTTAAAAAATTTAAAATTATTAGTGAAAAATATCGAAATCGTAGAAAAAGATTTGCTTTAAGATTTAATTTAATAGCTTCAATTTATAATTTACAACTATTAGTTTAAATATATTTGATAATTTAAAATTTCAGTCTTTTTTTATTGTAAATAATAATTTTTATTATGTTTTAATGACAAAATATTTGTAAAAATAATCTAAAAATTATTTTAATAACACTTTTATATTTATTTTAAATTTAAAAATTATAATTATCATATTAATTTTGCAAGAAGTCTATTTTATATTTGAGCTAAAAAAATTATTAATGGTTATTATCAAGACAACTTTTATGAATTGCAATTCAAATCAACAACACCAAAAAATATTAAATATCAATTTTCATTAGAAACCAGAAAACAAATTTGTGATTATTACTTTGATTACAAATTTGTAGGTGCGGGCGGTGTATTATCGCTTTATCATAATATTCATCAAAAAAATGTGCATGATATAGATACAAATAATGTCCCCAAATCAATTAATACTTTTTATCGTTGAATTAAACAAGACAAACGCTATGGAGAAATAAAAACGCAAATGAAAAAAGCAAAACGCCATTTTAAGCGTTATGAAGTTTCAGATATTGGACTACTGCAAATGGATGCTAAAGTGTTTACTGATAAAATTTTCCTAGTGCTAAGCATAGATTATATGTTTATGATTTCATTGACGAAATAACAAGAATTGCTTTTGGATATGTGTATGATAGTTTAGGAACCAATAATGCCATTAATGCCATGCAAAGAGCAATGAAAGATTTTGGCGAACTTGGCATAACAATTAAACGCATTCGCACTGATAATGCTCCGGAATTCACTACTACTAATTGAAGTAATAAAAAAGCATACAAAGTAAAAGAAAGACCTTTTACAACCTTTCTTTCAAAAAATGGAATTATCCATGAAACCACACCAATCCGTTCTCCTCAGAGCAACGGAAAGATTGAACGGTTTCACCGTAATTATAATAGTTTATTTTGGTTTAAAAAATGTGGTTTTGAAATAAAATTTGATGTTAAACAATTACAAATTCATTTGAATGAGTGGTACACATTTTATAATTTCAAACGAAAACATAAAAGCTTGAATTACAAAACTCCATTTGAAACTTTAAATAAATTTATTATTGCAAAATAATTATTTAAAAAATAATAGAAACTCGTGAAAAATGTTTTAATTTGGTTAATTTTGAATTAAATATTTTTTATTGTGAATAAAATTAATTTTTTTTTAATTTTGTCGAAAACTCTTGATAAAATAAAAAAAATCATCAACTTGATAATTTTAAAAGGCTTTTATGTAAAATTACTATTTTTACTTTAACTTTTTTATACATTAAAATATAATACCGCTGTTTGTTGGTTTGGAGTTAAACCCTTATGTTGGTATTTTCATTTTCAGAGATTTAAATAATTTTGAATATTAGTAAAACCTAAACCATGATAATGAATTAAGGCTTCTTTAAGACTAGATTGTAATTTACTGATTTTATTTAAGTTACGATAACTAGCTTCAGGATTAATTGTTGTTTTAGTTACACATAAAGTAGAATTTGTTTGTTTTGCTACTAAAAAATATAATTTTTGCATATCAGAAGTAATAATTGAATTTTCGTTAATTAATTCTTTGTTCATATTTTCAATAACTCATTGTTTTTGTAAACGTTTGGTGTTTGTGGATTTAACATAAATATTGTTATTATTATCAATTGCCATTTGAATACAGCATTTAGTATTAGTTGCGAATGGGTCAAGGTGAATTCTTCGTGGATCAGTTTTATATTTGAAATTTCCTTTATGGATTTCTTTAATAAATGTTTCATCGATTTGAATTTTACCAGATAATTTTTTAAATTTTAATTGGATATTTTCTAATTGTTTTGATTTCATTAATTTTTGACGATTATATCAAGCAGTTTTTAATGTAGTTTTAATAAAACGAGAAATTGTTTTACTAGATTGCCCCAGCAATGAAATTTGAATCAATAAATTTCATTGTTCATAATTTAAATGACTTCAATAAATAAAATGATTACGAAAAGCGTCAAAACTTGCACGGCAATTTTTACATAAATATTTTTGTTTTCCTTCTGAATTATGTCCATTTTTAACGCAATGGTAAGATTCACATTTAGGGCATTTAATACCTTGCGATCTAAATTTTTGATCAATTTCATTTAACCGTTTTTGTTTTTTTATTAATTCTGCTTGTTGTTTGACTTTTTCATAAAATTCTAAAAATTGATCATCTGTTAAAGTATTTACTAGTTCTTGAATTATTTTTTCCATAATTATTATCCACCTCTATCATATTAAAATATACCTAAAATTAAGTATATTCAATAGACTTCTTGCAAAATTAATATGATAATTATAATTTTTAAATTTAAAATAAATATAAAAGTGTTATTAAAATAATTTTTAGATTATTTTTACAAATATTTTGTCATTAAAACATAATAAAAATTATTATTTACAATAAAAAAAGACTGAAATTTTAAATTATCAAATATATTTAAACTAATAGTTGTAAATTATAAATTAGACTTCTTGCAAAATTAATATGATAATTATAATTTTTAAATTTAAAATAAATATAAAAGTGTTATTAAAATAATTTTTAGATTATTTTTACAAATATTTTGTCATTAAAACATAATAAAAATTATTATTTACAATAAAAAAAGACTGAAATTTTAAATTATCAAATATATTTAAACTAATAGTTGTAAATTATAAATTGAAGCTATTAAATTAAATCTTAAAGCAAATCTTTTTCTACGATTTCGATATTTTTCACTAATAATTTTAAATTTTTTAAGTATAGCAAAAACATTTTCAATAACAATTCTCATTTTTGAAATTCGCTCATTATTTTGCTTTTCTTCTTTATTTAAAGGGTTTTTCTTTGATTTTCTTTTAGGAATTAAAACATTATGATTAATTTTTTGTATGCCTTGATAACCTAAATCCACTAAAACAGTTGTTTCTGGTAAAAATTTAATTTTTGAATCTTTTAAAATTTTAAAGTCATGGTTTTTACCATAAGAAAAATCAGAACTAATAATTTTTTTACTATCTTTTTCAATTATAACTTGTGTTTTTATTGTGTGTTTTTTCTTTTTTCCTGAGTAGTGCTGTTTTTGTCTTTTTTTGGGCGTTGGATTTGGCTTTCAGTTACATCAATTATAACAGTCTTATCTTTGAAATAATCTTTTAATAGTGATTTTTGACCAGTAAGTTGTTGAAAATTAGGGTGTTTTATTAAAGTGTCTTCAATTCATTTGATATTTCTATAACAACTACTTTCACTAATATCATAACTTTTTGCAATATGAAAATAAGTTCTATATTCTCTTCAATATTCTAAAGTCATTAAAATACGATTTTCTAATGATAATTTATTGGTTCTTCCGCGACGAAATCTCTTTTTTAATTCTTCTATTTTTAAAATTTCTAGCATTTTATTAAAAGTAGTATGTTTAATACCAGTTAATCTTAAAAAATTTTTATCACTTATTTGATTATTTTTTTTAAATTTCATTTAAATTCCACCTTTTTATTAAAAACAACAATTCAATTATATTTTAAATTAATTTTGCAAGAAGTCTAATACCTTGCGCTCTAAATTTTTGATCAATTTCATTTAAACGTTTTTGTTTTTTTATTAATTCTGCTTGTTGTTTGACTTTTTCATAAAATTCTAAAAATTGATCATCTGTTAAAGTATTTACTAGTTCTTGAATTATTTTTTCCATAATTATTATCCACCTCTATCATATTAAAAATATACCTAAAATTAAGTATATTCAATAAATATCAAGAGTTTTCGACAAAATTAAAACCATTTTTCTAACGATTTTAAGGATTTTCATGTAAAATGATATATATATATATATATATATATCGAAAAAATAAAGTAATAAAGGAATTAAAATAATGAAAATTTTAAATAAAATAGCTCTTTTGGGATTAACAATATTACCAACGATTGGATGTTCTAAAAAACCAAATGAATTAATAGAACAAAAGAATAAAATTTATAATTTTGAAATCAGAAATCTAGAAAAAGTGAGGTTTTGAATTTCGAATTCAACAAATAATATTACACAAGTTCAAATAAATAAAATAGATAATAACAATCTAAATGAAAAATTACCAGAATTAAGAAATTTAGAAAACCTTAGTTTCTTATTTACACAAAAATTACAAAATAATCAGAGCAAACAAGATAAGATTAGACAACTAATAAATACAGACGGTCAAGAAACCGCCATGCGAAATACATGAGTAATTAATAAAAAAATAACAATTAAAGCACAAGGTACAAATTTAGATGACTGCAAATATGATAGTTTAGGAAATATTAGTCCTGCTTATGATAATAATAAAATAGATTACATATTAAGAAATACAAATGATTTTGAAATTGAAATTGAAAATCCGTAATAACTAAAAATTTAGGGCCTGTCCAAAATTCTGTGTCTCGATAATTCATTCTGAATTATACTTAAACGAAGGAGAACAGAAAATGACAAAAAAAAGAACCTGATGCAATTGATAAAGTTGTTGATTATTTTTTAGAAAATATTGATAATCCACAAGATTTATTTAAAGGCAATACTATTTTTCAGGAATTTACCAAAAAATTAACTGAACGAATGTTAAATACGGAAATTAAAGATCATCTTGAAACTGATGAGAATCATAATAAAAGAAATGGCAACACACAAAAAACCATTATTACTAAAAATGGTTCAATCGCAATTGATGTACCAAGAGATCGAAATAGTACTTTTGAACCAGTAATTATTCCGAAAAGACAAAGAAGATTTGATAACTTTGATCAAAAAGTAATTTCTTTATATGCAAGAGGAATGACAATTTCTGATATCAAAGCACAATTGCAAGAATTCTATCACGGAGCAGAAATTTCAGAAAGTTTAATTAGTCAAATAACTGATGATGTTATTGAAGAAGTTAAAATGTGACAAACTAAACCTTTAGAGAAGATTTATCCGATTGTTTATTTTGATTGTATTGTTGTTAAAGTAAAGCAAGATAAACGAATAATAAATAAAGCAGTTTATCTTGCCTTAGGAATTAATTTAGATGGTTTAAAAGATATTTTAGGAATGTGAATTAGCGAGAATGAGGGAGCCAAATTTTGACTTAATATTAATGTGCTTACGGAAATGAAAAATCGTGGCTTACAAGATATTCTTGTTGCTTGTAGCGATAATTTAACTGGAATGTCTGATGCAATAGAAGCTGTGTTCCCAAAAACACAGCACCAATTATGCATCGTTCATCAAATTCGTAATAGTTTAAAATTTGTCCCTTACAAAGATCGCAAACTTGTAGCTAATGATTTAAAATCAATTTATACAGCAATTAATGAAGAAATAGCGCTAGTTGCTTTAGATCATTTTTCTGAAAAATGAAATAAAAAGTATCCACAAATTACTAAATCATGAAAAAATAACTGAAATAATTCTTAAATTTTATAGATAAGTATTGATAAAATAAAAAAGTCATCAACCTGACTTTTAAAAATTAATTTTATTAAATTTTAGAATTAATGGTTATAAATTAAAATACAATAAGCTTGATTGTTGATAAGGATTTAAACCATAATGTTGATATTTTCATTTTCATAAGTTGAGATAATCTTGAATGTTAGTAAACCCAATGCCATGATAATGAGTGAGAAATTCTTTTATACTGGATTGAACTTTGCTAACATTTTTTAAATTATAATAACTAGCTTTTTTAGAAGCATTATGTTTAACTTGTTTTAACTTACATTTAGTTTGTATTGCAACTAAATCATACAAGGGGTGCATATCTGTTTTTAAAAGCGAATTTTCTTTAATAAGTTTGTTAGTTAAATTATCTTCAACCCATTTTCGTTTTAGTCTTTTAGTATTGGTAACTTGTGCATAAATATTAAGGTTTTCATCAATAGCTACTTGAATACAACATTTTGTATTTTTAGCATTAGGTTCAATATAGAGTTTTCTTGGGTCATCTTTGGATTTAAAATTTCCTTTATGAATTTCTTTAATAAAAGTTTCATCAATTTCAATGATGCCACTAAGTTTCTTAAAAGATTTTTGAGTTTTTGCTAATTGTTTTGATTTCATTAATTTTTGACGATTAAATCATGCTGAAAGTGTTGAAGTGTTGATAAAATTAGCAATTATTCTTGAAGATTGTCCTAACATAGCAATTTTAATTAATAAATCTCATTGTTCATAAGAAAGTTTACTACGATAAGTAAAATGATTTCTAAACGCATCAAAACTACTTTTGCAATTTTTACATAAATATCTTTGTTTATCATTTTTAAACCCATTTTTTACACATTTAAAGGATTTACAATCAGGAGACAAATTATACCCTTCTTTTTAAATTTATTATCAATAATTGCTTTTAATTTTGTCGAAAACTCTTGATAAAATAAAAAAAATCATCAACTTGATAATTTTAAAAGGCTTTTATGTAAAATTACTATTTTTACTTTAACTTTTTTATACATTAAAATATAATACCGCTGTTTGTTGGTTTGGAGTTAAACCCTTATGTTGGTATTTTCATTTTCAGAGATTTAAATAATTTTGAATATTAGTAAAACCTAAACCATGATAATAAATTAAGGCTTCTTTAAGACTAGATTGTAATTTACTGATTTTATTTAAGTTACGATAACTAGCTTCAGGATTAATTGTTGTTTTAGTTACACATAAAGTAGAATTTGTTTGTTTTGCTACTAAAAAATATAATTTTTGCATATCGGAAGTAATAATTGAATTTTCGTTAATTAATTCTTTGTTCATATTTTCAATAACTCATTGTTTTTGTAAACGTTTGGTGTTTGTGGATTTAACATAAATATTGTTATTATTATCAATTGCCATTTGAATACAGCATTTAGTATTAGTTGCGAATGGGTCAAGGTGAATTCTTCGTGGATCAGTTTTATATTTGAAATTTCCTTTATGGATTTCTTTAATAAATGTTTCATCGATTTGGATTTTACCAGATAATTTTTTAAATTTTAATTGGGTATTTTCTAATTGTTTTGATTTCATTAATTTTTGACGATTATATCAAGCAGTTTTTAATGTAGTTTTAATAAAACGAGAAATTGTTTTACTAGGTTGCCCCACAGCAATGAAATTTGAATCAATAAATTTCATTGTTCATAATTTAAATGACTTCAATAAATAAAATGATTACGAAAAGCGTCAAAACTTGCACGGCAATTTTTACATAAATATTTTTGTTTTCCTTCTGAATTATGTCCATTTTTAACGCAATGGTAAGATTCACATTTAGGGCATTTAATACCTTGTGCTCTAAATTTTTGATCAATTTCATTTAAACGTTTTTGTTTTTTTATTAATTCTGCTTGTTGTTTGACTTTTTCATAAAATTCTAAAAATTGATCATCTGTTAAAGTATTTACTAGTTCTTGAATTATTTTTTCCATAATTATTATCCGCCTCTATCATATTAAAAATATACCTAAAATTAAGTATATTCAATAAATATCAGAGTTTTCTTTTAATTTTGTCGAAAACTCTTGATAAAATAAAAAAAAAATCATCAACTTGATAATTTTAAAAGGCTTTTATGTAAAATTACTATTTTTACTTTAACTTTTTTATACATTAAAATATAATACCGCTGTTTGTTGGTTTGGAGTTAAACCCTTATGTTGGTATTTTCATTTTCAGAGATTTAAATAATTTTGAATATTAGTAAAACCTAAACCATGATAATGAATTAAGGCTTCTTTAAGACTAGATTGTAATTTACTGATTTTATTTTAAGTTACGATAACTAGCTTCAGGATTAATTGTTGTTTTAGTTACACATAAAGTAGAATTTGTTTGTTTTGCTACTAAAAAATATAATTTTTGCATATCAGAAGTAATAATTGAATTTTCGTTAATTAATTCTTTGTTCATATTTTCAATAACTCATTGTTTTTGTAAACGTTTGGTGTTTGTGGATTTAACATAAATATTGTTATTATTATCAATTGCCATTTGAATACAGCATTTAGTATTAGTTGCGAATGGGTCAAGGTGAAATTCTTGGGACTGTACAATTAACTGTGTCTTTAAGTAATTAACTTAAATTCACTCTGTCCTCAAATTTTATCATTAAATGTGAAATTGCACTACCCCAATTTTGAATTGGCATCGTTCATTTCTTAACCATATTTTGAAATGCTAAATAAAATATTTTAAAAACTGATGCGTCATTAGGAAAAATCTTTTTATTCTTAATGACTTTTCTTAGTTGACTATTAACAGATTCAATCGCATTAGTTGTGTAAATAATCCTTCTAAATTCTTGAGGATATTCAAGAAAAATTATTAAATTATTTCAGTTATTTTTTCATGATTTAGTAATTTGTGGATACTTTTTATTTCATTTTTCAGAAAAATGATCTAAAGCAACTAGCGCTATTTCTTCATTAATTGCTGTATAAATTGATTTTAAATCATTAGCTACAAGTTTGCGATCTTTGTAAGGGACAAATTTTAAACTATTACGAATTTGATGAACAATGCATAATTGGTGCTGTGTTTTTGGGAACACAGCTTCTATTGCATCAGACATTCCAGTTAAATTATCGCTACAAGCAACAAGAATATCTTGTAAGCCACGATTTTTCATTTCCGTAAGATTATTAAGTCAAAATTTGGCGCCCTCATTCTCGCTAATTCACATTCCTAAAATATCTTTTAAACCATCTAAATTAATTCCTAAGGCAAGATAAACTGCTTTATTTATTATTCGTTTATCTTGCTTTACTTTAACAACAATACAATCAAAATAAACAATCGGATAAATCTTCTCTAAAGGTTTAGTTTGTCACATTTTAACTTCTTCAATAACATCATCAGTTATTTGACTAATTAAACTTTCTGAAATTTCTGCTCCGTGATAGAATTCTTGCAATTGTGCTTTGATATCAGAAATTGTCATTCCTCTTGCATATAAAGAAATTACTTTTTGATCAAAGTTATCAAATCTTCTTTGTCTTTTCGGAATAATAGACTTCTTGCAAAATTAATATGATAATTATAATTTTTAAATTTAAAATAAATATAAAAGTGTTATTAAAATAATTTTTAGATTATTTTTACAAATATTTTGTCATTAAAACATAATAAAAATTATTATTTACAATAAAAAAAGACTGAAATTTTAAATTATCAAATATATTTAAACTAATAGTTGTAAATTATAAATTGAAGCTATTAAATTAAATCTTAAAGCAAATCTTTTTCTACGATTTCGATATTTTTCACTAATAATTTTAAATTTTTTAAGTATAGCAAAAACATTTTCAATAACAATTCTCATTTTTGAAATTCGCTCATTATTTTGCTTTTCTTCTTTATTTAAAGGGTTTTTCTTTGATTTTCTTTTAGGAATTAAAACATTATGATTAATTTTTTGTATGCCTTGATAACCTAAATCTACTAAAACAGTTGTTTCTGGTAAAAATTTAATTTTTGAATCTTTTAAAATTTTAAAGTCATGGTTTTTACCATAAGAAAAATCAGAACTAATAATTTTTTTACTATCTTTTTCAATTATAACTTGTGTTTTTATTGTGTGTTTTTTCTTTTTTCCTGAGTAGTGCTGTTTTTGTCTTTTTTTGGGCGTTGGATTTGGCTTTCAGTTACATCAATTATAACAGTCTTATCTTTGAAATAATCTTTTAATAGTGATTTTTGACCAGTAAGTTGTTGAAAATTAGGGTGTTTTATTAAAGTGTCTTCAATTCATTTGATATTTCTATAACAACTACTTTCACTAATATCATAACTTTTTGCAATATGAAAATAAGTTCTATATTCTCTTCAATATTCTAAAGTCATTAAAATACGATTTTCTAATGATAATTTATTGGTTCTTCCGCGACGAAATCTCTTTTTTAATTCTTCTATTTTTAAAATTTCTAGCATTTTATTAAAAGTAGTATGTTTAATACCAGTTAATCTTAAAAAATTTTTATCACTTATTTGATTATTTTTTTTAAATTTCATTTAAATTCCACCTTTTTATTAAAAACAACAATTCAATTATATTTTAAATTAATTTTGCAAGAGATCGAAATAGTACTTTTGAACCAGTAATTATTCCGAAAAGACAAAGAAGATTTGATAACTTTGATCAAAAAGTAATTTCTTTATATGCAAGAGGAATGACAATTTCTGATATCAAAGCACAATTGCAAGAATTCTATCACGGAGCAGAAATTTCAGAAAGTTTAATTAGTCAAATAACTGATGATGTTATTGAAGAAGTTAAAATGTGACAAACTAAACCTTTAGAGAAGATTTATCCGATTGTTTATTTTGATTGTATTGTTGTTAAAGTAAAGCAAGATAAACGAATAATAAATAAAGCAGTTTATCTTGCCTTAGGAATTAATTTAGATGGTTTAAAAGATATTTTAGGAATGTGAATTAGCGAGAATGAGGGCGCCAAATTTTGACTTAATAATCTTACGGAAATGAAAAATCGTGGCTTACAAGATATTCTTGTTGCTTGTAGTGATAATTTAACTGGGATGTCTGATGCAATAGAAGCTGTTTTCCCAAAAACACAGCATCAATTATGCATTGTTCATCAAATTCGCAATAGTTTAAAATTTGTTCCTTACAAAAATCGCAAACTTGTAGCTAATGATTTAAAATCAATTTATACAGCAATTAATGAAGAAATAGCGTTAATTGCTTTAGATCATTTTTCAGAAAAATGAAATAAAAAGTATCCACAAATTACTAAATCATGAAAAAATAACTGAAATAATTTAATAATTTTTCTTGAATATCCTCAAGAATTTAGAAGAATTATTTACACAACTAATGCGATTGAATCTGTTAATAGTCAATTAAGAAAAGTCATTAAGAATAAAAAGATTTTTCCTAATGACGCATCAGTTTTTAAAATATTTTATTTAGCATTTCAAAATATGGTTAAGAAATGAACGATGCCAATTCAAAATTGGGGTAGTGCAATTTCACATTTAATGATAAAATTTGAAGACAGAGTGAATTTAAGTTAATTACTTAAAGACACAGTTAATTGTACAGTCCCCCTTTATACTAACATATCCTAATATAAAATGTAAATACTTTCTTAGTTATTTTTAAAATTTATTTAATTTCAACCCCAGCACCAGCAGCAACAAGTTTTTCCTTAATTTTTTCGGCTTCTTCTGGTTTAACTTTTTCTTTAATTACTGGATTTTCACCTTCAACTAATTTTTTAGCTTCCATTAAAGGTTTTTCGGTAATCTCTGCTACTGCTTTAATAACTGCAATTTTAGAATCACCAAGTTTAGTTAAAATAACATTTACCTCCTCCTCCTCTGTCGGTGCAACATTACCATCACCCTGTGAAGCTGCTTGCATCATCACTGGTGCACTAGCAGTAACATTAAAATGTTCTTCAATTGCTTTTACTAATTCATTTAGTTCAATTAATTTCATCTCTGCTAGCGAAGCGATAATATCTTGTTTTGTTATTTTATTACCTTTTTTAACACTATCAGTTTTTTCTTCGTTAATTTTATTTTCTATTTCTTCTTGGGTATCTTTTTTTATTGGATTATTTTCTGCCATAATATAATTCTCTCCTTTTATTTTTATATATCAGTTTATTCTGTTGATTGTTTATCAGCAATGGCTTTAATTGCTAAAGCCACATTAATTAATGGACTAATAATTGCTGAAGCAAACATTGAAATAAGGCTGTTTTTTGAAGGCAATGTGGCTAATACTTGTAATTCATCATATAACACTACTTTACCATCCAAAATAGCACTTTTTAATACTAAATTTTTATGTTCCTTAGCAAAATTAGCTAATAATCTTGGAGCCACAATTTCATCAGTTGCCGAAAACACTAATGCGTTAGGACCTAATAAGATATCATCTAAATTACTAATACTTAACTCTTGTAATGCTCTTCTTACTAATGTATTTTTATAAATTTTTAAACTAACATCCTCACTTCTTAACTGTAACTTTAAATTTGTTAAATCTTGAACAGAAAATCCATGATAATGAATGATAGTTGTTGACTTTGACGATGCAATCTTTGTTTTAATCTCTTGAACAATATTACTTTTAGTTTCTATTGCTGGTCGCATTCATCCACCCCTTCCTAATTTCTTAAACATAACCGTTTAATCCTGAAATCAATATCTATCTTACATAAAAAAACTCGGTATTACATAGCGAGTTTAAAAGAGTTTTTGTAATCCAAAATCCTATACCTTTTAATCCCCTCGGCAACATAATTAAGGTTTCCCCGTTGCTGTCTATAGACATTGATAGCATAAAATAATAATAATATGTTTTTAACACAAATGCAATACTTATTTTAAAATTTTTGTAAATCACACACAGTTATTAGACTATGCTTCTCTTAATTGATTTAATAATACCATATTTTGTGTTATTAAAATTAAAAAAATTATTTTAATTTTGTCGAAAACTCTTGATATTTATTAGACTTCTTGCAAAATTAATTTAAAATATAATTGAATTGTTGTTTTTAATAAAAAGGTGGAATTTAAATGAAATTTAAAAAAAATAATCAAATAAGTGATAAAAATTTTTTAAGATTAACTGGTATTAAACATACTACTTTTAATAAAATGCTAGAAATTTTAAAAATAGAAGAATTAAAAAAGAGATTTCGTCGCGGAAGAACCAATAAATTATCATTAGAAAATCGTATTTTAATGACTTTAGAATATTGAAGAGAATATAGAACTTATTTTCATATTGCAAAAAGTTATGATATTAGTGAAAGTAGTTGTTATAGAAATATCAAATGAATTGAAGACACTTTAATAAAACACCCTAATTTTCAACAACTTACTGGTCAAAAATCACTATTAAAAGATTATTTCAAAGATAAGACTGTTATAATTGATGTAACTGAAAGCCAAATCCAACGCCCAAAAAAAGACAAAAACAGCACTACTCAGGAAAAAAGAAAAAACACACAATAAAAACACAAGTTATAATTGAAAAAGATAGTAAAAAAATTATTAGTTCTGATTTTTCTTATGGTAAAAACCATGACTTTAAAATTTTAAAAGATTCAAAAATTAAATTTTTACCAGAAACAACTTTTAATTTTGTCGAAAACTCTTGATATTTATTGAATATACTTAATTTTAGGTATATTTTTAATATGATAGAGGGGGATAATAATTATGGAAAAAATAATTCAAGAACTAGTAAATACTTTAACAGATGATCAATTTTTAGAATTTTATGAAAAAGTCAAACAACAAGCAGAATTAATAAAAAAACAAAAACGGTTAAATGAAATTGATCAAAAATTTAGAGCGCAAGGTATTAAATGCCCTAAATGTGAATCTTACCATTGCGTTAAAAATGGACATAATTCAGAAGGAAAACAAAAATATTTATGTAAAAATTGCCGTGCAAGTTTTGACGCTTTTCGTAATCATTTTATTTATTGAAGTCATTTAAATTATGAACAATGAAATTTATTGATTCAAATTTCATTGCTGGGGCAATCTAGTAAAACAATTTCTCGTTTTATTAAAACTACATTAAAAACTGCTTGATATAATCGTCAAAAATTAATGAAATCAAAACAATTAGAAAATACCCAATTAAAATTTAAAAAATTATCTGGTAAAATCCAAATCGATGAAACATTTATTAAAGAAATCCATAAAGGAAATTTCAAATATAAAACTGATCCACGAAGAATTCACCTTGACCCATTCGCAACTAATACTAAATGCTGTATTCAAATGGCAATTGATAATAATAACAATATTTATGTTAAATCCACAAACACCAAACGTTTACAAAAACAATGAGTTATTGAAAATATGAACAAAGAATTAATTAACGAAAATTCAATTATTACTTCTGATATGCAAAAATTATATTTTTTAGTAGCAAAACAAACAAATTCTACTTTATGTGTAACTAAAACAACAATTAATCCTGAAGCTAGTTATCGTAACTTAAATAAAATCAGTAAATTACAATCTAGTCTTAAAGAAGCCTTAATTCATTATCATGGTTTAGGTTTTACTAATATTCAAAATTATTTAAATCTCTGAAAATGAAAATACCAACATAAGGGTTTAACTCCAAACCAACAAACAGCGGTATTATATTTTAATGTATAAAAAAGTTAAAGTAAAAATAGTAATTTTACATAAAAGCCTTTTAAAATTATCAAGTTGATGATTTTTTTTATTTTATCAAGAGTTTTCGACAAAATTAAAAGAAACAACTGTTTTAGTGGATTTAGGTTATCAAGGCATACAAAAAATTAATCATAATGTTTTAATTCCTAAAAGAAAATCAAAGAAAAACCCTTTAAATAAAGAAGAAAAGCAAAATAATGAGCGAATTTCAAAAATGAGAATTGTTATTGAAAATGTTTTTGCTATACTTAAAAAATTTAAAATTATTAGTGAAAAATATCGAAATCGTAGAAAAAGATTTGCTTTAAGATTTAATTTAATAGCTTCAATAGACTTCTTGCAAAATTAATATGATAATTATAATTTTTAAATTTAAAATAAATATAAAAGTGTTATTAAAATAATTTTTAGATTATTTTTACAAATATTTTGTCATTAAAACATAATAAAAATTATTATTTACAATAAAAAAAGACTGAAATTTTAAATTATCAAATATATTTAAACTAATAGTTGTAAATTATAAATTGAAGCTATTAAATTAAATCTTAAAGCAAATCTTTTTCTACGATTTCGATATTTTTCACTAATAATTTTAAATTTTTTAAGTATAGCAAAAACATTTTCAATAACAATTCTCATTTTTGAAATTCGCTCATTATTTTGCTTTTCTTCTTTATTTAAAGGGTTTTTTTTGATTTTCTTTTAGGAATTAAAACATTATGATTAATTTTTTGTATGCCTTGATAACCTAAATCCACTAAAACAGTTGTTTCTGGTAAAAATTTAATTTTTGAATCTTTTAAAATTTTAAAGTCATGGTTTTTACCATAAGAAAAATCAGAACTAATAATTTTTTTACTATCTTTTTCAATTATAACTTGTGTTTTTATTGTGTGTTTTTTCTTTTTTCCTGAGTAGTGCTGTTTTTGTCTTTTTTTGGGCGTTGGATTTGGCTTTCAGTTACATCAATTATAACAGTCTTATCTTTGAAATAATCTTTTAATAGTGATTTTTGACCAGTAAGTTGTTGAAAATTAGGGTGTTTTATTAAAGTGTCTTCAATTCATTTGATATTTCTATAACAACTACTTTCACTAATATCATAACTTTTTGCAATATGAAAATAAGTTCTATATTCTCTTCAATATTCTAAAGTCATTAAAATACGATTTTCTAATGATAATTTATTGGTTCTTCCGCGACGAAATCTCTTTTTTAATTCTTCTATTTTTAAAATTTCTAGCATTTTATTAAAAGTAGTATGTTTAATACCAGTTAATCTTAAAAAATTTTTATCACTTATTTGATTATTTTTTTTAAATTTCATTTAAATTCCACCTTTTTATTAAAAACAACAATTCAATTATATTTTAAATTAATTTTGCAAGAAGTCTAATCTTTTAATAGTGATTTTTGACCAGTAAGTTGTTGAAAATTAGGGTGTTTTATTAAAGTGTCTTCAATTCATTTGATATTTCTATAACAACTACTTTCACTAATATCATAACTTTTTGCAATATGAAAATAAGTTCTATATTCTCTTCAATATTCTAAAGTCATTAAAATACGATTTTCTAATGATAATTTATTGGTTCTTCCGCGACGAAATCTCTTTTTTAATTCTTCTATTTTTAAAATTTCTAGCATTTTATTAAAAGTAGTATGTTTAATACCAGTTAATCTTAAAAAATTTTTATCACTTATTTGATTATTTTTTTTAAATTTCATTTAAATTCCACCTTTTTATTAAAAACAACAATTCAATTATATTTTAAATTAATTTTGCAAGAAGTCTAATGAGTTATTGAAAATATGAACAAAGAATTAATTAACGAAAATTCAATTATTACTTCTGATATGCAAAAATTATATTTTTTAGTAGCAAAACAAACAAATTCTACTTTATGTGTAACTAAAACAACAATTAATCCTGAAGCTAGTTATCGTAACTTAAATAAAATCAGTAAATTACAATCTAGTCTTAAAGAAGCCTTAATTCATTATCATGGTTTAGGTTTTACTAATATTCAAAATTATTTAAATCTCTGAAAATGAAAATACCAACATAAGGGTTTAACTCCAAACCAACAAACAGCGGTATTATATTTTAATGTATAAAAAAGTTAAAGTAAAAATAGTAATTTTACATAAAAGCCTTTTAAAATTATCAAGTTGATGATTTTTTTTATTTTATCAAGAGTTTTCGACAAAATTAAAAAAATTAATTATTCTAATGTTGCTTTTTCTGTTTCATCTTTGGATTGTTCATAAGATTCTACAAAATCACATTCAGGATAATTGCTACAAGCAATAAATTTTTGATTACGACGATTAACTTTAATAACTTTTTCGCCTTCAATACATTGTGGACAAAATCCTAAATTAACTGGATTTAATGATGAAATATAACGACATTTCGGAAATGTTGAACAACCAATAAATTTACCATACTTTCCAAATCGATAAACTAAATCACTATCACATCGTGGACATTTAGTACCCGTCTTTTCAATCGCAACTTCTACCATTTTTTCAAAAGCTTCTTCAACACGAGGTTCAAATTTTTCTCAAAAAGAACCAACTAACTCTTGATAATCTTTTTCACCGTGACTAATTAAATCTAATTGTGATTCTACTTGTGAAGTATATGATTCACTAATAATATCTTGAAAAAACTCTTGCAGTTTATCACTAGTTAAAATTCCCTTTTCACTAGCTTTTAAAGCCTTATTCTCAAATAAAACATATCCTCGTTCATGCAAAGTTCTCATAATCGGAGCATAAGTACTAGGTCGCCCTACTCCTAATTCTTCCAATGTTTTAATTAATCGTGCCTCACTATATCGTGGTTTTGGTTTGGTTCAATGTTGCAATGCCTTAATATCTTTAATATTTACTACATCGCCAATTTTTCAAGCCGGTAATTTAATACTAATATTATCTTCCTCATCACTTTGATAATATTTTAAAAATCCTAAAAATAAGATTGTTTGTCCTGTCAACCGAAATTCATAATTATTATTATCCAAAATAATAGTTTTCCCCGTAATTTTTGCTGGGGCCATTAATGATGCCATCGCTCGATTATAAATTAGTTTATAAAGTCGCAATTGATCTTTACCTAAATAATTTTTTGCCTTCTCAGGAGTCATTAAAATATCTGTTGGTCGAATTGCTTCATGCGCATCTTGAACATTATTTTTCTTTTTAGTAATTTTTACTTGTCCTAAATAATCTTTACCTAATGATTCCGTAATAAAAGCAAAAGTATCACTAACAAATTTATCACTTAAACGAATTGAATCAGTTCTTGGATAAGTAATAACTCCTGTTAACAATCCATCAATATCAATTCCTTCATATAATTGTTGTGCTAATAAGGATGTTTTATTAGCAGCAAAATTTAATCGTGATGATCCATCTTGTAACATTGTTGAAGTAGTATAAGGATTATTTGCTTGTCTAATTCGCGGTTTTTCTTGAATATCAATAACTTTATATTTACTACTTAAATTTTTAATAATATTTTGAGAATCTGCCTCAGTTTTAATCTCAATATTTTTATTTAAATATTTTGTTAATTTTAAAATATGTTGCTTCCAATAAGCTTCAATTGTTCAATATTGTTCAGGAATAAAAATTTGATGTTCTTTTTCTCGCAACACAAGAAGTTTTAAAGCTACTGACTGAACTCTTCCTGCTGATTTTGAACGAATTTTCTTTTGCAATAACTTACTTAACCGAAAACCAATCATCCGATCAATCATTCTTCTTGCTTCTTGTGAATGAACTAAATTCATATCTAACTCTCTTGGTACTTTAAATGCTTCAATAACAATATCTTTAGTAATTTCATTAAAACTCACCCGAACAGATTTATTTTGAATTTTTAAAACTTCATTTAAATGATATGAAATTGCTTCTCCTTCACGATCGGGATCAGTTGCCAGAAAAATTTTATCAGCATCGTTTACTAAACCTTGTAACTTCTTAACAAGTGGTTTTTTCTTAGTTTCAATTCGATAATATGGAGTAAATGTTTCTAAGTCAATCCCTAAATAATATTCACCTTTATTCGCCAAATTGGTAATATGTCCCTCGGAAGAAACAACAGTATAATCATCTCCAAGATACTTTTGTACCGCTTTAGTTTTCGTTGGCGACTCCATAATAACAACATTTTTACTCATAACACTTTACTCCTTAAAAGAATCTTTTGATTCTCAATATTTTTATAAATACGGCAATATTTTAGTACATTTTAAAGACTTTATCAAGTTTACATCAATAGTTGTTTGCACTAATTTAGCACTATTTTTAATAAGATTATTAGTAGCAAAGTTCTCATAAATTTGATTAGAAACTGCAAAAACATCTTTATTTTCATTAAAAGCAATATCTACTAATGAATGAACAATTTTTTCATCAGCAAATGGTAATACCAATAATGCTTTTGATAATCCTAATAAAATTCTTTGAGCATTACTATCAATTGGACTAATATTTTCTCTTGTCATATTAAGCGGATATTCACTAAATAGACTTCTTGCAAAATTAATTTAAAATATAATTGAATTGTTGTTTTTAATAAAAAGGTGGAATTTAAATGAAATTTAAAAAAAATAATCAAATAAGTGATAAAAATTTTTTAAGATTAACTGGTATTAAACATACTACTTTTAATAAAATGCTAGAAATTTTAAAAATAGAAGAATTAAAAAAGAGATTTCGTCGCGGAAGAACCAATAAATTATCATTAGAAAATCGTATTTTAATGACTTTAGAATATTGAAGAGAATATAGAACTTATTTTCATATTGCAAAAAGTTATGATATTAGTGAAAGTAGTTGTTATAGAAATATCAAATGAATTGAAGACACTTTAATAAAACACCCTAATTTTCAACAACTTACTGGTCAAAAATCACTATTAAAAGATTATTTCAAAGATAAGACTGTTATAATTGATGTAACTGAAAGCCAAATCCAACGCCCAAAAAAAGACAAAAACAGCACTACTCAGGAAAAAAGAAAAAACACACAATAAAAACACAAGTTATAATTGAAAAAGATAGTAAAAAAATTATTAGTTCTGATTTTTCTTATGGTAAAAACCATGACTTTAAAATTTTAAAAGATTCAAAAATTAAATTTTTACCAGAAACAACTGTTTTAGTGGATTTAGGTTATCAAGGCATACAAAAAATTAATCATAATGTTTTAATTCCTAAAAGAAAATCAAAGAAAAACCCTTTAAATAAAGAAGAAAAGCAAAATAATGAGCGAATTTCAAAAATGAGAATTGTTATTGAAAATGTTTTTGCTATACTTAAAAAATTTAAAATTATTAGTGAAAAATATCGAAATCGTAGAAAAAGATTTGCTTTAAGATTTAATTTAATAGCTTCAATTTATAATTTACAACTATTAGTTTAAATATATTTGATAATTTAAAATTTCAGTCTTTTTTTATTGTAAATAATAATTTTTATTATGTTTTAATGACAAAATATTTGTAAAAATAATCTAAAAATTATTTTAATAACACTTTTATATTTATTTTAAATTTAAAAATTATAATTATCATATTAATTTTGCAAGAAGTCTAATTACTAAATGATATCTTTTAAGATACAAAAGCAATTCTTGTTGGCTTTCATCATAATTATTACTATCATTAATAATAACCACACTATTTCCAGAAATACTATTTTCTTTAATTAATTGATGAACTAATATTTCAACCCCAGCATTAAATGCTGTTATTAAAATTTTTTGATAGTTAACTAATTGTTGAACCATATCGTTAGCAACTTTTTTAATATAAACATTAGGGGAATGTGAACCCATAACAGCAATAATTTTTTGCGAATATTTTAATAAATCAATATTTCCTTCATAAAAAATTACAAACGGTGGTTTGTAAATTGTTTTTAAACCAGTCGGATATTGTGAACTTAAAATTGTTTTTTTAAAATGGGCCTGTCCAAAATTCTGTGTCTCGATAATTCATTCTGAATTATACTTAAACGAAGGAGAACAGAAAATGACAAAAAAAAATAAAAAAAGAACCTGATGCAATTGATAAAGTTGTTGATTATTTTTTAGAAAATATTGATAATCCACAAGATTTATTTAAAGGCAATACTATTTTTCAGGAATTTACCAAAAAATTAACTGAACGAATGTTAAATACGGAAATTAAAGATTATCTTGAAACTGATGAGAATCATAATAAAAGAAATAGCAACACACAAAAAACCATTATTACTAAAAATGGTTCAATCGCAATTGATGTACCAAGAGATCGAAATAGTACTTTTGAACCAGTAATTATTCCGAAAAGACAAAGAAGATTTGATAACTTTGATCAAAAAGTAATTTCTTTATATGCAAGAGGAATGACAATTTCTGATATCAAAGCACAATTGCAAGAATTCTATCACGGAGCAGAAATTTCAGAAAGTTTAATTAGTCAAATAACTGATGATGTTATTGAAGAAGTTAAAATGTGACAAACTAAACCTTTAGAGAAGATTTATCCGATTGTTTATTTTGATTGTATTGTTGTTAAAGTAAAGCAAGATAAACGAATAATAAATAAAGCAGTTTATCTTGCCTTAGGAATTAATTTAGATGGTTTAAAAGATATTTTAGGAATGTGAATTAGTGAGAATGAGGGAGCCAAATTTTGACTTAATAATCTTACGGAAATGAAAAATCGTGGGTTACAAGATATTCTTGGGACTGTACAATTAACTGTGTCTTTAAGTAATTAACTTAAATTCACTCTGTCCTCAAATTTTATCATTAAATGTGAAATTGCACTACCCCAATTTTGAATTGGCATCGTTCATTTCTTAACCATATTTTGAAATGCTAAATAAAATATTTTAAAAACTGATGCGTCATTAGGAAAAATCTTTTTATTCTTAATGACTTTTCTTAGTTGACTATTAACAGATTCAATCGCATTAGTTGTGTAAATAATCCTTCTAAATTCCTGAGGATATTCAAGAAAAATTATTAAATTATTTCAGTTATTTTTTCATGATTTAGTAATTTGTGGATACTTTTTATTTTATTTTTCTGAAAAATGATCTAAAGCAACTAGCGCTATTTCTTCATTAATTGCTGTATAAATTGATTTTAAATCATTAGCTACAAGTTTGCGATCTTTGTAAGGGACAAATTTTAAACTATTACGAATTTGATGAACAATGCATAATTGGTGCTGTGTTTTTGGGAACACAGCTTCTATTGCATCAGACATTCCAGTTAAATTATCGCTACAAGCAACAAGAATATCTTGTAAGCCACGATTTTTCATTTCCGTAAGATTATTAAGTCAAAATTTGGCGCCCTCATTCTCGCTAATTCACATTCCTAAAATATCTTTTAAACCATCTAAATTAATTCCTAAGGCAAGATAAACTGCTTTATTTATTATTCGTTTATCTTGCTTTACTTTAACAACAATACAATCAAAATAAACAATCGGATAAATCTTCTCTAAAGGTTTAGTTTGTCACATTTTAACTTCTTCAATAACATCATCAGTTATTTGACTAATTAAACTTTCTGAAATTTCTGCTCCGTGATAGAATTCTTGCAATTGTGCTTTGATATCAGAAATTGTCATTCCTCTTGCATATAAAGAAATTACTTTTTGATCAAAGTTATCAAATCTTCTTTGTCTTTTCGGAATAATTACTGGTTCAAAAGTACTATTTCGATCTCTTGGTACATCAATTGCGATTGAACCATTTTTAGTAATAATGGTTTTTTGTGTGTTGCCATTTCTTTTATTATGATTCTCATCAGTTTCAAGATAATCTTTAATTTCCGTATTTAACATTCGTTCAGTTAATTTTTTGGTAAATTCCTGAAAAATAGTATTGCCTTTAAATAAATCTTGTGGATTATCAATATTTTCTAAAAAATAATCAACAACTTTATCAATTGCGTCAGGTTCTTTTTTTATTTTTTTTTTGTCATTTTCTGTTCTCCTTCTTTTAAGTATAATTCAGAATGAATTATCGAGACACAGAATTTTGGACAGGCCCATATTCCTCTTCCTTCCTTCTTGTTGCTTGTAGTGATAATTTAACTGGGATGTCTGATGCAATAGAAGCTGTTTTCCCAAAAACACAGCATCAATTATGCATTGTTCATCAAATTCGCAATAGTTTAAAATTTGTTCCTTACAAAGATCGCAAACTTGTAGCTAATGATTTAAAATCAATTTATACAGCAATTAATGAAGAAATAGCGTTAATTGCTTTAGATCATTTTTCAGAAAAATGAAATAAAAAGTATCCACAAATTACTAAATCATGAAAAAATAACTGAAATAATTTAATAATTTTTCTTGAATATCCTCAGGAATTTAGAAGAATTATTTACACAACTAATGCGATTGAATCTGTTAATAGTCAATTAAGAAAAGTCATTAAGAATAAAAAGATTTTTCCTAATGACGCATCAGTTTTTAAAATATTTTATTTAGCATTTCAAAATATGGTTAAGAAATGAACGATGCCAATTCAAAATTGGGGTAGTGCAATTTCACATTTAATGATAAAATTTGAAGACAGAGTGAATTTAAGTTAATTACTTAGAGACACAGTTAATTGTACAGTTCCAATTCTTTCTAACGGAATTTTTTCCTTTTGATCTAATGCCTCATATACTTTATCTCAATTACCATTGTATTTGATAACAAAATATAATAATACTTTTTCCATAATTATTATGAACCTCCTGTTATTATATTTTGTTATCAAATAAGTAATTTCCTTTAACAAAATATTTATTTTTATTAACATATATAATATGATATCTCTTCTTTTTTTACTATAGTCTTCGCACTAAATTCCAGCAATAAAATAATAAAAATATTTCTAAACAACGTAGTCCCTTTTTTTATTATTTATTTCTATTTTAACAAATAAAAAATAGTACTTTAAAGTACTATTTTAAATATTTATTCTATCTTAATTTTATCATTACTATAAATTAAAAATTAATATTTTTGAAACTATTTTATTATTTAATTTTGTTTTTATTAGTAAAAATAATTTATCTTTATTTATCTTTATTTTTTTTATTTCATCATTAATAGTTAATGAGGGGATATTTATCTTTTCAACTGAGGTTGAATCTTGTTTTAAAATATAAACACTATCTTTAGTACCAAAATAAATATTATTTTCATCAAAATCAAAATACTTAATAAATAAGTTATTTGTTTCATCAATTTGTTTAACTTTAATTTCATTGTGCTTTAAAACATAAACACCTTCGTCTGTTGCAAAATAAATATTATTCTTACATTCATAAATACCATTAATATTTTTTTTATCTAATATTTTTTCTATTTTATCATTTTTAAGAACATAAGCGCCTTCCTTTGTTGCAAAATATAAATTAGCGGTTTTAAAATTAGTAATTAAATGTTTATCTACTATTTTTATTTTTTTTATTTCTTCAGCTAATTTTAAATTTGGCTTTAATAACGATAACTTATCGCGAGATTTTAAAAAGAAAGCATCATCATTTTTAATATATATTAAATCAACCCTAATATTATTTAATTGAGTAATTTTCAAATTATTGTCTAATTTATATAATCCATTATCTGTTCCAAAATAAACATTATTATCAAACGCAGAAATTGCATTTATATAAAAATCCGTTTGCTTTAATATAGATGGTGTTATTTTACCTTGTTTTAAAATATACATACCATTATCCGTTCCAAAATAAACATCATTATTTTGTACTAAAAGTGAGGTTATATTTTTATTTTCTATTCAAGAAATTTTTGTCATTTCCTGTTTATTTAAATCTAAAAAAAATACCTTTGTTTTAAATTCCTTATTAATTAAACTACGAGAAATAATAATATTTGTATTATTATAAGTAACTCATTCTGTTCTTGCAAAAAGTGGAAATTTGTCTATTTTATTAAAATTATTATTATTTTTATAGAACATTAAACTAATGAAGACAATTATTAATAAAACAATTAAACTTAAAATATATAATAATTTTTTAAAGTTTTTAATAACCATCATTAAAAGATAAAAGACTTTTTATTTTTCCTAATATTGCTTTATTTCTTTCATCATTAGTTTTGAATTTTTTTATTTCTTGCTCACTAAAAAGATCTTCACTGATTTTACTTATAAAATTATTTAATTGTTGATTTGTCAATTCCAATTCTGCTATTTTTTTGTTTAATTGTTGATTTGTCAATTCCAATTCTGCTATTTTTTTGTTTAATTGTTGATTTGTCAATTCCAATTCTGCTATTGTTTTGCTTAATGTATTTTCATCATTTTGAGTAACTGTTAATTTTTCTTGTAAGGATTCTATTTCACCAGTTAATTCCGTTATTTTTTGTTGTTTTTCATCTAATTTTGTATTTAAACTACTTTTTACTTGATTTATTTCCCTATTTTTATCATTTAAATCCTTTTGTAAATTTTCACCACTTTTTTGTAATTCTGCTATTGTTTTGCTTAATGTATTTTCATCATTTTGAGTAACTGTTAATTTTTCTTGTAGGGATTCTATTTCACCAGTTAATTTCGTTATTTTTTGTTGTTTTTCATCTAATTTTGTATTTAAACTACTTTTTACTTGATTTATTTCCCTATTTTTATCATCTAAATCCTTTTGTAAATTTTCACCACTTTTTTGTAATTCTGCTATTGTTTTGCTTAATGTATTTTCATTATCTGAAGTAACTGCTAATTTTCCTTGTAATGTTGCTATTTCACCAGTTAATTCCGTTATTTTTTGTTGTTTTTCATCTAATTTTGTATTTAAACTACTTTTTACTTGATTTATTTCCCTATTTTTATCATCTAAATCCTTCTGTAAATTTTCAACACTTTTTTCTAATTGAGATATTACTATATTTAATTGATTTTCCTTATTATTTTCAATTTTGATCTTTTCTTGTAGGGATTCTATTTCACCAGTTAATTCCGTTATTTTTTGTTGTTTTTCACCTAATTTTGTATTTAGTTCATTTTCTAGTTCTGCTATTTTATTGTTTTTATTATTTAAATCTCTTTGTAAATTTTCCAACATATTTTTATTATTTTCACTATTACGCAACTTGTCTTCTAACGAGGTAATGAAATCTTTTGATAAATTTATTTGATTATTTAGTTTATTTATTTTTTTACCTTCATTTTGTTCTAATTCTGCTATTTGCCTATTTTTATCATCTAAATCTTTCGCCATATTTTGAATTTTTACTTTTAACATAAAAAGAAATTGATTTAAATTTTTATTTAATTCTGTTAAAGATATATTTTTAAAAGAACTAACATCATTATCTAATAAAAATTCAATTTCATTATTTAAAGTTTCTAAAGTATCATTTAAACTATTTTTTTCTAATTTTGCTGTTTTTAATTCAATTTCTAATTCCGCTATTTTTTGTTGTTTTTCGTCTAATTGTGTGTTTAGATTACTTTTCAGTTGATTTATTTCATTAGTTAATTCCGCTATTTTTTGTTGTTTTTCATCTAATTGTGTGTTTAAATTACTTTTCAGTTGATTTATTTCTTTATTTTTATTATCTAGATTTTCTTTTATTAATTTTAATTGTTCTTTTATTAAAAAAAGTATATTTTTTGTTGACATTTCATTATTTAATTTAAATTTTGATTCTAAAAGATTTTGTAAATTTAAATTAATTTCTTTTAATTCTTTTGTAAAAGAATTTTCTAAATCTTTTTTTTCTTTAATTAATTGTTTTTTTGTAATTAACATGTTTTTTAAACTATTATAATCTAAATAATATATATTATTTTGGGTAATAAAATATATATTTTCTTTACTAAAAAAAACTTCTTTTATATTTCTTAATTTGTTTTTTATTTTTTTAAGAAAAATTCATTTTTTTGTATTTACATTTAAAAAATACATTTTCTCTTCGCATATAATATATATATTATTTTCAATATCAAAAAACATATTGTCAATATAGTAACTTAGTTTTAAGGTAAATTTATCACAGTTATCTTTATTTACTATATTATTAGAAAATTTATACAATTCTTTATTATAAAAATCTTTTGAAGAAATAAGATAAATATTACTTTTGTTATCAATCTTAATTCCTTCTATATTTAAATTTTGATTAATTTGTTTTAAAAAATCTAAATCAAGATGTGTAAACTGATTTTGATAATAAATAATTAAATTAAAAGAAAATTTTTTATCTTTCTTCCGACTAACAAAATAAACATCATTTTCATTACTAACATCAAAACCTAATATTTGTTCTTCAGAAAAAAATTTTTCTGCATAATCTTTGCTATTATTTATTAAATTATACTTAAATATATTATCATCTGATAAGAAATAAATAGTGTCCTTGCTGGTTTTAATTTTTGAAATATTAAAATTTTTAATACCATCTATATGAATATCTTTGATATAAGAACCATTTAAATTAAATCTAAAAATACTATTATTTGAAAGAAAATAAATATCATTTTCATTGATTAAAAATCGTATTAAATTATTTAATGAATAACTATATTTATCCGGTAAAGTAAAAGTTCTTTTATTTAATTGCTCCATTGATTGATTAAAATTATTGTTTGTTTTTGAATAAAGATAAAGTTCATTATTTTTGATATTTTTATACAAGAAATAAAAATCATTATTTTTAATATATGAACTAATAAATTCCAAATTTGCATTATCTTTTTTATCTAATAAATTATTATATTTTTGTATTATATTTTTCTTTTCTTTTTGCTTTTGGATTAAATTATTTGATTCTCTTTGTTTTTGAATTGGATAATTAGCAACAACTGCTGGCATACAACTACTTGTTATTGTAACTGTTCCTAATAATCCTACAAGTTTTTTTCTCATTTTGCTATTGTTCCTTTCTTTTTCGTTATTTTATTAAATTAGATATGCATTATTGTTAAACAAATAAAAAATATTAGCAGTAGCAACAAAATTATTAATAGCAAAGCAACCTAAACGGGACTGTACAATTAACTGTGTCTCTAAGTAATTAACTTAAATTCACTCTGTCTTCAAATTTTATCATTAAATGTGAAATTGCACTACCCCAATTTTGAATTGGCATCGTTCATTTCTTAACCATATTTTGAAATGCTAAATAAAATATTTTAAAAACTGATGCGTCATTAGGAAAAATCTTTTTATTCTTAATGACTTTTCTTAATTGACTATTAACAGATTCAATCGCATTAGTTGTGTAAATAATTCTTCTAAATTCCTGAGGATATTCAAGAAAAATTATTAAATTATTTCAGTTATTTTTTCATGATTTAGTAATTTGTGGATACTTTTTATTTCATTTTTCTGAAAAATGATCTAAAGCAATTAACGCTATTTCTTCATTAATTGCTGTATAAATTGATTTTAAATCATTAGCTACAAGTTTGCGATCTTTGTAAGGAACAAATTTTAAACTATTGCGAATTTGATGAACAATGCATAATTGATGCTGTGTTTTTGGGAAAACAGCTTCTATTGCATCAGACATCCCAGTTAAATTATCACTACAAGCAACAAGAATATCTTGTAACCCACGATTTTTCATTTCCGTAAGATTAATTAAGTCAAAATTTGGCTCCCTCATTCTCACTAATTCACATTCCTAAAATATCTTTTAAACCATCTAAATTAATTCCTAAGGCAAGATAAACTGCTTTATTTATTATTCGTTTATCTTGCTTTACTTTAACAACAATACAATCAAAATAAACAATCGGATAAATCTTCTCTAAAGGTTTAGTTTGTCACATTTTAACTTCTTCAATAACATCATCAGTTATTTGACTAATTAAACTTTCTGAAATTTCTGCTCCGTGATAGAATTCTTGCAATTGTGCTTTGATATCAGAAATTGTCATTCCTCTTGCATATAAAGAAATTACTTTTTGATCAAAGTTATCAAATTTTCTTTGTCTTTTCGGAATAATTACTGGTTCAAAAGTACTATTTCGATCTCTTGGTACATCAATTGCGATTGAACCATTTTTAGTAATAATGGTTTTTTGTGTGTTGCCATTTCTTTTATTATGATTCTCATCAGTTTCAAGATAATCTTTAATTTCCGTATTTAACATTCGTTCAGTTAATTTTTTGGTAAATTCCTGAAAAATAGTATTGCCTTTAAATAAATCTTGTGGATTATCAATATTTTCTAAAAAATAATCAACAACTTTATCAATTGCGTCAGGTTCTTTTTTTATTTTTTTTTGTCATTTTCTGCTCTCCTTCTTTTAAGTATAATTCAGAATGAATTATCGAGACACAGAATTTTGGACAGGCTCACCTAAACTATTACTATTTAGGGAATTAATTTTATCACATAACAAATATTTTTAAAATGAAATTTATTTTCTAGGTCGCGTTTAGTTTTCTTAGGTATTGCTTTGAAGAAGTAAAACAATCAGCTAAATTATTATTTAATTACTAAACTAACCCTGCCTTTCTTGTTATTGCCATTTTATCATATTATTGAATTTTTACACAATGAAAAATTATTAATTTTATTAAATTTTAACTAATATTTTTACTTACTTAAATCTATTATATTTATTTGTTACAGCATTACCTTTATAATTAATTCAACTATCATCATTTTTATTATTATATTTATTTCATAATGAATTTTTATATATTTCTTTTCTGATTTCTATTTCTGAATTAATATTTTCATTAATGTAATGCAATACATTTAATTTGTTTAAATTTGCCATTCTTAAATGTAATAAGTTATTTAAATTCTTATGATTATATATTTTTGCTCCATATCCTAATTGTTGTTTTACTAAATGCGATACATCACTTTCAATGCTACAATCGATATTTCATTCTAAATTTTGATTATGAATACCTTGCTTATTATTACTGAAATAATTACTAGCCTTCCTTAAATTTGTTTTAATATCTTTATTTAATTCATTTTTAGCAACATTGCGAATGTTTTTGATTAATTCTTGATGATTTCCATCCTTATATAATTTAATTCAACTATTTAGTGTTACTTTGCGATTTTCAAAAATAATATTAGACTTCTTGCAAAATTAATATGATAATTATAATTTTTAAATTTAAAATAAATATAAAAGTGTTATTAAAATAATTTTTAGATTATTTTTACAAATATTTTGTCATTAAAACATAATAAAAATTATTATTTACAATAAAAAAAGACTGAAATTTTAAATTATCAAATATATTTAAACTAATAGTTGTAAATTATAAATTGAAGCTATTAAATTAAATCTTAAAGCAAATCTTTTTCTACGATTTCGATATTTTTCACTAATAATTTTAAATTTTTTAAGTATAGCAAAAACATTTTCAATAACAATTCTCATTTTTGAAATTCGCTCATTATTTTGCTTTTCTTCTTTATTTAAAGGGTTTTTCTTTGATTTTCTTTTAGGAATTAAAACATTATGATTAATTTTTTGTATGCCTTGATAACCTAAATCCACTAAAACAGTTGTTTCTGGTAAAAATTTAATTTTTGAATCTTTTAAAATTTTAAAGTCATGGTTTTTACCATAAGAAAAATCAGAACTAATAATTTTTTTACTATCTTTTTCAATTATAACTTGTGTTTTTATTGTGTGTTTTTTCTTTTTTCCTGAGTAGTGCTGTTTTTGTCTTTTTTTGGGCGTTGGATTTGGCTTTCAGTTACATCAATTATAACAGTCTTATCTTTGAAATAATCTTTTAATAGTGATTTTTGACCAGTAAGTTGTTGAAAATTAGGGTGTTTTATTAAAGTGTCTTCAATTCATTTGATATTTCTATAACAACTACTTTCACTAATATCATAACTTTTTGCAATATGAAAATAAGTTCTATATTCTCTTCAATATTCTAAAGTCATTAAAATACGATTTTCTAATGATAATTTATTGGTTCTTCCGCGACGAAATCTCTTTTTTAATTCTTCTATTTTTAAAATTTCTAGCATTTTATTAAAAGTAGTATGTTTAATACCAGTTAATCTTAAAAAATTTTTATCACTTATTTGATTATTTTTTTTAAATTTCATTTAAATTCCACCTTTTTATTAAAAACAACAATTCAATTATATTTTAAATTAATTTTGCAAGAAGTCTAATCTTTTAATAGTGATTTTTGACCAGTAAGTTGTTGAAAATTAGGGTGTTTTATTAAAGTGTCTTCAATTCATTTGATATTTCTATAACAACTACTTTCACTAATATCATAACTTTTTGCAATATGAAAATAAGTTCTATATTCTCTTCAATATTCTAAAGTCATTAAAATACGATTTTCTAATGATAATTTATTGGTTCTTCCGCGACGAAATCTCTTTTTTAATTCTTCTATTTTTAAAATTTCTAGCATTTTATTAAAAGTAGTATGTTTAATACCAGTTAATCTTAAAAAATTTTTATCACTTATTTGATTATTTTTTTTAAATTTCATTTAAATTCCACCTTTTTATTAAAAACAACAATTCAATTATATTTTAAATTAATTTTGCAAGAAGTCTAATCTTTTAATAGTGATTTTTGACCAGTAAGTTGTTGAAAATTAGGGTGTTTTATTAAAGTGTCTTCAATTCATTTGATATTTCTATAACAACTACTTTCACTAATATCATAACTTTTTGCAATATGAAAATAAGTTCTATATTCTCTTCAATATTCTAAAGTCATTAAAATACGATTTTCTAATGATAATTTATTGGTTCTTCCGCGACGAAATCTCTTTTTTAATTCTTCTATTTTTAAAATTTCTAGCATTTTATTAAAAGTAGTATGTTTAATACCAGTTAATCTTAAAAAATTTTTATCACTTATTTGATTATTTTTTTTAAATTTCATTTAAATTCCACCTTTTTATTAAAAACAACAATTCAATTATATTTTAAATTAATTTTGCAAGAAGTCTAATAAATTTCATTGTTCATAATTTAAATGACTTCAATAAATAAAATGATTACGAAAAGCGTCAAAACTTGCACGGCAATTTTTACATAAATATTTTTGTTTTCCTTCTGAATTATGTCCATTTTTAACGCAATGGTAAGATTCACATTTAGGGCATTTAATACCGTGCGCTCTAAATTTTTGATCAATTTCATTTAAACGTTTTTGTTTTTTTATTAATTCTGCTTGTTGTTTGACTTTTTCATAAAATTCTAAAAATTGATCATCTGTTAAAGTATTTACTAGTTCTTGAATTATTTTTTCCATAATTATTATCCACCTCTATCATATTAAAAATATACCTAAAATTAAGTATATTCAATAAATATCAAGAGTTTTCGACAAAATTAAAACCATTTTTCATTGTGTAAAAATTTAATAATATGATAAAATGGTAATGAATAAAAATGACAATAACAAGAAAGGCGGGGTCGGTTTAGTAATTAAATAATATAATTAGCTGATTGTTTTACTTCTTCAAAGCAATACCTAAGAAAACTAAACGCGACCAAATTAAAATAAATTTTTAATTTTGTCGAAAACTCTTGATAAAATAAAAAAAATCATCAACTTGATAATTTTAAAAGGCTTTTATGTAAAATTACTATTTTTACTTTAACTTTTTTATACATTAAAATATAATACCGCTGTTTGTTGGTTTGGAGTTAAACCCTTATGTTGGTATTTTCATTTTCAGAGATTTAAATAATTTTGAATATTAGTAAAACCTAAACCATGATAATGAATTAAGGCTTCTTTAAGACTAGATTGTAATTTACTGATTTTATTTAAGTTACGATAACTAGCTTCAGGATTAATTGTTGTTTTAGTTACACATAAAGTAGAATTTGTTTGTTTTGCTACTAAAAAATATAATTTTTGCATATCAGAAGTAATAATTGAATTTTCGTTAATTAATTCTTTGTTCATATTTTCAATAACTCATTGTTTTTGTAAACGTTTGGTGTTTGTGGATTTAACATAAATATTGTTATTATTATCAATTGCCATTTGAATACAGCATTTAGTATTAGTTGCGAATGGGTCAAGGTGAATTCTTCGTGGATCAGTTTTATATTTGAAATTTCCTTTATGGATTTCTTTAATGAATGTTTCATCGATTTGGATTTTACCAGATAATTTTTTAAATTTTAATTGGGTATTTTCTAATTGTTTTGATTTCATTAATTTTTGACGATTATATCAAGCAGTTTTTAATGTAGTTTTAATAAAACGAGAAATTGTTTTACTAGATTGCCCCAGCAATGAAATTTGAATCAATAAATTTCATTGTTCATAATTTAAATGACTTCAATAAATAAAATGATTACGAAAAGCGTCAAAACTTGCACGGCAATTTTTACATAAATATTTTTGTTTTCCTTCTGAATTATGTCCATTTTTAACGCAATGGTAAGATTCACATTTAGGGCATTTAATACCGTGCGCTCTAAATTTTTGATCAATTTCATTTAAACGTTTTTGTTTTTTTATTAATTCTGCTTGTTGTTTGACTTTTTCATAAAATTCTAAAAATTGATCATCTGTTAAAGTATTTACTAGTTCTTGAATTATTTTTTCCATAATTATTATCCACCTCTATCATATTAAAATATACCTAAAATTAAGTATATTCAATAAATATCAAGAGTTTTCGACAAAATTAAAAAAATAAATCCTTTTAAAAATTAGTGTTTTCTAATATAATTGCTTATGGAAATTAATATTTCAGGGAGTTTTAAATGGGTGTTATTTTAAAAAATATTAGTATTGATTATGGTGAAACATTAGCGGTCAATAATTTTAATATGCATGTGAAAACAGGACAATTAGTTACTTTGTTAGGACCGTCTGGTTGTGGAAAATCAACAACGCTTTATGCGATTGCGGGATTATTGCAAGTTAGTCAGGGACAAATTATTTTTAATGGCAAAGATGTAACCAAACGGTCACCACAAAATCGTAATATTGGTTTAATATTCCAAAATTATGCTTTATATCCGCATTTAAATGTTTTTAAAAATATTGCTTTGCCTTTATATCAAGATAAAAAATTTAAACGCACTGTTAGCAACAGTAATACTAATATTCGGTTATTAATTAAAGATTTGCAAGATAGTGGTTTAAATGTTACAAAACAAGAATTTAAAGATCAGATTGCAATATTACTTTCGGAGTATTTAGAAACTTATGATAAGTTAGTTAATGAAATGATTGTTAATTATTTAGCAGATATTTTTAAATTTCATAAGCGTGAAGCAGCAATAATTTATAATGAAAAGCATTTAGAAACATTTCGTAATCGGATTCATAGTCAGTGATATGACCAGTCAAGATTAGCGGTTCATATTAAATATTGTGATTTTTTAAATTTAATTTATCGTAATATTTCACAGTTAAAAATAACTATTAATAATAATTTAAGTAGTTTTAAAGCAACAAATAAGAATTTTAAAACTCGGGAAATTGATTTTGCAATTAATAAGTTTTTACTGCAAATGAAATATAATTATTTAAATCCTGCTAAAAGTAAGTTAAATGCTTTAAAAATGGTAATGAAAGATCATCAAAAATCATATAATGAATTAGTTAAAAATTTTAAACAACAAAAAAAAAAAGATGATGCTTTACAATATAGTTTGAGTCATAGTAAGTATGTGAGTTTTTTTAAGAAACATCGCCAATTATGAGATAAAGAAGAGCAAAAGGGACTTGATAAGTATCAAAAGAAAATTGGTAATAATTTATTAACAGCTTATGATGAGATGTTAATAAAGTTAACAGCAATTGTTAATGAATATTATCAGTTGTCACCCGCATTAATAACAATGAAAACTGCTGAGCAGTTAAATACTGAATTACAAGCATTAAAGCAACAATTAACTTCATTTAGAAAAGAAGTTAATAAGAGTGTTAATCTTGTTGCTCAGCAAGTAGAAATTACTAATCAATTAAAGAAACGACCTGCTAATTTATCTGGTGGTCAACAGCAAAGAGTAGCAATTGCAAGAGCCATTGTTAAAGCTCCAGATATTTTATTGTTAGATGAACCGTTATCTAATTTAGATGCCAAGTTACGAGTAACAACAAGAGAGTGAATTCGGCGTTTTCAACAAAAATCACAAATGACAGCAATTTTTGTAACTCATGATCAAGAAGAAGCAATGTCAATATCTGATTATATTTATATTATGAAACAAGGGGTATTACAACAAGTCGGAACACCACATGAAGTTTATAATCAACCAGTTAATAAATTTGTTGCACAATTTATTGGTAATCCGGCAATGAACTTTTTTAATGGCGTAATTGATAAGCAACATAATATTTGAATTGATGAAATTAAGATTGGTAAAGCCCTAAAAGCTAAACCTGGTTATATTACTATTGGGATTCGTCCTGAAGATTTAAAATTAAATAGTGATGCCTTAAATACTAAATTTGTTAATAAAGAACCTTTAATTGGTGAAATTTCTTTGTTTGAAGAATTAGGTCGGAGTGCCTTTGTAACTATTAAGATTAGAAATAATGAATATGTTAAAGCAGTTTATGATATGGATGAAGATAAGTTTTATGAAAATGGTGAAAAGGTAAAAATTAATTTTGTTAAAAAGACGATTTTTTTATTTGATCCAGAAACTGAATTAACAGTGGAGGTTATTTAATGACTAGTAAAAAACCGATTAAAAAATCTTTACAAACAAAATATTCTCAAAATTTTTTTAATTATTTAAAACGATATTACAAAAAACCTAATAATGCTCAAAAAAGCGATAGTACTCTTATTTCATTAATTTGGTTAACACCAGCATTAGCATTATTAGGAATATTTATGTTTTATGCCATTTTTATTGTTGCTAGAACAGCTGTTAATGGTGGACCAGAAGTTGCTTTTAAATTTTCATGAAAGCATTTTGAATTAGTATGAAAAAATCGTGAATTTCAAATCGCTTTAAAAAATTCTTTAATTTATTCAACAGTAGTTGTATCGTTATCATTAATTATTTCATTAATAGTTGCTAAGTCATTAACTAGCATTATGTCAAAATGAATTTTTAATTTTTTGCAAGGTATTTTCTTTTTGCCATATGTTACTAGTGCGATAGCTGTTGCTATGACTTTTGCTTTTATTTTTAGTCCTGAAGGAGTAATGAATACTTTATTTGCACTTTTTGGTTTGGAAAAACGACCTTGATTAAATGATGCTAATTATACGATTTGAGTTTTAATTATTTATGGAATATGAAAATCATTACCTTTTAATATTATTATGTTAACAACGGCGTTATTAAAAATAAATAATCAATATTATCAAGCTGCTGCTATTGATGGGATGCGTAAAAGTAAACAGTTATTTAAAGTAACAGTACCTTTAGTTATTCCGATGTTAATTTACTTATTTACTATTGGATTAATTGATTCTTTTAAAATATTTCCTTTAGGATTATATGCTAATTATATTCAAGCATCTACTTATCAGATTCAAACAGTTGTTTTTTGAATTTTTCAACGCCGAATGAATGCTAATTACAATGAAGCTGCGGCAGCTTCAATAATCTTAATGATAATTATTTTATTAATTACAATTGTAACGCGAATTATTAGTAAACAATTATCAAGAAAATATAGTTAGGAGATTTTATTGATGAATAATTTTGGCAAAAAAATTAATGAATTGGTAAAGATGCGTTGCAATAAAATTGGTTTATGATTTAAAACTTGAGTCAGTCGTCAAACTGTTGTGCGTAAAATCAATTTTACACAACAAATGGCGGGAAATAAAGGTTGAGAAAAATGAATTAGCATTGCAATTCGGTTCTTATTTTTATTAGTTATGGCTATTATTGTTGTTTTTCCATTTTACTGAATGATTATTACTTCATTTAAAACTGATGCTGATTTAGATCCAACAAAACCACAAGGATTATGACCTGAAATTTGAACTTTTAAGTGGTATACATATCTTTTAGAAAATTCACAAATTAATGTTGGCAAGTATTTATTTAATTCGTTTTTAGTAGCATTTCTTTCCACAATATTGAAATTATTTATTTGTGCTTTAGCGGGATTTGCTTTAGCACATTATCGGACAAAGTTTCGCGAAGCAATATTTATTTTGTTGTTATCAACATTAATGATTCCTGGAGAAGCGATTATGATTGGGCAGTATTTGCTAATGTTACGGATTGTATGAGATAATACCTTAGAAGCATTAGTAATTCCATTTATTGCTTCGGCTTTTACAATTTTTATGTTACGCCAAGCATTTGAAGAGATTCCGAAATCAATTGTTAGTGCTAGTAAGGTTGATGGGTTATCAACTTTTAAATTTTTTTGAAAAGTAGCGTTGCCATTAGTTCAACCAGTATTATGAACAGCGGGATTAATATCTTTTATTGCTAGTTGGAATGCAGTATTATGACCAGTAACAGTTTTAGATACTGATTCAAAATGAGTAACTTTACCAATGTTATTATGAGAATTAATTCAAGTAACAGAACCAGGACCTAATAATCCAAGTACGCTAAGAGATCCACAACATTTAAAAATGGCATCTGCTGTTATTTCTATTTTGCCAATGATTGTTTTATATTTACTTACTAAGAAACGCATTATTAATAGTATTACAAAAGATAGTAGTGGAACTAAGGGCTAGGATTTATTAGGAAGGAATAACAATTAATGAAAAAAATTAAGGTAATGTTAACAGCAACAATTTGATTAGGTGCGATTTTAACAACTTTTGCTTGTAGTCATTCCGAACGAAATGTCATTATGACAACTTATTTTAAAAAAGGTCAATTTCAATGAAATGCTTTAGAAAAGGTTATTAATAATTTTAATGCTGTTAATGTTAATAACGCGGAATTTGATCATCGCAAAATAATATTAAAATTTGTTCAAAATAATGGTGTTGAAAAGGAAGTTAATGCAGGTTATTATGGTGTGAGAAAGTTACCTAATTTGTTTACTAGTTATGCTGATGAGGTTGTTAAATACTCTAAAACTTTACAAGAACAGTTAGTTGATGTTAAGATTCCCGATCTTAGTCCTTGTATTGATAAACCAAGCATTATTGATTCTTATTGACAAGAAACAATGTATAAGGGTAAACAATATACAGTTCCGATTGGCAAGTCATTAGATTTAATGTTTATTAATAAGAAATTATTGTTAGAAGTATTTGCTAAAATTGATGGTTTAACCCCGCAAGCAAATTTGTTATTACCACTTGGCGATAATTTAAGTAATTATCAAGGAATGAATGGACAATGAAAAGTTAATAAAAGTATTGATTGAAGTAAATTTCAAGCTCAACTTAGTGTTTTAAAACAATGAAATTCTCTGGAAACAATGAAAGCGGGAATTATTACTTGAAGTAGTTATCTTAGTTTAGTGCAAGTAACTAGTCACTTATTAAAAAATTTAGCTAATTTAAAAAATCTTAATGAAGTGTATGCAGTCGCGATGGATGATTTGCCTAATGGATTATATGCGCAATATGCTAATAATCAGGCATTAAATTCTGAAACAAAATCTAATGAATTTCTTTATCGTGAAAATAGTCGTGGTGAATTTGTTTTAAACTTAAAAGGAAAATCTTTTGAAATATTGCAGAAATATTTAAGTGGTCTTCAAGAGTTAAAAGATTTAGCTAATCGCACGTCTAATGATATTAAGCGTAATAGAGGATTGCATGTTAAAGTACCAACAGCAACATCACCACAGGGGACATTTGCTAGTACTTTGTTTAATCAATCTAAAGCTTTAGTTGGTATTGGTTCAACATCAGGAATTCAGTTTTTGTTGCAGAAAAAGCGACTTAAACCTGAGGATATTTGAGCATTACCGTTACCATTTTCTACTGGTGGTAAGTATGCTATTCAACAAGGTCCAGGAATTGCCATGTTTAAAATGAATGATCCGATTAAAGATAAAATTTCCGAAGCATTTATTAAATATGTAACATCACAAGAAGCTAATGAAGTTTATGCTTTTGAATCGGGATATTTGCCGATTAATAAAGCTTCTTATGAAACTGGTTTTTCTTATGGTCAAAAATTACATGATGCTCCATCAGAATCTTATTTACAGGGTATTGCGCAAGTATGAGAATTGATGAATGCTAAGCAAATAACAACCGCCTCGCCACCATTAACGCAATGAGGTGCAATATTTCGTCAAACGGTATTAAAATCATTAAATATTTTTTATCAAGATTTATTCAATGCATCATATTCTGGAAGACCATTAACGAAGGTAGAATTTTTAAATATTCTTAAAAGGCAAACTAAAGATGATGGGATTAATGAATTTATTATTGAACAATAAGGTTTTAGATATTTTTTTTAAATTGAAATATAGTAAAACATCATTCTATTAAATTTCTGTATGCTATAATAAAATTAAGGGGGGTTATAAGCTTAAACTATTTATTATTTTATATTAATCTAGTATTTTATTAAGTTAGTAATTAATAAAAATATATACGGATGGTAAAAAATGAACAATTCAAAACAAGGATTAGTAGCTTTATTAGCAGCAATATCAATTTCAATAACACCAGCGTTAAATATTAGTAATATTACTAATAAGTTAGTAAATAAAAATTATGCAAATGATAGTGAACGCGATAAAAGGCAAATTCAATTGTATTCAGGAATGATTGCAAAGAATATTCAAACCCAATTAACGATTATGAAAAATGAAAAAAATATTGTTGCTGAAAGAATTGTTAAATATAATCTTGTTGCTAAAACAATTAAAATTCTTGAAGATAAGATTAAAAAACATTTGAATGGGGTTGCAAAGGAAGATATTGAATTTATTAAAGAACAAATTGATAAATTAAATACTGCTAATGAAGCATTAGAATTGCTCCAACTTGAATTTAGTGATTTTGCTATTAATTTTACGCATGTTGATTATTGAAGAATTTATTCGCGACTTAGTCAAGACATTGAATCTCGTAATGTATGAATTAAACACTTGCAAAATCAATATGTTGATTCTAATAATAATTTAAGTGATGTGCAAAATGCCATCATTAGAATTAAAATTATTAAAAATCAAATTACAGTATAGAATAACTATTCTAATTCGCTAATTTCTATTCAAGATAAAATTATTGCTATAAAACTTCAAGAAGTAGATGCAGATATTTATGCTCTGAATCAAAAAATTTCTTTGCAACTTTGCTGACCGTGAGGATACTATTAGGGTTTTAATAGACAGTCAAATAGTAATAGCAGCGCAGAGATGATTGCCCAAGCGTTAATGAATTGAACAACTTGATATTTTAAATGGTCAAATTGAGGCATTAGGAGTTGTAAAAGAGAAAATTTTAGAAACTAAAAATGAAACAGAAAAATTTGAAAAAGTAAAAAACTTACTTATTGAAATTGATGAAATTATTGATAAAAAACAAACAAATCAACAAGATTTTTTAAATAAAACAATTAATGACAAATAATGTCATTAAATTAATACTTATTAAAATGAAAGGTCTATTTAAAATGATAAAAATCTTTGAGTGTTTTTGTGCTCTAACTAATTGCTTTTTCAGTTAGTTCTAAAATAACTAATATTATTATCGGGACTGTACAATTAACTGTGTCTCTAAGTAATTAACTTAAATTCACTCTGTCCTCAAATTTTATCATTAAATGTGAAATTGCATTACCCCAACCCCAATTTTGAATTGGCATCGTTCATTTCTTAACCATATTTTGAAATGCTAAATAAAATATTTTAAAAACTGATGCGTCATTAGGAAAAATCTTTTTATTCTTAATGACTTTTCTTAGTTGACTATTAACAGATTCAATCGCATTAGTTATGTAAATAATCCTTCTAAATTCTTGAGGATATTCAAGAAAAATTATTAAATTATTTTTTTAATTTTGTCGAAAACTCTTGATAAAATAAAAAAATCATCAACTTGATAATTTTAAAAGGCTTTTATGTAAAATTACTATTTTTACTTTAACTTTTTTATACATTAAAATATAATATCGCTGTTTGTTGGTTTGGAGTTAAACCCTTATGTTGGTATTTTCATTTTCAGAGATTTAAATAATTTTGAATATTAGTAAAACCTAAACCATGATAATGAATTAAGGCTTCTTTAAGACTAGATTGTAATTTACTGATTTTATTTAAGTTACGATAACTAGCTTCAGGATTAATTGTTGTTTTAGTTACACATAAAGTAGAATTTGTTTGTTTTGCTACTAAAAAATATAATTTTTGCATATCAGAAGTAATAATTGAATTTTCGTTAATTAATTCTTTGTTCATATTTTCAATAACTCATTGTTTTTGTAAACGTTTGGTGTTTGTGGATTTAACATAAATATTGTTATTATTATCAATTGCCATTTGAATACAGCATTTAGTATTAGTTGCGAATGGGTCAAGGTGAATTCTTCGTGGATCAGTTTTATATTTGAAATTTCCTTTATGGATTTCTTTAATAAATGTTTCATCGATTTGGATTTTACCAGATAATTTTTTAAATTTTAATTGGGTATTTTCTAATTGTTTTGATTTCATTAATTTTTGACGATTATATCAAGCAGTTTTTAATGTAGTTTTAATAAAACGAGAAATTGTTTTACTAGATTGCCCCAGCAATGAAATTTGAATCAATAAATTTCATTGTTCATAATTTAAATGACTTCAATAAATAAAATGATTACGAAAAGCGTCAAAACTTGCACGGCAATTTTTACATAAATATTTTTGTTTTCCTTCTGAATTATGTCCATTTTTAACGCAATGGTAAGATTCACATTTAGGGCATTTAATACCTTGCGCTCTAAATTTTTGATCAATTTCATTTAAACGTTTTTGTTTTTTTATTAATTCTGCTTGTTGTTTGACTTTTTCATAAAATTCTAAAAATTGATCATCTGTTAAAGTATTTACTAGTTCTTGAATTATTTTTTCCATAATTATTATCCACCTCTATCATATTAAAAATATACCTAAAATTAAGTATATTCAATAGACTTCTTGCAAAATTAATTTAAAATATAATTGAATTGTTGTTTTTAAATAAAAAGGTGGAATTTAAATGAAATTTAAAAAAAATAATCAAATAAGTGATAAAAATTTTTTAAGATTAACTGGTATTAAACATACTACTTTTAATAAAATGCTAGAAATTTTAAAAATAGAAGAATTAAAAAAGAGATTTCGTCGCGGAAGAACCAATAAATTATCATTAGAAAATCGTATTTTAATGACTTTAGAATATTGAAGAGAATATAGAACTTATTTTCATATTGCAAAAAGTTATGATATTAGTGAAAGTAGTTGTTATAGAAATATCAAATGAATTGAAGACACTTTAATAAAACACCCTAATTTTCAACAACTTACTGGTCAAAAATCACTATTAAAAGATTATTTCAAAGATAAGACTGTTATAATTGATGTAACTGAAAGCCAAATCCAACGCCCAAAAAAAGACAAAAACAGCACTACTCAGGAAAAAAGAAAAAACACACAATAAAAACACAAGTTATAATTGAAAAAGATAGTAAAAAAATTATTAGTTCTGATTTTTCTTATGGTAAAAACCATGACTTTAAAATTTTAAAAGATTCAAAAATTAAATTTTTACCAGAAACAACTGTTTTAGTGGATTTAGGTTATCAAGGCATACAAAAAATTAATCATAATGTTTTAATTCCTAAAAGAAAATCAAAGAAAAACCCTTTAAATAAAGAAGAAAAGCAAAATAATGAGCGAATTTCAAAAATGAGAATTGTTATTGAAAATGTTTTTGCTATACTTAAAAAATTTAAAATTATTAGTGAAAAATATCGAAATCGTAGAAAAAGATTTGCTTTAAGATTTAATTTAATAGCTTCAATTTATAATTTACAACTATTAGTTTAAATATATTTGATAATTTAAAATTTCAGTCTTTTTTTATTGTAAATAATAATTTTTATTATGTTTTAATGACAAAATATTTGTAAAAATAATCTAAAAATTATTTTAATAACACTTTTATATTTATTTTAAATTTAAAAATTATAATTATCATATTAATTTTGCAAGAAGTCTAATAAATATCAAGAGTTTTCGACAAAATTAAAAAATTATTTCAGTTATTTTTTCATGATTTAGTAATTTGTGGATACTTTTTATTTCATTTTTCTGAAAAATGATCTAAAGCAACTAGCGCTATTTCTTCATTAATTGCTGTATAAATTGATTTTAAATCATTAGCTACAAGTTTGCGTTCTTTGTAAGGGACAAATTTTAAACTATTACGAATTTGATGAACGATGCATAATTGGTGCTGTGTTTTTGGGAACACAGCTTCTATTGCATCAGACATTCCAGTTAAATTATCCCTACAAGCAACAAGAATATCTTGTAAGCCACGATTTTTCATTTCCGTAAGATTATTAAGTCAAAATTTGGCTCCCTCATTCTCGCTAATTCACATTCCTAAAATATCTTTTAAACCATCTAAATTAATTCCTAAGGCAAGATAAACTGCTTTATTTATTATTCGTTTATCTTGCTTTACTTTAACAACAATACAATCAAAATAAACAATCGGATAAATCTTCTCTAAAGGTTTAGTTTGTCACATTTTAACTTCTTCAATAACATCATCAGTTATTTGACTAATTAAACTTTCTGAAATTTCTGCTCCGTGATAGAATTCTTGCAATTGTGCTTTGATATCAGAAATTGTCATTCCTCTTGCATATAAAGAAATTACTTTTTGATCAAAGTTATCAAATCTTCTTTGTCTTTTCGGAATAATTACTGGTTCAAAAGTACTATTTCGATCTCTTGGTACATCAATTGCGATTGAACCATTTTTAGTAATAATGGTTTTTTGTGTGTTGCCATTTCTTTTATTATGATTCTCATCAGTTTCAAGATGATCTTTAATTTCCGTATTTAACATTCGTTCAGTTAATTTTTTGGTAAATTCCTGAAAAATAGTATTGCCTTTAAATAAATCTTGTGGATTATCAATATTTTCTAAAAAATAATCAACAACTTTATCAATTGCATCAGGTTCTTTTTTCTTTAATTTTATAGATAAGTATTGATATTTCAATAAAACCTTGATTTTGCTGGGTTTTTAGTAAAACCGTGTTTTTACAAATCCCTATATTTAATAAGGGTTTTTTACCCTGTCAATACTTATCTTTAAAATTAGAAAAATATTTTATTTAGCATTTCAAAATATGGTTAAGAAATGAACGATGCCAATTCAAAATTGGGGTAGTGCAATTTCACATTTAATGATAAAATTTGAGGACAGAGTGAATTTAAGTTAATTACTTAGAGACACAGTTAATTGTACAGTCCCCAATTTTTTTTACTACTTAATAAATATTGTAATATAGTTTTTAAGAAAATTTCTTTTTTTGAATAATATTATATCAAAGTTTATAATTGATTAATAAACAAAATAGAGATTAGGTCGCGTTTAGTTTTCTTAGGTATTACTTTGAAAAAGTAAAACAATCAGCTAATTATATTATTTAATTACTAAACTAAGCCTGCCTTTCTTGTTATTGTCATTTTTATTCGTTACCATTTTATCATATTATTGAATTTTTACACAATAAAAAATTATTAATTTTATTAAATTTTTTTTTAATTTTAACTAATATTTTTACTTACTTAAATCTATTATATTTATTTGTTACAGCATTACCTTTATAATTAATTCAACTATCGTCATTTTTATTATTATATTTATTTCATAATGAATTTTTATATATTTCTTTTCTGATTTCTATTTCTGAATTAATATTTTCATTAATGTAATGTAATACATTTAATTTGTTTAAATTTGCCATTCTTAAATGTAATAAGTTATTTAAATTCTTATGATTATATATTTTTGCCCCGTATCCTAATTGTTGTTTTACTAAATGCGATATATCACTTTCGATGCTACAACCGATATTTCATTCTAAATTTTGATGATGAATGCCATGATTATTATTACTGAAATAATTACTCGCCTTCCTTAACTTTGTTTTAATATCTTTATTTAATTCATTTTTAGCAACATTACGAATGTTTTTGATTAATTCTTGATGATTTCCATCCTTATATAATTTAATTCAACTATTTAGTGCTACTTTGCGATTTTCAAAAATAATATTAAATGCAGTTTGTTTTAATTTTTTAATAGCATGATAACCATCTAAAATATATCTAACATTACCAAAACTATTGGCAATTTCTCTAATTCAAGTATCACCATCGCCACAAACAATTATTTTGTCATAATTAATATTTACATAATATTTTTGTAATTCCTTAATTAATAAATCACGATAATTCATCGTATTTATTCGTTTACCAACTTTTAACATTAGAAAATGACCTCGTTTGTTTTCTAATTCTCTACGAGCATGTTTGTAATTTTTTTCTTTATGTCCGGTATGAAAAGTAACTAAACGAATTCTTTGGTCTTGTTTAACTTTATGGTCTAATGTTGCTAAAAATGTCTCATCTAGTTGAATATATAAATCCTTATTTTTGACATCAATTCTAGTTTTAGTTTCTTTTTCTGCTAGTTGAAAATATTCAGCAATATCATATTTATTTAAAATACTTGAAATACTAGCTTTTGAAATATAACAATGATTTAGAGCATCTAAAACATCGCGATAGCGTTTGCCATCACCTAAAAGACTTAAAACTTTAAATTGGACATCAAAATAAATGCGTTGTTTGGGCAATAAACCAATTTCTTTATCTAGTAAACATACATATTCAAATTTACCTGATTTTTGATTTCAATATTTATATCGGCGTCGTTTAAAAGTAACATCACCAAAAATTGTAATAATTGTTCTTCAAGCAAAATGAACTACTTTATAACCTTGTTTTAAGCGATAATGATATTTATATAAATATTCATCTAATTTTTCATATTCGTTGGCTAATTGTTCGCATTTGTTAGTGTACATATTTTTATGGGTTGCGAATAAACTGAATCAATGCTTGTTTTCTAAGGTTTTTACATTATTATTAATTTTTAACATAAAAAATCACCTTTCTTTGGTAGTAATTTTAATGAAGTTAAACTTCGTTAGTTTATTTTTCTGTTTTAATAATAATTTTTTTTCTAGAATTAGTATTCAACAACCTTGAAAAATGATAGAAATTATTATTTAATCATTTATAATTAATTTGTATTAATTAAACTTTATAAATTTAAGAAGGGGTTGAGTGATTACTATAAAAATTTATTAATTAGCAAAAATTCATGAAAAGGATTTGATTAATATGAAAAAATTACTTAGTTTATTAAGTACAATAACAATAGCAAGTAGTGGAATGGCGGGAATCGTTGCCAATAGTCCTTATGAAAAACAAGAGCAACAAACTAAATTAAAAAACATAAATTATAAAAGACAAAAACGAAGTAATAATGAAAATAATAAAATAAATAGAACAAAGATTGTAATTACAACAAAAGGTGAAATTTTTGCTAATGGACTTGTTTTAAACAACAAAGTATATTTTAGTTCAAAAGATCATAATGTTTATGAATATGATCCCGTAACCAAAGAACAAAAAATTATTATTATTACAAAAGGTGAAGTTTGAACTTCTGGGGTGGTGTTAAATAAAAAACTATATTTTGGTTCAGATGATTATAATGTTTATGAATATGACCCCGCCACAGAACAACAAAAAATTGTCATTACAGCAAATTCTTGAATAAGATCTTCTGGGGTGGTGTTAAATAATAAGGTTTATTTTGGTTCAACAGATCAAAATGTTTATGAATATGATCCTGCCACAGGACAACAAAAAATTGTCATTACAACAAAGGGCGAAATTTTTGCTAGTGGCGTTATTTTAAATAATAAGGTTTATTTTGGTTCGTTTGATAATAATGTTTATGAATATGATCCTGTAATCAAAGAACAAAAAATTATTATCAAAACAAAAGGAGTAGTCCAATCTTCTGGGGTGGTGTTAAATAATAAGGTTTATTTTGGTTCAACAGATCAAAATGTTTATGAATATGATCCTGCCACAGGACAACAAAAAATTGTTATTAGAACAAACGGAGGAATTTGATCTTCCGGCGCTGTATTAAACAATAAAATATATTTTGGTTCAGAAGATCATAATGTTTATGAATACGATCCAATTACAAGAAAGCAAAAAATTGTTATTGTTACAAATTTATGAGTTGGTTCTCCTGGTTTAGTTTTCAATAATAAATTATATATTGGTTCAGCAGATCAAAATATATATGAATATGATCCAGTAACAGAACAACAAAAAATTATTATCAAAACAGAAGGAAGAGTCCAATCTTCTGGAGTGGTGTTAAATAATAAGATATATTTTGGTTCATTTGATAATAATGTATATGAATATAGTGAGTATAATTTAAATTCAAATTTGGGACAAATTAATGATAATTCTGATAATGCAATTTTAAATGAATTAAATTATTTAAATCCTGATTTAGATATTTCATTATTAGAAATAGTTAATAAAACAAATAATCCAGCGATAATAAAAGAAAAAAATAATAGTAAATATTTTGGTGAACTTACTGTTAATTACAAAATTAAAAATAAAGGTGAAATTAATGATATTAATTTAAACGAATTAATTAAAAGATCAGTATTTTTTAAGTTTCGAGATGAAAATCCAAATTTAATATTTAAAGAAATAAGTAATGTTAATAGTAATAATTTAAATTTTTCAAATACTGAAATAACAAAACAAGAAAATTCATTTTTATGATCTAATGTTCCTAAAAATGTATGTTCTGATAGAGAAATTATCAATAAAACTCCAAATACAAGATCATTTAATGTACCCGCTTGTGAATATAATTCAAAATCAAAATTAGTATTTCAAATTACAACAGGATTAACTAAAACAAAACAAGAAAATAAATTAAATGGTTGAAACATAAATTCTGATGATGAAATGAAATTAACAGATTTTACAAATATAAATAATAAAAATTCTGAAATCATTAATGTATTATCAAATGAATTTTATTTATCAAACACAAATAAACAAGAACAAGAAATGATTTTAAGTATTTTTAAGGAACCCGCTGATAAATTTGAACTTAATCCCAATGAAAAATTAAAAATTACTTATCCAGTAAGAATAATTACATCTAAAGTTATATTAAATTTAAAACAAAAAATTACAGGAAATATTACTGCCAAAATAATTGATGATAACAATAAAGAACAAATAGTTACATTATCAATTACAGAAGTAATGCAAATTTTACAAAAATATAGTTTATTACCCAATGAAATTACTATAGATAAAAACAATGATAAAATAACATTTAACGGTGAAGCATTTTTTTCATCAGAGAGAGAAGGGCCAGTAAGAACAAATACAGTTACTACTATAGTATAAGGTTTTATAAAAACGATATTAGCTATTTAGAACAATAACTTTAATTGAAACAAGCACAACAATTTAATCTCTTGTGATAAAATAAGAAAAATATTCAAACCAGTAATTTAATTAAATTACTGGTTTTTATTTTGTCAAAATAGAAAAAATGAAAAAGTTGTTTAAGAGCATTATCGTCATAGAAAGCTACATTTTGGGGTAGTGATTTTAACAGTTTTTAAAGAGCCTGTCCAAAATTCTGTGTCTCGATAATTCATTCTGAATTATACTTAAAAGAAGGAGAACAGAAAATGACAAAAAAAATAAAAAAAGAACCTGACGCAATTGATAAAGTTGTTGATTATTTTTTAGAAAATATTGATAATCCACAAGATTTATTTAAAGGCAATACTATTTTTCAGGAATTTACCAAAAAATTAACTGAACGAATGTTAAATACGGAAATTAAAGATTATCTTGAAACTGATGAGAATCATAATAAAAGAAATGGCAACACACAAAAAACCATTATTACTAAAAATGGTTCAATCGCAATTGATGTACCAAGAGATCGAAATAGTACTTTTGAACCAGTAATTATTCCAAAAAGACAAAGAAGATTTGATAACTTTGATCAAAAAGTAATTTCTTTATATGCAAGAGGAATGACAATTTCTGATATCAAAGCACAATTGCAAGAATTCTATCACGGAGCAGAAATTTCAGAAAGTTTAATTAGTCAAATAACTGATGATGTTATTGAAGAAGTTAAAATGTGACAAACTAAACCTTTAGAGAAGATTTATCCGATTGTTTATTTTGATTGTATTGTTGTTAAAGTAAAGCAAGATAAACGAATAATAAATAAAGCAGTTTATCTTGTCTTAGGAATTAATTTAGATGGTTTAAAAGATATTTTAGGAATGTGAATTAGTGAGAATGAGGGAGCCAAATTTTGACTTAATAATCTTACGGAAATGAAAAATCGTGGGTTACAAGATATTCTTGTTGCTTGTAGTGATAATTTAACTGGGATGTCTGATGCAATAGAAGCTGTTTTCCCAAAAACACAGCATCAATTATGCATTGTTCATCAAATTCGCAATAGTTTAAAATTTGTTCCTTACAAAGATCGCAAACTTGTAGCTAATGATTTAAAATCAATTTATACAGCAATTAATGAAGAAATAGCGTTAATTGCTTTAGATCATTTTTCAGAAAAATGAAATAAAAAGTATCCACAAATTACTAAATCATGAAAAAATAACTGAAATAATTTAATAATTTTTCTTGAATATCCTCAGGAATTTAGAAGAATTATTTACACAACTAATGCGATTGAATCTGTTAATAGTCAATTAAGAAAAGTCATTAAGAATAAAAAGATTTTTCCTAATGACGCATCAGTTTTTAAAATATTTTATTTAGCATTTCAAAATATGGTTAAGAAATGAACGATGCCAATTCAAAATTGGGGTAGTGCAATTTCACATTTAATGATAAAATTTGAGGACAGAGTGAATTTAAGTTAATTACTTAGAGACACAGTTAATTGTACAGTCCCTTTTTAAATTTAGTTATTACGGATTTTCAATTTTAATTTCAAAGTTACTTGTATTTCTTAATGTATAATCTATTGTATTATCGCTATTGTCTCAAGTTTCTAACTTTGTACTTTGTACTTTGATTGTTATTTTTTTATTAATTATTCAAAGCTCATGTGGCTTTATATTAGGACCGTTAGGGTCAGTTATTTTTTGCCCATATGTAGTTATTAATTTTGTAATTTTATCTTGTTTATCTTGATTATTGTAAAATTCTTTTGTAAATAGGAAAATAAGTTTGTTTAAATTTTTTAATTCTGGTAATTTTTCATTTAGATCGATATTGTCTTTTTGATACATGTTAATCTCTCCAACTCTATTTTTATCTCTTAAAAGATGAAAATATACTTTTTCTAAGTTTTCGATTTTAAAATTATAAATTTTATCTTTTTTATTGTTATCTTCATTTTTTTGTTCTACTGGTTCATTTGCTTTTTTAGAACAGCTAACTATTGGTAATATTGTTAATGTGGAAAGAGCTATTGTATTTAAAATTTTCATTATTTTAACTCCTTTATTTTTTCAATATATATATATATATATATATTATACAAAAATTCGTAAAATCATTAGAAAAACGGCAAAACCGATTAAAAATTGAAAGGTATAGTAAAAGGCCGGCACTGTTTTAAAAATCGGAAAAATGGCAGTTGAAAAGTTAACTGTTGCTTTGGCAATAATCGCTAACGGGCGTAAAATTGTAATGATTTGTGACGCCGTCAGCATTCAGTTTAGCATTTTTATACCAGCATTTTGAATGGCACAGCCAATGTCATTAAAAGTAGGGATTCATCGTCCAGAATATTTACAATTTGCTGGCGGGATTATGTCATCTCATTCCGAATTAGTTGAACCATCAGGTATAAACGCTGTGGAATTAAGGACATTAAAGTCATAAATTTTAAAATTGTAATTAGCGGATATTTTTTTATGGTACAAAGGAAAAGTTAAGGTAAAAATATTAATACCATAGCGAATATCGATGTCGGTGTTAAGATAATTAATACTATTAGCAATCTTGTTAGTTGGTAAAGTAATGAGTTTGTTATCATAAGATTTAAGGACATTAAATTCAATTTGATAGATACTGTTATTATTTTTAATCGCATTATAATTTTCTTGGTGCGTTTTTTTATCAAAAGTAAAAAAATAACTTCTTAGTAATAATTCTGAATTACCAGTAACATTGATTAAGTATTTTTTGGGATAAAAAGTAATTAACGAGCGATAAAAGAAACCGATTTGAATAAAGTAATCTTTGTTGTAATTATCTACTCCCTTAAAATCAATTTCGGTATAAGTTTTTTCGTCCATATCAAAAGTCGCATAAAATAAACTAGCAAAGAAATTGCCAAGAATTTCATAGATTTCATCAAAAACATTTTTGTAATCGTTATTGTTAATACTAGGAATGTTGTTTTTAAAATAAAGGTAAATGTCATTTTTTAATTCAGGGTCGTATCTTAAAAAACTAAATTTAACATTAAGATAATTTAAGGTTCCAAAAAGGTACTTAATTAGATAGTAATCGTTAGTTTTTTCGGTGTCATATTTTCAGATTTCCTTTTCATCGTGTAATAATTGTAAATAGTTATTACTTGCAATTAAGGTTTTATTAAAAGCTTTAATTTTTAAAACATTTTCATTTATTTTATCTTCACTAGTAGAACTTTTGTGATAAAAATAGCTTTCGCTTTTAAAACCATAATTTTTAATCGTAAATTCTTTGTAATAACCTTTTTCTAGGGTGTCAACAAAATTAAATATTGGTGTTCAATAGAGATAAGAATAATTAAATTTATCAAAATCACCACGATGAATCATTAAATAGTCAAGATTATCAATAACATCGTTATATTTATGATTACCGTCAAAGCTAATAGTTGCTGTTGGTAATTCAATGTCGGTACTATCTTTTTCAATTTCAATTTCAAAGTTACTTGTATTTCTTAATGTATAATCTATTGTATTATCGCTATTGTCTCAAGTTTCTAACTTTGTACTTTGTACTTTGATTGTTATTTTTTTATTAATTATTCAAAGCTCATGTGGCTTTATATTAGGACCGTTAAGGTCAGTTATTTTTTGCCCATATGTAGTTATTAATTTTGTAATTTTATCTTGTTTATCTTGATTATTGTAAAATTCTTTTGTAAATAGGAAAATAAGTTTGTTTAAATTTTTTAATTCTGGTAATTTTTTATTTAGATTGATATTGTCTTTTTGATACATGTTAATCTCTCCAACTCTATTTTTATCTTTTAAAAGATGAAAATATACTTTTTCTAAGTTTTCAATTTCAAAATTATAAATTTTATCATTTTGTCTTTTAGTTCTAATTAGTTGTATTGTTGTTTTATCATTATTAATAATGTTTTGCGGAATGGTAAAAATGTTATTGAAACTAATAATTAACACGGTAAATATTTTCATAAACATTTTTATCACTCCTTTTTAAAATATTTTATTTTTTGTTGTTTTTTTAGTTTTGATTTTTTTAATAAGTCACTCAACACCACAATTTATAATTACCGCTATTGTAATGCATATATCTAAATATCCTAGTATCATAAGTGAAATTAATGCTTCAAATTTTTCATATAATAATTTCAAATCATTAATTTCCAATTTTAAAAATGAAATGAAAAAGATAGTAATCATAAAAATGTAAGATAAAATTCTCCATCAATATTTTTTTAAAGAATTAATGAGTTTGTTTGATTTCATTTTTCAAGATTCTTTTTGCTTTAATTTTTTTAATAATAAAGCGGATTAATTTTTCAAATTTAATTGCAAAATATATTGCTCCGCCTCATCAAAAAACAAATATTCCCGCGAGCATAATACCACTATTGAACTTGCCAAAGAAATCAACCATCTGTTTATTCATAAAATCATTAAATTCGTTACTTGTTCCAGTTACTCATTTAGTATCGATTGCTGTTAATGTACAAATTAATAAGCTTATAAAAACGAAAATGATACTTAATACTATTTTTAACCACTGCTTTTTAAAAGAATTTTTAATTCTTAATTTTAATGACATTTTTTCTTTTGAATTATCTTTTTTAAATAATTTTACTAAAATTTTTTTCATTTTAATTCTCCTTTCATATTTTTTATTGTCCTTTAATTACAATAAATAAGGCAATAAGTACACAAGTAACACCAAGAATGGTAAAAATTGGATGTTGCGAAAATGTTCGTGCCATTGGTTTAAATAGTTCTAAAATTGTTAAATTGCTAGTAATAAACTTTTTAAAATTGGCAAGACCCTCGCTAATATAGTTCGTTAAAGTTTCAAAATGACTACCAGCTAATAATCCAAGAACAGTTATTAAGATAAAAATAATAATTAGTTTAAACATTGTTAGTTACCTTGATTTGTTTTTATTGGTTTTATTTGGATTTATTGGTTGTATTTGTTTTTTAACTTTTCCTCATGCACTTAAGCGACCACTATTTTTAACGGCATATCGGCGTTGCTTTTCTAAATTAACTTGTTGACTGCTAAAACCGAGAATAATTGCCATAAGAAATTCTACAGCCAGCGTTAAGAATAAAGGAAATATTAGTTGAATATTTGTTCCCGGTACTTCAAGACTTCAAATTAAATCAAAAACTTTATAAAGCATTTGAGCGAGAAAGTCCGCCATTTTTGCAAGATTTTCCATTTTTTATTGTTCCTTTCATAAGACTTGGTACATAACTATAGCATTTTATGTTTACTAAACCATAAAATTCATTTTCATTTTTGTATTTATCTAACATTTGTACTTCACCCAGAAAATAATATTATCAAAATAGTAAATAAAATTGAGGGTTATGTACCAAGTATATAGAGTAAAATAATGTTGTGGTTGATTGCGTTTTTAGTAGCGACAATATTAGAAAAGAGGTGAAATATGATAAATAGTCTAACCGCCGAAGAAGCTTTTTTAAAATTTTTAGAAGGTGCTTGAACTCTTGTATATAATATATTTGAGTTTTTATTTGGTTTTATACCAATGGCAATTTTTTTCTGAATTATGATTGTTGTTGGAATTGCACTGATAATGAAACAAAAATATTAAATAAAACTTAATTTAATTAATGTCTAAATAATAATTGTCGCTACTAAAAACGGGGTTAACCGTTATTTTTCTTTCATTTTTCTTAAAAATTTGCTAAATTTATCCATTTTTAAATATTCTAAGTCTTCTAAATCAATTGCTGTGTCAGTATAGCATTTGTCTTCATAGTCAGGATTTACTTTTGAATTTAAATAATCTCTTAAAAACGCTAAGTAAAAAGAATTGTAAGTGTTTAATATTGGTAGAGGAATTTTTAATTTAAAAAAATAAATATCAAGTTCAGGGATATCACGGTATTTAATGCGACGACCCTTTTTACTATTTTTAGCATCAATTAAGGTGTTTCGTCAGCGTTCATATTCTTCAATGCTCGTAAAGGTACCATAGATGACTTTTAAGTAGGGACGAAAAATATTAACAGGTTTTTTACGAATTCCCACAATCACATTATTAGCAATATCACGAACTTTAACTCAAATATGTTTATCTCTTTGACCACTAGCAAGCACAATATGACCAAAATGGCGTGCCAGAGCGAAATATTCTTGAATACCGGTTTCTTCGTTTTTGGTATTATTTTTTTCTCAATCAGTTCCTTCTAAAAATAAGTTGGTTTCATCTCACAAAAGTAAGGTTTTGTCTGGCAATACTGGATAATCAAAGTCTAACAAACCCATATGCCCTAAACTTAATTTTTGGGTTTCTAGTAATGGAAATGTTGATGCGATATGATATTTTTTCTTTTTTAATAATTTTGATGCGTATACTAGAAAAGCGGTTTTTCCAGTTCCTAATGAACCAATCACAATATTTAATGGTGAGTTTTTTAAGAAGTTAATAACTTTGTTAATTTGTGTTAAATTACCGATTTTAAAAAGAAAAATTAAAATACAACCTGCTAAAAATAAATAACTTACAATGTTTTTAAAATAACCGTTGTAAATATATCAAATTGCTCCTCAATGTCATAAAATTAAAAATGAGGTGCGATTTAATTCAATAAAATGGTTATTTTTTTCTATTATTCATTTGCAAAATTTCATCTTGCACCTCACTTTATTTTTTTGTTAGCGTACTGCTCCAAGTAATTTTTCAAACATTTTAAAGCAAATAAAGAATACTGCCAAAATAAATGGAAAAATGAATATTCAGTAGTCAGCAAAGAAGTTACCGACTTGTGGCATATTAACAGCAATAATTTCTCACATTTTAGTAAACGCTGTTATAATCGCATTTCATAATTTAGTCATCGCGTCACTAGCTGTTATCTTTGTTACTGCTGGTGCTTCTGTTAAGAAAGTTCCAATCATATAATCACCCCCTTTCTTTTTAAAACATTCATCATTTATATTCAAAGTTTTTTTAAATTTGTTAAAACCACGATTAACCTTAACACGATTGTATTTTTTTCTAATTAATTTTGAATTTCTTTGGGAATGCATCACAATGTAACTTCTTGACATTAATTTTATCTCTATCTAAATACTGATATGGTTTTTCAAAGTAGCATTAGAATAAATCACACCATAATCGCTGTTAAGAATCAAAAAGCAATGTTTGCTATTAAAAGTCAAAGTGGTGCTTCGGTTAATTTAATTTCTTTACCCCCAGTAATGTGAGCCGGAATAGTTGTAATTTGAATAAATAAATCTCAGAATGTTTGTTTAATTTGTTCTCAATTAAATTCTTTTAAATTTACTGTCATTTTTTATCTCCCAAAAATCATTTTTATTGGTAAATACATAATTGAAATTAACGCGAAAAGAAAAGTAATGATAATAATTAATCCGGCAATAAATGTAACTTGTGCAGGCATTTTTTCTATCGGAATAAACAGTTTTAAGAACTCCATAATAATTTCTCAAAACATTATTTTTTATTCTCGTTATTTTCTTTTGAATTGGGAGTTTTAACTCATTCTTCAAAGCGAGCAATAAATACTTTTTCTTCTTTTGTAAAATTACCAGTATTATTTTTAATGGCATTTTTATATTTAATTCGCATTTTTATTTTTGCATAAATTTTATAAGCAAAATATGCCAATAGCATTATGCAAATGATAATAAATATTATTCCAATCGCAATATTCATTTTTAAACTCCTTTAAAATAGTTATAATTGGTATCTTTTTTGTTGTTTTCTTTTTCAGCAATGAAGAAACCTAATAATTCTTGTCCCTTAATTAATTTGGTTTCATTTTCTTTTTGATTAATTGAAATTATTTGATATTTACTATCTTTTATTATTCCAATGCAAATTGAATTTTCGTATTTCCCTTTATAAACAAATCGTTTTGAAAACCAAATACCGATTTGTTCATTAAATCACGGAATTTTTGGTGCTTTAATAAGCATTGCGTTTTGCGTTTCTTTTAAGAGATATTTTTTAGTATTTAAGAAAATGTTTTCAATGTTTTTCATAATAAATTACCTTTCTTATAGATAAACTAAGTTTTATATTAACTAAGTTAGTTAACTTAGTTTTTTAAACACTTATATATCGCAGATTTAAGTGTTTAACAAGCTTTGTTATTAAATTTTGTTTTTTAATTAGATAAAGATTTTAATAATTTTAAACTTAGCATACCCTATATAGAAATTTCTACACTTTAACATCCGCATCCTACCCTTGGAACTAATTTAATAGCGTGTATATTTTTAGGAAATCCACCCATTCATTTTTTTATTGCAAAACGAAACAAATTGCTATAGCTAATAGGATGTTATCTATTAACTGGTAAACTTCTTTTGGTTATGGCGACCACCCACAATTTATCGTGCTTTAATACATACCAACATTATTAATTCACTTGTATTTAATTTTCAAAGAACAAACTTTTAACACCTTATAAAATAAAAAGACAATCATTGCTGACTGCCTTAATACTTATTCAAATATTTTCCCACCTAAGAAAACTTTATGCGTCCGCCTTAATTCATTATCATGGTTTAGGTTTTACTAATATTCAAAATTATTTAAATCTCTGAAAATGAAAATACCAACATAAGGGTTTAACTCCAAACCAACAAACAGCGGTATTATATTTTAATGTATAAAAAAGTTAAAGTAAAAATAGTAATTTTACATAAAAGCCTTTTAAAATTATCAAGTTGATGATTTTTTTTATTTTATCAAGAGTTTTCGACAAAATTAAAAAATTTTTTTAGTTTATTGAATACTAAAATTTGTTAAAGTTACTATCAAGAAAGGTAATTTATTATGTTAGAAATTAATAGTGTAAAAACCTTAGAAAATAAACATTGATTTAGTTTATTTACAACTCACAAAAATATGTACACCAATAAATGCGAACAACTAGCTAATGAATATGAAAAATTAGATGAATACTTATATAAATATCATTATCGGTTAAAACAAGGTTATAAAGTAGTTCATTTTGCTTTAAGAACAATTATTACAATTTTTGGTGATGTTACTTTTAAACGACGCCGATATAAATATTGAAATCAAAAATCAGGTAAATTCGAATATGTATGTTTGTTAGATAAAGAAATTGGTTTATTGCCCAAACAACGCATTTATTTTGATGTCCAATTTAAAGTTTTAAATCTTTTGGGCGATGGTAAACGATATCGCGATGTTTTAGATGCTCTAAATCATTGTTATATTTCAAAAGGTAGTATTTCAAATATTTTAAATAAATATGATATTGCCGAATATTTTCAACTAGCAGAAAAAGAAACTAAAACTAGAATTGATGTTAAAAATAAGGATTTATATATTCAACTAGATGAGACATTTTTAGCGACATTAGACCATAAAGTTAAACAAGACCAAAGAATTCGTTTAGTTACTTTTCATACCGGACATAAAGAAAAAAATTACAAAAATGCTCGTAGAGAATTAGAAAACAAACGAGGTCATTTTCTAATGTTAAAAGTTGGTAAACGAATAAATACGATGGATTATCGTGATTTATTAATTAAAGAATTACAAAAACATTATGTGAATATTAATTATGACAAAATAATTGTTTGTGGCGATGGTGATACTTGAATTAGAGAAATTGCCAATAGTTTTGGTAATGTTAGATATATTTTAGATGGTTATCATGCTATTAAAAAATTAAAACAAACTGCATTTAATATTGTTTTTGAAAATCGCAAAGTAACACTAAATAGTTGAATTAAATTATATAAAGATGGAAATCATCAAGAATTAATCAAAACCATTCGTAATATTGCTAAAAATGAATTAAATAAAGATATTAAAACAAATTTAAGGAAAGCGAGTAATTATTTCAGTAATAATAAGCATGGTATTCATAATCAAAATTTAGAATGAAATATCGGCTGTAGCATTGAAAGTGATGTATCACATTTGGTAAAACAACAATTAGGATACGGGGCAAAAATATATAATCATAAGAATTTAAATAACCTATTACATTTAAGAATGGCAAATTTAAACAAATTAAATGTATTACATTAGACTTGGTACATAACTATAACTAGCTTAATTCAAAATTATATATTCCTGAAATTAAGTTAAATCGTAATCCAAATCTTCTAATCTTATTGCGATAACGATAAACTAGTATTTTAAATCTTTTTAATCTAGCAAAAACATGTTCAATGGCAATTCTAACTTTACTTTATTGTGTAAAAATTCAATAATATGATAAAATAAAAAAGAATAAAAATGACAATAACAAGAAAGGTAGGGTTAGTTTAGTAATTAAATAATATAATTAGCTGATTGTTTTACTTCTTCAAAGCAATACCTAAGAAAACTAAACGCGACCCCAACACTGAAGGTGATTGACTAGGGATAGAATAAAACTTAACATTATTAATTAAAAGAGCAAGATATTTCTTATATGTATTTATAAAGAATAATCGAGCCTGTCCAAAATTCTGTGTCTCGATAATTCATTCTGAATTATACTTAAAAGAAGGAGAACAGAAAATGACAAAAAAAAATAAAAAAAGAACCTGACGCAATTGATAAAGTTGTTGATTATTTTTTAGAAAATATTGATAATCCACAAGATTTATTTAAAGGCAATACTATTTTTCAGGAATTTACCAAAAAATTAACTGAACGAATGTTAAATACGGAAATTAAAGATTATCTTGAAACTGATGAGAATCATAATAAAAGAAATGGCAACACACAAAAAACTTTTAATTTTGTCGAAAACTCTTGATATTTATTGAATATACTTAATTTTAGGTATATTTTAATATGATAGAGGTGGATAATAATTATGGAAAAAATAATTCAAGAACTAGTAAATACTTTAACAGATGATCAATTTTTAGAATTTTATGAAAAAATCAAACAACAAGCAGAATTAATAAAAAAACAAAAACGTTTAAATGAAATTGATCAAAAATTTAGAGCGCACGGTATTAAATGCCCTAAATGTGAATCTTACCATTGCGTTAAAAATGGACATAATTCAGAAGGAAAACAAAAATATTTATGTAAAAATTGTCGTGCAAGTTTTGACGCTTTTCGTAATCATTTTATTTATTGAAGTCATTTAAATTATGAACAATGAAATTTATTGATTCAAATTTCATTGCTGGGACAATCTAGTAAAACAATTTCTCGTTTTATTAAAACTACATTAAAAACTGCTTGATATAATCGTCAAAAATTAATGAAATCAAAACAATTAGAAAATACCCAATTAAAATTTAAAAAATTATCTGGTAAAATCCAAATCGATGAAACATTCATTAAAGAAATCCATAAAGGAAATTTCAAATATAAAACTGATCCACGAAGAATTCACCTTGACCCATTCGCAACTAATACTAAATGCTGTATTCAAATGGCAATTGATAATAATAACAATATTTATGTTAAATCCACAAACACCAAACGTTTACAAAAACAATGAGTTATTGAAAATATGAACAAAGAATTAATTAACGAAAATTCAATTATTACTTCTGATATGCAAAAATTATATTTTTTAGTAGCAAAACAAACAAATTCTACTTTATGTGTAACTAAAACAACAATTAATCCTGAAGCTAGTTATCGTAACTTAAATAAAATCAGTAAATTACAATCTAGTCTTAAAGAAGCCTTAATTCATTATCATGGTTTAGGTTTTACTAATATTCAAAATTATTTAAATCTCTGAAAATGAAAATACCAACATAAGGGTTTAACTCCAAACCAACAAACAGCGGTATTATATTTTAATGTATAAAAAAGTTAAAGTAAAAATAGTAATTTTACATAAAAGCCTTTTAAAATTATCAAGTTGATGATTTTTTTTATTTTATCAAGAGTTTTCGACAAAATTAAAACAAAAAACCATTATTACTAAAAATGGTTCAATCGCAATTGATGTACCAAGAGATCGAAATAGTACTTTTGAACCAGTAATTATTCCGAAAAGACAAAGAAGATTTGATAACTTTGATCAAAAAGTAATTTCTTTATATGCAAGAGGAATGACAATTTCTGATATCAAAGCACAATTGCAAGAATTCTATCACGGAGCAGAAATTTCAGAAAGTTTAATTAGTCAAATAACTGATGATGTTATTGAAGAAGTTAAAATGTGACAAACTAAACCTTTAGAGAAGATTTATCCGATTGTTTATTTTGATTGTATTGTTGTTAAAGTAAAGCAAGATAAACGAATAATAAATAAAGCAGTTTATCTTGCCTTAGGAATTAATTTAGATGGTTTAAAAGATATTTTAGGAATGTGAATTAGTGAGAATGAGGGAGCCAAATTTTGACTTAATAATCTTACGGAAATGAAAAATCGTGGGTTACAAGATATTCTTGTTGCTTGTAGTGATAATTTAACTGGGATGTCTGATGCAATAGAAGCTGTTTTCCCAAAAACACAGCATCAATTATGCATTGTTCATCAAATTCGCAATAGTTTAAAATTTGTTCCTTACAAAGATCGCAAACTTGTAGCTAATGATTTAAAATCAATTTATACAGCAATTAATGAAGAAATAGCGTTAATTGCTTTAGATCATTTTTCAGAAAAATGAAATAAAAAGTATCCACAAATTACTAAATCATGAAAAAATAACTGAAATAATTTAATAATTTTTCTTGAATATCCTCAAGAATTTAGAAGAATTATTTACACAACTAATGCGATTGAATCTGTTAATAGTCAATTAAGAAAAGTCATTAAGAATAAAAAGATTTTTCCTAATGACGCATCAGTTTTTAAAATATTTTATTTAGCATTTCAAAATATGGTTAAGAAATGAACGATGCCAATTCAAAATTGGGGTAGTGCAATTTCACATTTAATGATAAAATTTGAGGACAGAGTGAATTTAAGTTAATTACTTAGAGACACAGTTAATTGTACAGTCCCGAATAATCTGAGTTTAAATTTTAATTTTAATATATTTGTTAATTATCTAATTTAAATTAAGATTAAAAATATTTTTACTAAAGCAGTATTTAAATTTAAATACTGCTTTTTTATTTTGACAAAATAAAAAAATTGTTTGGTTGTTTAAGGACACAGGTATTTGTCACCATAAAATATCACCTTAGAAAGGTAGTAGTTTAACAGTTTTTAAATTTAGTTATTACGGATTTTCAATTTCAATTTCAAAATTATTTGTTTTATTTAATCTATAATTGTTAGTATTACCATGTTCAAAAGTTAGTAATTCTGTCCCTTGTGCTTTAATTCTTATTGTTTTATTGGGTATATTAATCATTCAGGTATAAAAATTTAAATTGGAAGTATTTATTTTTGTTCCATAAGTATTTGTTATTTTTTGAAAGTCTTTTTGTTTAATTCTGTTATTTACAAGCTCTGCATTAAATTCTAAACTAAAAATTTTTATATTTTTTAAATTTGATAATTGTTTATCTATATTTGCTTTTATATTATCTTCTGTTGTTATCTCAACTTTTAAAAGGTCGTGGTCTTGCCTCTCCGTTAAAAATCTTATTTTTTCTAGATTTCTGATTTCAAAATTATAAATTTTGTTTTCGTTATTTTTATTTTTTTGTTCTACTGATTTGTTTTCTTTTTCAGAACATCCAACTATTGGTAATATTGTTAATGTTGAAAGAGCTATTAGACTTCTTGCAAAATTAATTTAAAATATAATTGAATTGTTGTTTTTAATAAAAAGGTGGAATTTAAATGAAATTTAAAAAAAATAATCAAATAAGTGATAAAAATTTTTTAAGATTAACTGGTATTAAACATACTACTTTTAATAAAATGCTAGAAATTTTAAAAATAGAAGAATTAAAAAAGAGATTTCGTCGCGGAAGAACCAATAAATTATCATTAGAAAATCGTATTTTAATGACTTTAGAATATTGAAGAGAATATAGAACTTATTTTCATATTGCAAAAAGTTATGATATTAGTGAAAGTAGTTGTTATAGAAATATCAAATGAATTGAAGACACTTTAATAAAACACCCTAATTTTCAACAACTTACTGGTCAAAAATCACTATTAAAAGATTATTTCAAAGATAAGACTGTTATAATTGATGTAACTGAAAGCCAAATCCAACGCCCAAAAAAAGACAAAAACAGCACTACTCAGGAAAAAAGAAAAAACACACAATAAAAACACAAGTTATAATTGAAAAAGATAGTAAAAAAATTATTAGTTCTGATTTTTCTTATGGTAAAAACCATGACTTTAAAATTTTAAAAGATTCAAAAATTAAATTTTTACCAGAAACAACTGTTTTAGTGGATTTAGGTTATCAAGGCATACAAAAAATTAATCATAATGTTTTAATTCCTAAAAGAAAATCAAAGAAAAACCCTTTAAATAAAGAAGAAAAGCAAAATAATGAGCGAATTTCAAAAATGAGAATTGTTATTGAAAATGTTTTTGCTATACTTAAAAAATTTAAAATTATTAGTGAAAAATATCGAAATCGTAGAAAAAGATTTGCTTTAAGATTTAATTTAATAGCTTCAATTTATAATTTACAACTATTAGTTTAAATATATTTGATAATTTAAAATTTCAGTCTTTTTTTATTGTAAATAATAATTTTTATTATGTTTTAATGACAAAATATTTGTAAAAATAATCTAAAAATTATTTTAATAACACTTTTATATTTATTTTAAATTTAAAAATTATAATTATCATATTAATTTTGCAAGAAGTCTATTATATTTAAAATTTTCATTATTTTAACTCCTTTATTACTTTATTTTTTCAATTGTAATAGATATATATATATATATATATATATTACACGAAAATCCTTAATATCATTAGAAAAATGGCAAAACCGATTAAAAATTGAAAAGTATAGTAAAAAGCCGGTACCGTTTTAAAAATTGGAAAAATGGCGGTTGAAAAGTTAACTGTTGCTTTTGCAATAATTGCTAACGGGCGTAAAATTGTAATGATTTGTGACGCTGTCAGCATTCAGTTTAGCATTTTAATACCAGCAGCACAACCAATGTCATTGAAGGTTGGTATTCATCGTCCGGAATATTTGCAATTTGGTGGCGGAATTAGGTCATCCCATTCTGAATTGGTGGAACCATCAGGAATAAATGCCGTGGAATTAAGGACATTAAAATCATAAATTTTAAAATTGTAATTAGAGATATTACCTTTGTGATAAAGCGGAAAGGTTAAGGTAAAAATATTAATACCATAACGAATATCAATATCGGTATTGAGATAATTAATACTGTTAGCAGTCTTGCTGGTCGGCAAGGTAATCAGTTTATTGTCGTAAGATTTAAGGACATTAAAATCAATTTGATAAATGCTATTGGTGTTGTTAATAGCATTGTAATTTTCTTGGTGCATTTTTTTGTCAAAAGTAAAGAAATAACTTCTTAGTAATAATTCTGAGTTTCCTATAATATTTACTAAGTATTTTTTGGGATAAAAGGTAATTAATGAACGATAAAAGAAACCGATTTGAATAAAGTAATCCTTCTTATAGTTTTCTATACCCTTAAAATCAATTTCAGTATGAGTTTTTTCGTCCATATCAAAAGTCGCATAAAATAAACTAGCAAAGAAATTGCCAAGAATTTCATAGATTTCATCAAAAACATTTTTGTAATCGCTGTTGTTAATACTAGGAATGTTGTTTTTAAAATAAAAGTAAATGTCATTTCGTAAATCGGGGTCATAGCGTAGAAAACTAAATCTAACATTGAGGTAATTTAAGGTACCAAAAAGATACTTAATTAGATAATAATCGTTAGTATTTTCGGTGTTATATTTTCAGATTTCACTTTCACCGTGTAATAATTGTAAATAGTTATTACCTGCTATTAAGGTTTTATTAAAAGCTTTAATTTTTAAAATATTTGTATTAATCTCATTTTCACTAGTAGAAGTTTTGTGATAAAAATAGCTTTCGTTTTTAAAACCATGATTTTTAATGGCGAATTCTTTATAATAACCTTTTTCTAAAGTGTCAATGAAATTGAATATTGGCGTTCAATAGAGATAAGAATAATTAAATTTATCAAAATCACCACGATGAATCATTAAGTAATCAAGGTTCTCGATAACATCATTATAGTTATGGTTGCCATGAAATTTAATAGTTGTTGTTGGCAAGTCAATATTAGTACTATCTTTTTCAATTTCAATTTCAGGACGCATAAAGTTTTGTTAGGTAGTAAAATATTTGAATAAGTATTAAGGCGGTCAGCAATGATTGTCTTTTTATTTTATAAGGTGTTAAAAATTTGTTCTTTGAAAATTAAATACAAGTGAATTAATAATGTTGGTATGTATTAAAGCACGATAAATTATGGGTGGTCGCCATAACCGAAAGAAGTTTACCAGTTAATAGATAACATCCTATTAGCTATAGCAATTTGTTTCGTTTTGCAATAAAAAAATGAATGGGTGGATTTCCTAAAAATATACACGCTATTAAATTAGTTCCAAGGGTAGGATGCGGATATTAAAGTGTAGAAATTTCTATATAGGGGTATGCTAAGTTTAAAATTATTAAAATCTTTATCTAATTAAAAAACAAAATTTACTAACAAAGCTTGTTAAACACTTAAATCTGCGATATATAAGTGTTTAAAAAACTAAGTTAACTAAAACTTAGTTAATATAACTTAGTTTATCTATAAGAAAGGTAATTTATTATGAAAAACATTGAAAACATTTTCTTAAATACTAAGAAATATCTTTTAAAAGAAACACAAAACGCAATGTTTATTAAAGCACCAAAAATTCCATGATTTAATGAACAAATCGGCATTTGGTTTCCAAAGCGATTTGTTTATAAAGGAAAATATGAAAATTCGATTTGCATCGGAATAATAAAAGATAGTAAATATCAAATAATTTCAATTAATCAAAAAGAAAATGAAACCAAATTAATTAAGGGGCAAGAATTATTAAGTTTCTTCATTGCCGAAAAAGAAAACAACAAAAAAGATATAAATTATAACTATTTTAAAGGAGTTTAAAAATGAATATTGCGATTGGATTAATATTTATTATTATCAGCATCATGCTATTAGCATATTTTGCTTATAAAATTTATGCCAAAATAAAAATTAGAATTAAATATAAAAATGCCATTAAAAATAATACTGGTAATTTCACGAAAGACGAAAAAGTATTTATTGCTCGTTTTGAGGAATGAGTTAAATCTCCTAATTCAAAAGAAAATAACGCGGATAAAAAATAATGTTTTGAGAAATTATTATGGAATTCTTAAAACTGTTTATTCCGATAGAAAAAATGCCTGCACAAGTTGCGTTTATTGCCGGATTAATTATTATCATTACTTTTCTTTTCGCATTAATTTCAATTATGTATTTACCAATAAAAATGATTTTTGGGAGATAAAAAATGACAATAAACTTAAAAGAATTTAATTGAGAACAAATTAAACAAACTTTCTGAGATTTATTTATTCAAATTACAACTATTCCGGCTCACATTACTGGTGGTAAAGAAATTAAATTAAACGAAGCGCCACTTTGACTTTTAATAGCAAACATTGCTTTTTGATTCTTAACAGCGATTATGGTGTGATTTATTCTAATGCTCCTTTGAAAAACCATATCAGTATTTAGATAGGGAAAAAATTAATGTCAAGAAGTTACATTCTGATGCATTCCCAAAGAAATTCAAAATTAATTAGGAAAAAATACAATCGTGTTAAGGTTAACCGTGGTTTTAACAAATTTAAGAAAAACTTTGAATATAAATGATGAATGTTTTAAAAAGAAAGGGGGTGATTATATGATTGGAACTTTCTTAACAGAAGTACCAGCAGTAACAAAGATAACAGCTAGTGACGCGATGACTAAATTATGAAATGCGATTATAACAGCGTTTACTAAAATGTGAGAAATTATTGCTGTTAATATGCCACAAGTCGGTAACTTCTTTGCTGACTACTGAATCTTCATTTTTCCATTTATTTTGGCAATATTCTTTATTTGCTTTAAAATGTTTGAAAAATTACTTGGAGCAGTACGCTAACAAAAAAATAAAGTGAGGTGCAAGATGAAATTTTGCAAATGAATAATAGAAAAAAATAACCATTTTATTGAATTGAATCGCACCTCATTTTTAATTTTATGACATTGCGGAGCAATTTGATATATTTACAACGGTTATTTTAAAAATATTGTAAGCTATTTATTTTTAGCAGGTTGTATTTTAATTTTTCTTTTTAAAATCGGTAATTTAACACAAATTAACAAAGTTATTAATTTCTTAAAAAATTCACCATTAAATATTGTGATTGGTTCATTAGGAACTGGAAAAACTGCTTTTCTAGTATATGCATCAAAATTACTAAAAAAGAAGAAATATCACATCGCATCAACATTTCCATTACTAGAAACCCAAAAATTAAGTTTAGGTCATATGGGATTATTAGATTTTGATTATCCGGTATTGCCAGACAAAACCTTACTTTTATGAGATGAAACCAACTTATTTTTAGAAGGTACTGATTGAGAAAAAAATAATACCAAAAACGAGGAAACCGGTATCCAAGAATATTTCGCTCTGGCACGGCATTTTGGTCATATTGTTCTGGCTAGCGGTCAAAGAGATAAACATATTTGAGTTAAAGTTCGTGATATTGCCAATAATGTGATTGTGGGAATTCGCAAAAAAACCGTTAATATTTTTCGGCCCTACTTAAAAGTCATCTATGGTACCTTTACGAGCATTGAAGAATATGAACGCTGACGAAACACCTTAATTGATGCTAAAAATAGCAAAAAAGGTCGTCGCATTAAATACCGTGATATCCCTGAACTTGATATTTATTTTTTTAAACTAAAAATTCCTTTACCAATACTTAACACTTACAATTCTTTTTACCTAGCTTTTTTAAGAGATTACTTAAATGCAAAAGTAAATCCTGACTATGAAGACAAATACTATACTGACACAGCAATTGATTTAGAAGATTTAGAATATTTAAAAATGGATAAATTTAGCAAATTTTTAAGAAAAATGAAAGAAAAGGAATAATAAAAAATGGAAAATCTCGCAAAAATGGCCGACTTTCTCGCTCAAATGCTTTATAAAGTTTTTGACTTAATTTGAAGTTTAGAAGTGCCAGGAACAAATATTCAATTAATATTTCCTTTGTTCTTAACGCTGGCTGTAGAATTTCTTATGGCAATTATTCTTGGATTTGGTAGTCAACAAGTTAATTTAGAAAAACAACGCCAATATGCGGTTAAAAATAAAGGGCGGTTAAGTGCGTGAGGAAAAACTAAAAAACAAATAAAACCAATAAATCCAAATAAAATTAATTGAAAACAAAGAAATAAAAAAACAAAACAAGGTAACTAACGATGTTTAAACTAATTATTATTTTTATCTTAATAACTGTTCTTGGACTATTAGCTGGTAGTCATTTTGAAACTTTAACAAACTATATTAGCGAAGGCCTTGCGAATTTCCAAAAGTTTATTACTAGCAATTTAACAATTTTAGAACTATTTAAACCAATGGCTCGGACATTTTCACAACATCCAATCTTCACCATTCTTGGCGTTACTTGTGTACTGATTGCCTTATTTATTGTGATTAAAGGTAGATAAAAAAATGGAAAAATGAACTAAAAAACAAGAATTAGAAATAGAAAATGACAAATTAAAAATTGTTAATGTCATATTAGAAAATAGTGTTAATACTCTTAAATACATAAATAATGGAAAAAAATAAATAAATTTTAGAACTAGAAAAGCGAAATAGTGTTCATATAGATGAGAAATCAGAACTAGTTATTGAAAATGAAAAATTAAAAATTTTTAAACACGAAAGGAAAACTAAAATGAAAAAAATTTTAGGCAAATTATTTAAAAAAGATAATTCAAAAGAAAAAACGCCATTAAGATTAAGGATTAAAAATTCTTTTAAAAAGCAGTGGTTAAAAGTATCATTAAGTATCATTTTCATCTTTATAAGCTTATTAATTTGTGCATTAACAGTAATCGATACTAAATGAATAACCGGAACAAGTGACGAATTTAATAATTTTATGAATGAAGAGATGGTTAAATTCTTTGGCAAGTTCAATAGTGGTATTATGCTAGCAGGAATATTTGTTTTTTGATGAGGCGGAGCAATATATTTTGCAATTAAATTTGAAAAATTAATCCGCTTTATTATTCAAAAAATTAAAGAAAAAAGAACAATGAAAAATAAAATATTTTAAAAAGGAGTGATAAAAATGTTTATGAAAATATTTACCGTGCTAACTATTAGTTTCAATAACATTTTTACTATTCCCCAAAATATTAACAATGATAAAACAACAGTAAATTCACTAATTAGAAACAAAAGACAAAATAATAAAGTTTATGATTTTGAAATTAGAAACTTAGAAAAAATAAGATTTTTAACAGAAAGGCAAGACCATGACCTTTTAAAAGTTGAGATAAGAACAGAAGATAATATAAATGCAAATATAGATAAACAATTACCAAATTTAAAAAATGTAAAAATTTTTAGTTTAGAGTTTAATGCAGAGCTTGTAAATAACAGAATTAAACAAAAAGACTTTCAAAAAATAACAAATACTTATGGAACAAAAATAGATACTCCGGGTTTAAATTTTTATACCTGAATGATTAGTATACCCAATAAAACAATAAGAATTAAAACACAAGGAACAGAATTACTAACTTTTGAGCATGGTAGTACCAACAATTATAGATTAAATAATACAAATGATTTTAATATAGAAATTGAAAAAGACAGTACCGACATTGATTTACCAATAACAACTACTAAATTTGATGGTAACCACAAATACAATGATGTTATTGATAACCTTGATTATTTAATGATTCATCGCGGTGATTTTGACAAATTTAATTATTCTTATCTTTATTGAACACCAGTATTTAATTTCATTGACACTTTAGAAAAAGGTTACTATAAAGAATTCACCATTAAAAATCATGGTTTTAAAGACGAGAGCTATTTTTATCACAAGACTTCAACTATTTTACCAAACTCAGAAATAATCGACCCTACAAATGCAACCAAAATTGAAGTTATCAAAAAAATTAAAAAAAGACTTAATGAAACAATTAACAATCTTACTGGCGTAAATAATGCAATTGAAGGCATCGACTATAATACAGAAATTAAAGATAACGACAACAATTACTTAGATGATAGTGCTACTTTTGATTTAACAACAGATAATGTTGCTGACAGAACATTTACCGTTAAATTCGCTGCAATTGAAACGAGTACACAATTGCAAGGAACAAATACGATTAAAATGGTCATTCCGAAACAAGAGGATACCAACGATAATGTCCTTAAAATTAAGGCATTTAACAAAACTCTAATTGCTGGAAATAATTATTTACAATTATTACACGGTGAAACTGAAATCTGAAAATATGACACTGAAAATGCTAACGATTATTACCTAATTAAGTACCTTTTTGGAACATTGAATTATCTTAATGTTAAATTTAGTTTTCTACGCTATGACCCTGAATTAAGGAACGATATTTACCTTTATTTTAAAAACAACATTCTTGGTATTAACAATAATGATTACAAAAATATCTTTGACGAAATTTATGAAATCCTTGGTAATTTCTTTGCCAGTTTATTTTATGCTACTTTTGATATGGACGAAAAAACTTATACCGAAATTGATTTTAAAGGAGTAGATGATTACAACAAAAATTACTTTATTCAAATCGGTTTCTTTTATCGCTCGTTAATTACTTTTTATCCCAAAAAATATTTTATTAACATTACTGGAAATTCAGAATTACTACTAAGAAGTTATTTCTTTACTTTTGATAAAAAAACGCACCAAGAGAATTATAATGCCATTAAAAATAAAAATAGTATCTACCAAATTGACTTTAATGTGCTTAAATCCTACGACAATAAACTTATTACCTTGCCAATCAACAATACTGCTAACAGCATTAATTATCTCAATACCGATATTGATATTCGCTACGGTATTAATATTTTTACGCTGACTTTCCCGCTTTATCACAAGGATAACACCTATAATTACAATTTTAAAATTTATGACTTTAATGTCTTAAATTCCACGGCCTTTATTCCTGACGGTTCAACCAACTCAGAATGGGATGACCTAATTCCACCACCAAATTGCAAATATTCCGGGCGGTGAATACCAACCTTTAACGATATTGGTTGTGCTATTCAAAATGCTGGTATTAAAATGCTAAACTGAATACTAACAGCTTCACAAATAATTACCATTTTACGGCCGTTAGCAATCATTGCAAAAGCAACAGTTAATTTTTCAACTGCTATTTTTCCAGTTTTTAAAACAGTACCAGCTTTTTATTATACCTTTCAATTTCTAATTGGTTTTGCCATTTTTCTAATGATATTAAGGATTTTCGTGTAATATATATATATATATATATATTGAAAAAATAAAGTAATAAAGGAATTAAAATAATGAAAATTTTAAATATAATAACTCTTTCCGCATTAACAATATTACCAGTAATTGGATGTTCTAAAAAAGCAAGTGAATCAGTAGAACAAAAAAATAAAGATAACGAAAACAAAGTTTATGATTTTGAAATTAGAAACTTAGAAAAAATAAGATTTTTAACAGAAAGGCAAGACCATGACCTTTTAAAAGTTGAGATAAGAACAGAAGATAATATAAATGCAAATATAGATAAACAATTACCAAATTTAAAAAATGTAAAAATTTTTAGTTTAGAGTTTAATGCAGAGCTTGTAAATAACAGAATTAAACAAAAAGACTTTCAAAAAATAACAAATACTTATGGAACAAAAATAGATACTTCGGGTTTAAATTTTTATACCTGAATGATTAGTGTACCCAATAAAACAATAAGAATTAAAACACAAGGAACAGAATTACTAACTTTTGAGCATGGTAGTACCAATAATTATAGATTAAATAATACAAATAATTTTGGAATTGAAATTGAAAACCCTTAATAATTAAATTTAAAAACTGTTAAAATTACTACCCTAAAAGGTGGTTGTCTATGATGACAATACTCTTAAACAACTAAGCAATTTTTCTTCTTTTTATTTTGTCAGAATAAAAACCAGTAATTTTAGTTAATTACTGGTTTGAACATTTTTTATTTTTACAAGAAATTTAAACTTGTTGTGCTTGTTTCAATTAAAGTTATTGTTCTAAATAGCTAATATCGTTTTTATAAAACCTTATACTATAGTAGTAACTGTATTTGTTCTTACCGCCCCCTCTCTTTCTAATGAAAATAATGCTTCACCGTTAAATGTTATTTTATCATTGTTTTTATCTATAATAATTTCATTGGGTAATAAACTATATTTTTGTAAAATTTGCATTACTTCTGTAATTGATAATGTAATTATTTGTTCTTTATTGTTATCATCAATTATTTTGGCAGTAATATTTCCTGTAATTTTTTGTTTTAAATTTAATATAACTTTAGATGTAATTATTCTTACTGGATAAGTAATTTTTAATTTTTCATTGGGATTAAGTTCAAATTTATCAGCGGGTTCCTTAAAAATACTTAAAATCATTTCTTGTTCTTGTTTATTTGTGTTTGATAAATCAAATTCATTTGATAATACATTAATGATTTCAGAATTTCTATTATTTATATTTGTAAAATCTGTTAATTTCATTTCATCATCAGAATTTATGTTTCAACCATTTAATTTATTTTCTTGTTTTGTTTTAGTTAATCCTGTTGTAATTTGAAATACTAATTTTGATTTCGAATTATATTCACAAGCAGGTACATTAAATGATCTTGTATTTGGAGTTTTATTGATAATTTCTCTATCAGAACATACATTTTTAGGAACATTAGATCATAAAAATGAATTTTCTTTTTTTGTTATTTCAATATCTGAAAAATTTAAATTATTAGTATCAATATAATTTATTTCCTTAAATTTTAAATTAGGATTTTCGTTTCGAAATTTAAAAAATAATGCTTTTTTAATCAATTCATTTAAATTAATAATTTTATTTTGCCCATTATCAATTGAATAATGTATTTTTATATTATTATTTAAATTATTTTTTATTTTTAATATAGCTGAATTTTTTGTCTTGTTAATAATTTCTAATTGTGAAATATCTAAATCAGGATTTAAATAATTTAATTCACTTAAAATTACATTATCAGAATTATTATTAATTTGTCCTAAATTTGAATTTAAATAGTATCCACTATACTCATAAACATTATGGTCTTGTGAGCCAAAATATAATTTATGGTTAAAAACAACCCCAGAAGACAAAACTTCTCCTTCTGTTCTAAAAACAACTTTTTGTTGTCCTGTTGCCGGATCATATTCATAAACATTATGATCTTTTGAACCAAAATATAATTTATTGTTTAAAATTACACCAGAAGATCATACTTCCCCTTCTGTTCTAATAACAATTTTTTGTTGTCCTGTAGTAGGATCATACTCATACACATTATAATCTTTTGAACCAAAATATATTTTATTATTTAAAATAATTCCACTAGAAAAAACCGCACCCTTTGCTATCTTAATAATTTTTTGTTGTTCTGTAACAGAATCGTATTCATAAATATTACTGTCTTCTGAACCAATATATAATTTATTGTTAAAAACAACCCCAGAAGAAGGAAGTCATCAATTTGTTCTAATAACAATTTTTTGTTGTCCTGTAGTAGGATCATACTCATACACATTATAATCATCTGAACCAAAATATACTTTATTATTTAATATTACACCAGAAGAATGAATGTTAGCTTTTGTTCTAATAACAATTTTTTGTTGTCCTGTAGTAGGATCATACTCATAAACATTATGATCATCTGAACCAATATATAATTTATTGTTTAAAATAATTCCACTAGAAAATCAAACTTCTCCCTCTGTTCTAATAACAATTTTTTGTTGTCCTGTGACGGGATCATATTCATAAACATTATGATCTTTTGAACCAAAATATAATTTATTGTTTAAAATTACACCAGAAGATCATACTTCCCCCTCTGTTCTAATAACAATTTTTTGTTGTCCTGTAGCAGGATCATACTCATAAACATTATGATCATCTGAACCAAAATATATTTTATTGTTTAATAATATTCCACTAGCAAAAACTCCGCCATTTGTTTTAATAACAATTTTTGTTCTATTTATTTTATTATTTTCATTATTGCTTCGTTTTTGTCTTTTATTATTTATATTTTCTATTTTTTCTTGTGTTGGAGTTGGATACGGACTATTGGCAACAATGCCCGACATTCCGCTTCCTGCTATTGTTATTGTACTTAATAAACTAAGTAATTTTTTCATATTAATTAAATCCTTTTCATGAATTTTTGCTAATTAATAAATTTTTATAGTAATCACTCGACCCTTTCTTAAATTTATAAAATTTAATTAATACAAATTAATTATAAATAATTAAATAAGAATTTTTATCATTTTTTCAGAATATTGAATACTAATTCTAGAAAAAATTATCATTAAAACAAAAAAATAATCAAACCAAATTAAACTTTATTAAAATTAATACCAAGAAAGGTGGTTTTTCTATGTTAGAAATTAATAATAATTTAAAAACCCCAGAAAATAAGCATTGATTAAACTTATTTACAACCCATAAAAATATGTACACCAACAAATGTGAACAACTAGCTAATGAATACGAAAAATTAGATGAATACCTATATTTACATCATTATCGGTTAAAACAAGGTTATAAAGTAGTTCATTTTGCAACAAGAACAATTATTACAATTTTTGGTGATGTTATTTTTAAACGACGCCGATATAAATATTGAAATCAAAAATCAGGTAAATTTGAATATGTATGTTTATTAGATAAAGAAATTGGTTTACTGCCCAAACAACGCATTTATTTTGATGTCCAATTTAAAGTTTTAAGTCTTTTGGGTGATGGTAAACGCTATCGCGATGTTTTAGATGCTCTAAATCATTGTTATATTTCAAAAGCTAGTATTTCGAATGTTTTAAATAAATATGATATTGCTGAATATTTTCAACTAGCAGAAAAAGAAACTAAAAATAGAATTGATGTCAAAAATAAGAATTTATATATTCAACTAGATGAGACATTTTTAGCGACATTAGATCAGAAAGTTAAACAAGACCAGAGAATTCGTTTAGTTACTTTTCATACCGGACATAAAGAAAAAAATTATAAAAATGCTCGTAGAGAATTAGAAAACAAACGAGGTCATTTTCTAATGTTAAAAGTTGGTAAACGAATAAATACGATGGATTATCGTGATTTATTAATTAAAGAATTACAAAAACATTATGTGAATATTAATTATGACAAAATAATTGTTTGTGGTGATGGTGATACTTGAATTAGAGAAATTGCTAATAGTTTCGGTAATGTTAGATATATTTTAGATGGTTATCACGCTATTAAAAAATTAAAACAAACGGCATTTAATATTATTTTTGAAAATCGCAAAGTAACATTAAATAGTTGAATTAAATTATATAAGGATGGAAATAATCAAAAATTAATCAAAAACATTCGTAATGATGCTAAAAATGAATTAAATAAAGATATTAAAACAAATTTAAGAAAGGCGAGTAATTATTTCAGTAATAATAAGCATGGTATTCATAACCAAAATTTAGAATGAAATATCGGTTGTAGCATTGAAAGTGATGTATCGCATTTAGTAAAACAACAATTAGGCTATGGGGCAAAAATATATAATCATAAGAATTTAAATAATTTATTACATTTAAGAATGGCAAATTTAAACAAATTAAATGTATTACATTACATTAATGAAAATATTAATTCAGAAATAGAAATCAGAAAAGAAATATATAAAAATTCATTATGAAATAAATATAATAATAAAAATGACGATAGTTGAATTAATTATAAAGGTAATGCTGTAACAAATAAATATAATAGATTTAAGTAAGTAAAAATATTTAGTGAAAATTTAATAAAATTAATAATTTTTTATTGTGTAAAAATTCAATAATATGATAGAATGGTAATGAATAAAAATGACAATAACAAGAAAGGCAGGGTTAGTTTAGTAATTAAATAATATAATTAGCTGATTGTTTTACTTCTTCAAAACAATACCTAAGAAAACTAAACGCGACCTCAATTTCAAAATTATTTGTTTTATTTTAATGGGACTGTACAATTAACTGTGTCTCTAAGTAATTAACTTAAATTCACTCTGTCCTCAAATTTTATCATTAAATGTGAAATTGCACTACCCCAATTTTGAATTGGCATCGTTCATTTCTTAACCATATTTTGAAATGCTAAATAAAATATTTTAAAAACTGATGCGTCATTAGGAAAAATCTTTTTATTCTTAATGACTTTTCTTAATTGACTATTAACAGATTCAATCGCATTAGTTGTGTAAATAATTCTTCTAAATTCCTGAGGATATTCAAGAAAAATTATTAAATTATTTCAGTTATTTTTTCATGATTTAGTAATTTGTGGATACTTTTTATTTCATTTTTCAGAAAAATGATCTAAAGCAATTAACGCTATTTCTTCATTAATTGCTGTATAAATTGATTTTAAATCATTAGCTACAAGTTTGCGATCTTTGTAAGGAACAAATTTTAAACTATTGCGAATTTGATGAACAATGCATAATTGATGCTGTGTTTTTGGGAAAACAGCTTCTATTGCATCAGACATCCCAGTTAAATTATCACTACAAGCAACAAGAATATCTTGTAACCCACGATTTTTCATTTCCGTAAGATTATTAAGTCAAAATTTGGCTCCCTCATTCTCACTAATTCACATTCCTAAAATATCTTTTAAACCATCTAAATTAATTCCTAAGGCAAGATAAACTGCTTTATTTATTATTCGTTTATCTTGCTTTACTTTAACAACAATACAATCAAAATAAACAATCGGATAAATCTTCTCTAAAGGTTTAGTTTGTCACATTTTAACTTCTTCAATAACATCATCAGTTATTTGACTAATTAAACTTTCTGAAATTTCTGCTCCGTGATAGAATTCTTGCAATTGTGCTTTGATATCAGAAATTGTCATTCCTCTTGCATATAAAGAAATTACTTTTTGATCAAAGTTATCAAATCTTCTTTGTCTTTTCGGAATAATTACTGGTTCAAAAGTACTATTTCGATCTCTTGGTACATCAATTGCGATTGAACCATTTTTAGTAATAATGGTTTTTTGTGTGTTGCCATTTCTTTTATTATGATTCTCATCAGTTTCAAGATAATCTTTAATTTCCGTATTTAACATTCGTTCAGTTAATTTTTTGGTAAATTCCTGAAAAATAGTATTGCCTTTAAATAAATCTTGTGGATTATCAATATTTTCTAAAAAATAATCAACAACTTTATCAATTGCGTCAGGTTCTTTTTTTATTTTTTTTTGTCATTTTCTGTTCTCCTTCTTTTAAGTATAATTCAGAATGAATTATCGAGACACAGAATTTTGGACAGGCTCTATTTAATCTATAATTGTTAGTATTACCATGTTCAAAAGTTAGTAATTCTGTCCCTTGTGCTTTAATTCTTATTGTTTTATTGGGTATATTAATCATTCAGGTATAAAAATTTAAATTGGAAGTATCTATTTTTGTTCCATAAGTATTTGTTATTTTTTGAAAGTCTTTTTGTTTAATTCTGTTATTTACAAGCTCTGCATTAAACTCTAAACTAAGAATTTTTATATTTTTTAAATTTGATAATTGTTTATCTATATTTGCTTTTATATTATCTTCTGTTGTTATCTCAACTTTTAAAAGGTCGCGGTCTTGCCTTTCCGTTAAAAATCTTATTTTTTCTAGATTTCTGATTTCAAAATCATAAACTTTATTACCTTGTCTTTTATTTCTAATTAGTGAATTTGCTGTTGTTTTGTCATTGTTAATGTTTGGAGGAATAGTAAAAATGTTATTGAAACTAATAGTTAGCACGGTAAATATTTTCATAAACATTTTTATCCCTCCTTTTTAAAATATTTTATTTTTCATTGTTCTTTTGGTTTTGATTTTTTTAATAAGTCACTCAATGCTACAGTTTATAACTACTGCTATTGTAATGCATATATCTAAATATCCTAGTATCATAAGTGAAATTAATACTTCAAATTTTTCATATAATAATTTCAAATCATTAGTTTCCAATTTTAAAAATGGAATAAAAAAGATAATAATCATAAAAATGTAAGGCAAAATTCTCCATCAATATTTTTTTAAAGAATTAATTAGTTTGTTTGATTTCATTTTTTAAGGTTCTTTTTGCTTTAATTTTCTGAATAATAAAGCGGATTAATTTTTCAAATTTAATTGCAAAATATATTGCTCCACCTCATCAAAAAACAAATATTCCTGCCAGCATAATACCACTATTAAATTTGCCAAAAAAATCAATCATTTCTTTATTCATAAAATTATTAAACTCATCACTTGTTCCGGTTATTCATTTAGCATCGACTACTGTTAATGCACAAATTAATAAGCTTATAAAGATGAAAATGATACTTAATCATACTTTTAACCACTGCTTTTTAAAAGAATTTTTAATTCTTAATTTTAATGGCATTTTTTCTTTTGAATTATCTTTTTTAAATAATTTTCCTAAAAGTTTTTTCATTTTAATTCTCCTTTCATATTTTTTATCGTCCTTTAATCACAATAAATAAAGCAATCAGCACACAAGTAACACCAAGAATGGTAAAAATTGGGTGTTGCGAAAATGTCCGGGCCATTGGTTTAAATAGTTCTAAAATTGTTAAATTGCTAGTAATAAACTTTTGGAAATTGGCGAGCCCTTCGCTAATATAGTTCGTTAAAGTTTCAAAATGACTACCAGCCAACAATCCAAGAACAGTTATTAAGATAAAAATAATAATTAGTTTAAACATTTTTAGTTACCTTGTTTTGTTTTTATCGGTTTTACTTGTTTTTTAACTTTTCCTCAGGCACTTAAACGACCTTTATTTTTAACTGCATATTGGCGTTGTTTTTCTAAATTAACTTGTTGACTACCAAATCCAAGAATAATTGCCATAAGAAATTCTACGGCCAGCGTTAAGAATAGAGGAAATATTAGTTGAATATTCGTTCCTGGTACTTCCAAACTTCAAATTAAATCAAAAACTTTATAAAGCATTTGGGCGAGAAAGTCGGCCATTTTTGCGAAATTTGCCATTTTTTATTGTTCCTTTTCTTTCATTTTTCTTAAAAAGTTGCTAAATTTATCCATTTTTAAGTATTCTAAGTCTTCTAAATCAATTGCGGTGTCAGTATAGTATTTGTTTTCATAGTCAGAATTTACTTTTGAATTTAAGTAATCTCTTAAAAACGCCAGGTAAAAAGAATTGTAAGTGTTAAGTATTGGTAGAGGAATTTTTAGTTTAAAAAAATAGATATCAAGTTCAGGAATATCCCGATATTTAATGCGACGACCCTTTTTGTTATTTTTAGCATCAATTAAGGTGTTTCGTCAGCGTTCATATTCTTCAATACTAGTAAAGGTACCATAGATGACTTTTAAGTAGGGGCGAAAAATATTAACGGGTTTTTTGCGAATGCCAACAATCACATTATTGGCAATATCACGAACTTTAACTCAAATATGTTTATCTCTCTGACCGCTAGCAAGCACAATATGACCAAAATGCCGTGCCAGAGCGAAATATTCTTGAATACCGCTTTCTTCGTTTTTGGTATTATTTTTTTCTCAATCGGTTCCTTCTAAAAATAAATTGGTTTCATCTCACAAAAGCAAGGTTTTGTCAGGCAATACTGGATAATCAAAGTCTAATTTTAATTTTGTCGAAAACTCTTGATATTTATTGAATATACTTAATTTTAGGTATATTTTTAATATGATAGAGGTGGATAATAATTATGGAAAAAATAATTCAAGAACTAGTAAATACTTTAACAGATGATCAATTTTTAGAATTTTATGAAAAAGTCAAACAACAAGCAGAATTAATAAAAAAACAAAAACGGTTAAATGAAATTGATCAAAAATTTAGAGCGCAAGGTATTAAATGCCCTAAATGTGAATCTTACCATTGCGTTAAAAATGGACATAATTCAGAAGGAAAACAAAAATATTTATGTAAAAATTGCCGTGCAAGTTTTGACGCTTTTCGTAATCATTTTATTTATTGAAGTCATTTAAATTATGAACAATGAAATTTATTGATTCAAATTTCATTGCTGGGGCAATCTAGTAAAACAATTTTTCGTTTTATTAAAACTACATTAAAAACTGCTTGATATAATCGTCAAAAATTAATGAAATCAAAACAATTAGAAAATACCCAATTAAAATTTAAAAAATTATCTGGTAAAATCCAAATCGATGAAACATTTATTAAAGAAATCCATAAAGGAAATTTCAAATATAAAACTGATCCACGAAGAATTCACCTTGACCCATTCGCAACTAATACTAAATGCTGTATTCAAATGGCAATTGATAATAATAACAATATTTATGTTAAATCCACAAACACCAAACGTTTACAAAAACAATGAGTTATTGAAAATATGAACAAAGAATTAATTAACGAAAATTCAATTATTACTTCTGATATGCAAAAATTATATTTTTTAGTAGCAAAACAAACAAATTCTACTTTATGTGTAACTAAAACAACAATTAATCCTGAAGCTAGTTATCGTAACTTAAATAAAATCAGTAAATTACAATCTAGTCTTAAAGAAGCCTTAATTCATTATCATGGTTTAGGTTTTACTAATATTCAAAATTATTTAAATAGACTTCTTGCAAAATTAATATGATAATTATAATTTTTAAATTTAAAATAAATATAAAAGTGTTATTAAAATAATTTTTAGATTATTTTTACAAATATTTTGTCATTAAAACATAATAAAAATTATTATTTACAATAAAAAAAGACTGAAATTTTAAATTATCAAATATATTTAAACTAATAGTTGTAAATTATAAATTGAAGCTATTAAATTAAATCTTAAAGCAAATCTTTTTCTACGATTTCGATATTTTTCACTAATAATTTTAAATTTTTTAAGTATAGCAAAAACATTTTCAATAACAATTCTCATTTTTGAAATTCGCTCATTATTTTGCTTTTCTTCTTTATTTAAAGGGTTTTTCTTTGATTTTCTTTTAGGAATTAAAACATTATGATTAATTTTTTGTATGCCTTGATAACCTAAATCCACTAAAACAGTTGTTTCTGGTAAAAATTTAATTTTTGAATCTTTTAAAATTTTAAAGTCATGGTTTTTACCATAAGAAAAATCAGAACTAATAATTTTTTTACTATCTTTTTCAATTATAACTTGTGTTTTTATTGTGTGTTTTTTCTTTTTTCCTGAGTAGTGCTGTTTTTGTCTTTTTTTGGGCGTTGGATTTGGCTTTCAGTTACATCAATTATAACAGTCTTATCTTTGAAATAATCTTTTAATAGTGATTTTTGACCAGTAAGTTGTTGAAAATTAGGGTGTTTTATTAAAGTGTCTTCAATTCATTTGATATTTCTATAACAACTACTTTCACTAATATCATAACTTTTTGCAATATGAAAATAAGTTCTATATTCTCTTCAATATTCTAAAGTCATTAAAATACGATTTTCTAATGATAATTTATTGGTTCTTCCGCGACGAAATCTCTTTTTTAATTCTTCTATTTTTAAAATTTCTAGCATTTTATTAAAAGTAGTATGTTTAATACCAGTTAATCTTAAAAAATTTTTATCACTTATTTGATTATTTTTTTTAAATTTCATTTAAATTCCACCTTTTTATTAAAAACAACAATTCAATTATATTTTAAATTAATTTTGCAAGAAGTCTAATCTCTGAAAATGAAAATACCAACATAAGGGTTTAACTCCAAACCAACAAACAGCGGTATTATATTTTAATGTATAAAAAAGTTAAAGTAAAAATAGTAATTTTACATAAAAGCCTTTTAAAATTATCAAGTTGATGATTTTTTTTATTTTATCAAGAGTTTTCGACAAAATTAAAAAAGTCTAACAATCCCATATGCCCTAAACTTAATTTTTGGGTTTCTAGTAATGGAAAGGTTGATGCGATATGATATTTCTTCTTTTTTAGTAATTTTGATGCATATACTAGAAAAGCAGTTTTTCCAGTTCCTAATGAACCAATCACAATAGACTTCTTGCAAAATTAATATGATAATTATAATTTTTAAATTTAAAATAAATATAAAAGTGTTATTAAAATAATTTTTAGATTATTTTTACAAATATTTTGTCATTAAAACATAATAAAAATTATTATTTACAATAAAAAAAGACTGAAATTTTAAATTATCAAATATATTTAAACTAATAGTTGTAAATTATAAATTGAAGCTATTAAATTAAATCTTAAAGCAAATCTTTTTCTACGATTTCGATATTTTTCACTAATAATTTTAAATTTTTTAAGTATAGCAAAAACATTTTCAATAACAATTCTCATTTTTGAAATTCGCTCATTATTTTGCTTTTCTTCTTTATTTAAAGGGTTTTTCTTTGATTTTCTTTTAGGAATTAAAACATTATGATTAATTTTTTGTATGCCTTGATAACCTAAATCCACTAAAACAGTTGTTTCTGGTAAAAATTTAATTTTTGAATCTTTTAAAATTTTAAAGTCATGGTTTTTACCATAAGAAAAATCAGAACTAATAATTTTTTTACTATCTTTTTCAATTATAACTTGTGTTTTTATTGTGTGTTTTTTCTTTTTTCCTGAGTAGTGCTGTTTTTGTCTTTTTTTGGGCGTTGGATTTGGCTTTCAGTTACATCAATTATAACAGTCTTATCTTTGAAATAATCTTTTAATAGTGATTTTTGACCAGTAAGTTGTTGAAAATTAGGGTGTTTTATTAAAGTGTCTTCAATTCATTTGATATTTCTATAACAACTACTTTCACTAATATCATAACTTTTTGCAATATGAAAATAAGTTCTATATTCTCTTCAATATTCTAAAGTCATTAAAATACGATTTTCTAATGATAATTTATTGGTTCTTCCGCGACGAAATCTCTTTTTTAATTCTTCTATTTTTAAAATTTCTAGCATTTTATTAAAAGTAGTATGTTTAATACCAGTTAATCTTAAAAAATTTTTATCACTTATTTGATTATTTTTTTTAAATTTCATTTAAATTCCACCTTTTTATTAAAAACAACAATTCAATTATATTTTAAATTAATTTTGCAAGAAGTCTAATATTTAATGGTGAATTTTTTAAGAAGTTAATAACTTTGTTAATTTGTGTTAAATTACCGATTTTAAAAAGAAAAATTAAAATACAACCTGCTAAAAATAAATAGCTTACAATGTTTTTGAAATAACCGTTGTAAATATATCAAATTGCTCCTCAATGTCATAAAATTAAAAATGAGGTGCGATTTAATTCAATAAAATGGTTATTTTTTTCTATTATTCATTTGCAAAATTTCATCTTGCATCCCACTTTATTTTTTTGTTAGCGTACTGCTCCAAGTAATTTTTCAAACATTTTAAAGCAAATAAAGAATATTGTCAAAATAAATGGAAAAATGAATATTCAGTAGTCAGCAAAGAAGTTACCGACTTGTGGCATATTAACAGCAATAATTTCTCACATTTTAGTAAACGCTGTTATAATCGCATTTCATAATTTAGTCATTGCGTCACTAGCTGTTATTTTTGTTACTGCTGGTGCTTCTGTTAAGAAAGTTCCAATCATATAATCACCCCCTTTCTTTTTTAAAACATTCATCATTTATATTCAAAATTTTTCTTAAATTTGTTAAAACCACGATTAACCTTAACACGATTGTATTTTTTTCCTAATTAATTTTGAATTTCTTTGTGAATGCATCACAATGTAACTTCTTGACATTACTTTTGTCTCTATCTAAATACTGATATGGTTTTTCAAAGTAACATTAGAATAAATCACACCATAATCGTTGTTAAGAATCAAAAAGCAATGTTTGCTATTAAAAGTCAAAGTGTTTCTAGGGTTAAATCAATTTCTTTACCACCACTAATATGAGCCGGAATAGTTGTAATTTGAATAAATAAATCTCAGAAGGTTTGTTTAATTTGTTCTCAATTAAATTCTTTTAAATTTACTGTCATTTTTTATCTCCCAAAAATCATTTTTATTGGTAAATACATAATTGAAATTAAGGCGAAAAGAAAAGTAATGATAATAATTAATCCGGCAATAAACGCAACTTGTGCAGGCATTTTTTCTATCGGAATAAACAGTTCTAAGAATTCCATGATAATTTTTCAAAACATTATTTTTTATCCGCGTTATTTTCTTTTGAATTAGGAGCTTTAACTCATTCCTCAAAGCGGGCAATAAATACTTTTTCGTCTTTCGTGAAATTACCCGTATTATTTTTAATGGCATTTTTATATTTAATTCTAATTTTTATTTTGGCATAAATTTTATAAGCAAAATATGCTAATAGCATGATGCTGATAATAATAAATATTAATCCAATCGCAATATTCATTTTTAAACTCCTTTAAAATAGTTATAATTTATATCTTTTTTGTTGTTTTCTTTTTCGGCAATGAAGAAGCTTAATAATTCTTGTCCCTTAATTAATTTGGTTTCATTTTCTTTTTGATTAATTGAAATTATTTGATATTTACTATCTTTTATTATTCCGATGCAAATAGAATTTTCATATTTTCCTTTATAAACAAATCGCTTTGGAAACCAAATACCGATTTGTTCATTAAATCACGGAATTTTTGGTGCTTTAATAAGCATTGCGTTTTGTGTCTCTTTTAAAAGATATCTCTTAGTATTTAAGAAAATGTTTTCAATGTTTTTCATAATAAATTACCTTTCTTAATATATAAACTAAGTTAGTTAACTTAGTTTTTTAAACACTTATATATCGCAGATTTAAGTGTTTAACAAGCTTTGTTAGTAAATTTTGTTTTTTAATTAGATAAAGATTTTAATAATTTTAAACTTAGCATACCCCTATATAGAAATTTTTACACTTTAATATCCGCATCCTACCCTTGGAACTAATTTAATAGCGTGTATATTTTTAGGAAATCCACCCATTCATTTTTTTATTGCAAAATGAAACAAATTGCTATAGCTAATAGGATGTTATCTATTAACTGGTAAACTTCTTTTGGTTATGGCGACCACCCACAATTTATCGTGCTTTAATACATACCAACATTATTAATTCACTTGTATTTAATTTTCAAAGAACAAACTTTTAACACCTTATAAAATAAAAAGACAATCATTGCTGACTGTCTTAATACTTATTCAAATATTTTCCCACCTAACAAAACTTTATGCGTCCATAATTGATTGACTTTTTATTTATTACTAGTTAGAGTTTAATATATCAAATTATGAAGTAATTAGTCGTAATTAATATATGTTATAATTTAATGGTGAAATATTATGGGGTGGCTCGGATGAATGAAAAATTAGCAAAAAAGGAAATTTTGCGGTTAAGAAAATTAATTGAGCAGTGAAATAATGAGTATTATTTAGAAAATAAACCATCAGTTAGTGATGAATACTATGATGCGAAGATGAGAAATTTACAACAATTAGAAAATGATTTTCCGCAGTTTTTAAGCAAAAATTCACCAACACAATCTGTTAGTGGCAAAGTAGCTTATGGTTTTAATAAGGTTCAGCATAATTATCCAATGTTAAGTTTAAATAATGCTTTTACGGAAGAGGATTTAATTAATTTTGATAATCAGATAAAATCTTTAACTGGTCAAGAAAGTATTGAATATCTTTGTGAATTAAAAATTGATGGGTTGTCGGTTTCGTTACAGTATGATAATGGTTTTTTAATATCAGCAGCCACTAGAGGTGATGGTATTACTGGTGAAAATGTTACTGATAATGTTAAAACAATTGCTAATATCCCGCAAAAGATTAAATTAGTAAATAAATTGTTAGTGCGTGGTGAAGTATTTTTAGCTAAAAGTGATTTTAATGATTTAAATGAATTGCGTTCTAAAGAAAAAATGCTAGTATTTGCTAATCCGCGTAATGCTGCTGCTGGTAGTTTACGCCAATTAGATACAAACATTACAGCAAGTCGTAATTTAAAAGTTTTTTTATACTATTATGTTAATGGTCAAGAAAATGGGATGAAAACCCAAGAGGAAGTTTTAGTGACATTAAAAAATTTAGGGTTTCCAATTAATAATGAATATCGTTTATGCAATAGTATTACTGAAGTATGAGAATATATAAAAGAATATGACATTAAAAGAAAACAATTAGATTATGATACTGATGGCATTGTAATTAAAATTAATGATTTATCATTATATAATATTATTGGACAAACAAGTAAAAGTCCTAAATGAGCAATAGCATACAAATATGCGGGTATGGTGGTAACGACTAAATTACTAGATATCTTTGCATCAATTGGAAGAACGGGTAAAATAACATATAATGCTAAACTAGAACCAGTAAATTTACAAGGAACAGTTGTTAAGGCAGCAACATTGCATAATGCTGATTATATTATTAATCGTGATATTCGGATTGGTGATGTTGTATTAATTAAAAAAGCTGGTGATATTATTCCTGAAGTTATTAATCCCGTTTTAAAGTTAAGAAAAGAAGGAAATGAACCTTGAAAATTAATTGAATATTGTCCAAATTGTAATAGTAAATTAGAAAATGCTGTTTTAGAAGTTGATCAGTATTGTATTAATATTAATTGTTCGCAAAGAATTGTTCGCTCATTAATACATTATTGTTCAAGAAGAGCAATGGATATTAGTGGTGTTAGTGAGAAAATAATTATTCGGTTGTATCAATTAGGTTGATTAAAAAAAGTTAGTGATTTATATTTATTAGAAAATCGGAAACAAGATATTATGGCTTTAGATAATTTTGGTGAAAAATCATTTAATAATATGATTAAGGCAATTAATCGTTCAAAGATGAAGTCATTGCAACATTTGTTATTTGGTTTAGGAATTCGTCATATTGGTGAGAAAACGGCTTTACAGTTAGCAAAACATTATGAAAATATTGATAATTTAGTTAAAGCTAAAAGTGAGCAGTTAGAAATGATCTATGATATTGGCGCCGTCATTATTGAAAGTCTGATTGATTGATTTTCACATCAAGAAAATTTACAATTAATTAATGATTTAAAAATTTATGGTGTTAATATGAAATATTTTCCAATAGCAAATGATAATGAAAATAATCCTTTTTTTCATAAAACAGTTGTGATTACGGGAACATTCGCAAAACCAAGAAGTTATTATGTTGAAGAATTACAAGGATTAAATGCTAGTATTACTAATACAGTTAGTAAAAATACTGATTATTTATTAGTTGGTAGTAATGCTGGCAGTAAATTAGAAAGTGCTAAAAAATTTAATATTAAAATTTTAACAGTAGCAGAGTATGAACAATTAAAAGAAGGAGTGTAAGTAGTAGTGGAAAATATTACTTCGGAATTATTACAAGAAATTACTAATAATTTAATGCTAGAGTTGGAAGAGGAAGAGTATAAGTTATTAGCAGAAGAGTTTTATGTTGTTTTAGAACAAATGAAGTTAGTACAGACAATTGATGTAGAAGGTTATGAACCAATGCATTATCCATTTTTAAATTCGCAACATTTATTACGCGAAGATGATAATGTAATGATTAATGAACAATCACTTGTTTTGCAAAATGCGTGAGAAGTAAAAGATGATTATATTGTTATTAATAGGGTGGTTGAATAATGATGAAAATGACAATTGAATTGTTGCATCAACAATTATTACAGAAGAAAACATCACCGATTAAAATTGTTCGTGATGCGATTGCTAAGGCAAAAAAATATGAACATTATAATGGTGTTGTTAAATTATTAGAAGAAGAAGCAATGGTGATTGCTAAGCATTTGGAATCAATGCCAATTCCTGAAGATAATTATTTATTTGCTATACCTTATGCGGTTAAAGATAATTTAGCAACTAAGAACATTGTAACTAGTGGAGGAACAAAAATTTTGGAAAATTTTGTGCCGACATTTGATAGTAAAGTAGTTAAAGATATTAATGATTATCAAGCTGTTAATATTGCTAAAACAACGCTTGATGAATTAGGAATGGGTGGTACGGGTTTGGATAGTTTTACGGGTTTTGTTTATAATCCGTGAAATAAAAATCATATTACGGGGGGGAGTTCATCAGGAAGCGCGGCGTTGGTTGCTTTGGGTGTTGTTCCGTTTGCTTTGGCAAGTGATACGGGTGATTCAATTAGAAAACCAGCATCGTATACAGGGATTGTTGGTATTAAACCGACTTATGGGCTTATTTCTCGCTATGGGTTATTTCCCTATGCACCGTCTTTAGATACTGTTGGTGTACTTGCTAATACTGTTCGTGATTGTGCAATTGTTATGGATGCGACAGTTAAGTTTGATGCGAATGATTTGACTAGTCAACAAGCAAAGGAAAAAAATTATTTGCAAAATCTTAGTGCTGATATTAAAAAATATCGTTTGGCAACTATTAAGTCGGTTAATGATGGTTTGCGACCATTAACTGGAGTTTTGTGATCTTCGGTAATTAGTAAATTAAAAGAAAATGGTTTACTTATTGAAGATATTGATTTTCCCCTTGATTTATTAAAGGCATTATTACCAGTTTATATGGTTATTTCGTTTGCGGAAGCTACTAGTTCGCAAAGTAATTTAACAGCAGTTAATTTTGGGAAACGAATTAGTAATGATGATGATTCTTATCAAAATATTATGATTAAAAGTCGTAGTGTATTGGGAAAGACAGTTAAAAGAAGATATGTTATTGGGGCATATGCTTTGGCACAAGCAAATCAACAGGAATTATTTTTGCAAGCAAAAAAGGTGCGACGAAAAATTGTTGATCATTTTGAAAAAATTTTTACTAATTATGATGGACTATTATTGCCAGCAGCTGGTGGTGATGCTCCGACAATTGAGAAAACTATTAATCATAAATTAGAGTTAAGTGATGTTAATAACTTAACAAATGATGCGTTGTTATTAGCTAATTTTTCGGGTGCACCTTCAATTACAATTCCTATTGGTTTAGTAAATGAATTGCCATTTGGAATGACAATTAATTGTTTACCATTTGCTGATCAAAAGGCGTTAAATATTGCTTATGGAATTGAAAAAATTATTAACTTTGAAAATTCTTGTCATCATCGAAAGGAAAAATAAATAATGAAATTACAACCTGTTATTGGCATTGAAATTCATATTGAATTAAAAACAAAAACAAAGATGTTTTCTAATAGTCCGGTGACATTTGCTAGTATTCCTATTCCTAATAGTCAAGTAAATGAAATTGATTTAGGTTATCCGGGAAGTTTACCCTCTATTAATAAACAAGCTGTAGTATTAGCTATTAGAGCGTGTCAAGCGTTAAATATGAAGATTAATCCAATATTATCATTTGATCGTAAGAATTATTTTTATCCGGATTTACCTAAAGGATATCAAATAACCCAACAAAATAATCCAATGGGTAGTAATGGTAAATTAGCGATTACTACTAACAATGTGCAACAAGATATTTTGATTACGCGGTTGCATTTAGAAGAAGATACCGCTAAACAAATTCATTTAGATAATATTACTTTGTTAGATTATAATCGGGCTGGAATTGGTTTAATTGAGATTGTTAGTGAACCTGTTATTTATGATGTTGAGACGGCAATTAATTATATTGAAACATTGCGTAAGACATTATTACATTTAGGGGTTAGTAATGCTAAAATGAGTGAAGGTTCATTTCGTTGTGATATTAATATTTCTTTACGACCGATAGAAAGTAAAGATTTTTTTAAACGCGTGGAAGTTAAAAATTTAAATTCTTTAAATAATGTTAAAAGAGCGATTGAATTTGAAATTAAACGACAAAGTAATTTAATTAATCAAGGAATGCCTTTAAAGGGTAATGAAACACGCAGATTTGATGAAAAAACAAAAACAACAATTTTAATGCGTTCTAAAGAGTCAACGGTTGATTATAAGTATTTTCCCGAACCAAATATAGTTCCGATTATTTTAGAACAACATTGAATTGAAGAGATTATTAATACTAGTCCAGAATCGTATCCACAAAAACAAATTCGTTATGTAGAAACATATGGTTTGCATATTAATGAAGTTAATGTTTTGTTACAAGATATTGAATTAACTAATTTTTTTGAAAAGACAATTGAACATACTAAATATTATCGTTTGGTATTAAATATGCTTATTGGTGATATTAGTGCTTATTTGAAACAAAAAGATGCTTCTTTATTAGATACGCAGTTAACGCCGATTAATTTGGCACAGATGGTTAATATTTTAGAACGAAAGGAAATATCACAAAGACAAGCCAAGACATTGTTATTACATTTACTAGAAAATAATATGAGTGTTGTGCAGAGTATTAAACAACTTAACTTACAACAAATAAATGATGAAAAGATAATTAGGAGTTTAATTAAACCGTTTATTTTAGAAAACTTACAAATATTGAAAGATTATCCTTCTCGTCCTGAAAGAGTGTTAAAGTTTTATATGGGACACTTAATGAAAGTTACTAAGGGACAAGTTAATCCTGAAATAGGACAAAGAATTATTGAAGAAATAATTGTTGAAAACGGGCCTGTCCAAAATTCTGTGTCTCGATAATTCATTCTGAATTATACTTAAACGAAGGAGAACAGAAAATGACAAAAAAAAAAAATAAAAAAAGAACCTGACGCAATTGATAAAGTTGTTGATTATTTTTTAGAAAATATTGATAATCCACAAGATTTATTTAAAGGCAATACTATTTTTCAGGAATTTATCAAAAAATTAACTGAACGAATGTTAAATACGGAAATTAAAGATCATCTTGAAACTGATGAGAATCATAATAAAAGAAATGGCAACACACAAAAAACCATTATTACTAAAAATGGTTCAATCGCAATTGATGTACCAAGAGATCGAAATAGTACTTTTGAACCAGTAATTATTCCGAAAAGACAAAGAAGATTTGATAACTTTGATCAAAAAGTAATTTCTTTATATGCAAGAGGAATGACAATTTCTGATATCAAAGCACAATTGCAAGAATTCTATCACGGAGCAGAAATTTCAGAAAGTTTAATTAGTCAAATAACTGATGATGTTATTGAAGAAGTTAAAATGTGACAAACTAAACCTTTAGAGAAGATTTATCCGATTGTTTATTTTGATTGTATTGTTGTTAAAGTAAAGCAAGATAAACGAATAATAAATAAAGCAGTTTATCTTGCCTTAGGAATTAATTTAGATGGTTTAAAAGATATTTTAGGAATGTGAATTAGCGAGAATGAGGGAGCCAAATTTTGACTTAATATTAGACTTCTTGCAAAATTAATTTAAAATATAATTGAATTGTTGTTTTTAATAAAAAGGTGGAATTTAAATGAAATTTAAAAAAAATAATCAAATAAGTGATAAAAATTTTTTAAGATTAACTGGTATTAAACATACTACTTTTAATAAAATGCTAGAAATTTTAAAAATAGAAGAATTAAAAAAGAGATTTCGTCGCGGAAGAACCAATAAATTATCATTAGAAAATCGTATTTTAATGACTTTAGAATATTGAAGAGAATATAGAACTTATTTTCATATTGCAAAAAGTTATGATATTAGTGAAAGTAGTTGTTATAGAAATATCAAATGAATTGAAGACACTTTAATAAAACACCCTAATTTTCAACAACTTACTGGTCAAAAATCACTATTAAAAGATTATTTCAAAGATAAGACTGTTATAATTGATGTAACTGAAAGCCAAATCCAACGCCCAAAAAAAGACAAAAACAGCACTACTCAGGAAAAAAGAAAAAACACACAATAAAAACACAAGTTATAATTGAAAAAGATAGTAAAAAAATTATTAGTTCTGATTTTTCTTATGGTAAAAACCATGACTTTAAAATTTTAAAAGATTCAAAAATTAAATTTTTACCAGAAACAACTGTTTTAGTGGATTTAGGTTATCAAGGCATACAAAAAATTAATCATAATGTTTTAATTCCTAAAAGAAAATCAAAGAAAAACCCTTTAAATAAAGAAGAAAAGCAAAATAATGAGCGAATTTCAAAAATGAGAATTGTTATTGAAAATGTTTTTGCTATACTTAAAAAATTTAAAATTATTAGTGAAAAATATCGAAATCGTAGAAAAAGATTTGCTTTAAGATTTAATTTAATAGCTTCAATTTATAATTTACAACTATTAGTTTAAATATATTTGATAATTTAAAATTTCAGTCTTTTTTTATTGTAAATAATAATTTTTATTATGTTTTAATGACAAAATATTTGTAAAAATAATCTAAAAATTATTTTAATAACACTTTTATATTTATTTTAAATTTAAAAATTATAATTATCATATTAATTTTGCAAGAAGTCTATTATATAAATCCTTACGGAAATGAAAAATCGTGGCTTACAAGATATTCTTTGTTGCTTGTAGCGATAATTTAACTGGAATGTCTGATGCAATATAGAAGCTGTGTTCCCAAAAACACAGCACCAATTATGCATCGTTCATCAAATTCGTAATAGTTTAAAATTTGTCCCTTACAAAGATCGCAAACTTGTAGCTAATGATTTAAAATCAATTTATACAGCAATTAATGAAGAAATAGCGCTAGTTGCTTTAGATCATTTTTCAGAAAAATGAAATAAAAAGTATCCACAAATTACTAAATCATGAAAAAATAACTGAAATAATTTAATAATTTTTCTTGAATATCCTCAAGAATTTAGAAGGATTATTTACACAACTAATGCGATTGAATCTGTTAATAGTCAACTAAGAAAAGTCATTAAGAATAAAAAGATTTTTCCTAATGACGCATCAGTTTTTAAAATATTTTATTTAGCATTTCAAAATATGGTTAAGAAATGAACGATGCCAATTCAAAATTGGGGTAGTGCAATTTCACATTTAATGATAAAATTTGAGGACAGAGTGAATTTAAGTTAATTACTTAGAGACACAGTTAATTGTACAGTCCCTTGAAAAAAAACATTAGTAATTAATTAAATTTAAAAACAGCACATCGTGCTGTTTTTAAATATCTTCGGTTTCTTTTGCTCCCGTAATGTATTCGTGAATTTCTTGGATGTATTTGTTTTTAGCAATGAATAGCACTTCGTCCCCATAGCTAAGAATGGTATCAGCATCGGGTAGGATAATTTTTTTGTTGTGTTTAATGTGAATGATGTTAACTCTTTTGTTGTTAATTAGTTTGATTTCTTCAAGGGGTTTTCCTAAGATAATTTTGTTTGTGGCTTCAACTAAACTAATGCTAAATTCACCATCAACATCTTTAATGTCAACTTCTAGACCTCATAGGGCTTTTAGGGCAGTTTGTCTTCCTGAGGAAATATCGGGTTTGACAATTTGATTAATCCCAATTGCTCGTAAAATCTTTTCATGAGGATTGTTAATAGCTTTAGCAATGATATTGGTGGTTTCTAATTCTTTTAGGTTAACAGCTACTAGAACTGATGATTGAATATTGCTACCGATAGCAATAATAATGTCATTAATATTTTTAATTCCAATACTTTCTAATGCTTCTAAGTCAGTGGCATCTAATTCGTAGCCGTTAATGTTAGCAAAATTTCCCGTAATTTTTCTGATTTTACTATTATCTTGATCAATAACAATGACATTGTGGTTCATTGATGCTAATGTTTCTGCAACTGCTGTGCCGAAATTACCTAAACCAATTATACAAAATTCTTTTGCTGCCATTATTTAACACCTCTTATATATTTGAAACTATTACCACAAAATTATACTATATTTTATCTTAAAATAATAATCTAAGTATTTTAATGGTCGCGTTTAGTTTTCTTAGGTATTACTTTGAAAAAGTAAAACAATCAGCTAATTATATTATTTAATTACTAAACTAAGCCTGCCTTTCTTGTTATTGTCATTTTTATTCGTTACCATTTTATCATATTATTGAATTTTTACACAATAAAAAAATTTTAATTTTGTCGAAAACTCTTGATATTTATTAGACTTCTTGCAAAATTAATATGATAATTATAATTTTTAAATTTAAAATAAATATAAAAGTGTTATTAAAATAATTTTTAGATTATTTTTACAAATATTTTGTCATTAAAACATAATAAAAATTATTATTTACAATAAAAAAAGACTGAAATTTTAAATTATCAAATATATTTAAACTAATAGTTGTAAATTATAAATTGAAGCTATTAAATTAAATCTTAAAGCAAATCTTTTTCTACGATTTCGATATTTTTCACTAATAATTTTAAATTTTTTAAGTATAGCAAAAACATTTTCAATAACAATTCTCATTTTTGAAATTCGCTCATTATTTTGCTTTTCTTCTTTATTTAAAGGGTTTTTCTTTGATTTTCTTTTAGGAATTAAAACATTATGATTAATTTTTTGTATGCCTTGATAACCTAAATCCACTAAAACAGTTGTTTCTGGTAAAAATTTAATTTTTGAATCTTTTAAAATTTTAAAGTCATGGTTTTTACCATAAGAAAAATCAGAACTAATAATTTTTTTACTATCTTTTTCAATTATAACTTGTGTTTTTATTGTGTGTTTTTTCTTTTTTCCTGAGTAGTGCTGTTTTTGTCTTTTTTTGGGCGTTGGATTTGGCTTTCAGTTACATCAATTATAACAGTCTTATCTTTGAAATAATCTTTTAATAGTGATTTTTGACCAGTAAGTTGTTGAAAATTAGGGTGTTTTATTAAAGTGTCTTCAATTCATTTGATATTTCTATAACAACTACTTTCACTAATATCATAACTTTTTGCAATATGAAAATAAGTTCTATATTCTCTTCAATATTCTAAAGTCATTAAAATACGATTTTCTAATGATAATTTATTGGTTCTTCCGCGACGAAATCTCTTTTTTAATTCTTCTATTTTTAAAATTTCTAGCATTTTATTAAAAGTAGTATGTTTAATACCAGTTAATCTTAAAAAATTTTTATCACTTATTTGATTATTTTTTTTAAATTTCATTTAAATTCCACCTTTTTATTAAAAACAACAATTCAATTATATTTTAAATTAATTTTGCAAGAAGTCTAATATTAAATCCGATATTTTTTATTCCTGCGGTTATTGGTCCAGTATTATTGGTGATTTGAACTTGATTATGAATGATGTTAGGGTATGTTCCTTATGCTTTCACTGCAAATGTCTTTTCTTGCTCCTGTGGGCGTTGGTGCCATTTTAGCAACATCAAGTTGGAAAGCAATTATTTTAGTATTTTCTAATTTAATATTAGGGATGGTAATTTATGTGCCTTTTATATTAATTGCTAATAGTATAGCTAAGAAAAATGGTAATGCTGTTAATTTAGGATATTTAGGTACGATTCATTATTTTTTTACTGGTAAAAACTTTCAAGATTTACGATATCAAGAAATTAGGAATAAGCATCGTAGTGAATATCAAATTTTAAAGAAAAATGATGCTTCAATTGAGGAAAAGCAAAGGTTACGAGAGAAACATATTCAAGAATGAATTATTTATCGTAAATTTCTTAAAAAAAACGCATTGAAATTAAAAAACGCCAACAACAAGAAAAATTACAGCAAAAAATTGAATTAAAGGAACAGCGAACTAAAGTATCTGCTAATAAAAACAAGGATAAAAAAGAGAAAAACTTATTAAGAAAAATAATCAAGATTTGAAAAAAAGCAAAAAAGGCTTCTAAAAAGGCTAAACTAAAATCTCAAAACAGAATTAAAAGAAAGAAAAAATAAAAAACTTTATCTTTTATTGATAAAGTTTTTTATTGAAAATTGCGATTTTCTAGTGGCAACATATCCAAAAAGAGATATGTTATAATCAAAGAGGAAAACAATTAAGAAAGGAATTATTTAAATGCGTAAACCAATTATTATCGGTAATTGAAAAATGTATAAAAATATTAATGAAACAAAAGATTTTATTTTGCAAATTGAACAGAAAATGATAAATCAGAATATTGATGTTGGAATTGCTGTTAGTTTTCCTTTATTGGAAACATCTATTCGTGAGACTAGTAAATTAATTATTAGTGCTCAAAATTGTCATTTTGAAAATGATGGTGCATTTACGGGAGAGGTGTCACCATTATTGTTAAAAACTATGAATGTTTCCTATGTTGTATTAGGACATTCTGAAAGAAGAAGTCTTTTTAATGAAAGTAATAAGATTATTAACAAAAAGGTTTTAAAGGCTTTAGAAAATAATTTAAAAATTATTCTTTGTTGTGGTGAAACGGAAGAAGAATATATTAATAAGCAAACAGAAGTAGTTGTTGCTCAGCAATTAAAGATAGCATTAGAAAATGTTAGTGAGAAACAGTTAGCACAAATTGTTATTGCTTATGAACCGGTTTGAGCTATTGGAACTGGAAAAACAGCAACAGTAGAAGTAGCACAACAAGTTTGTCAGTTTATTCGTAAATATATAATGGAAATATATAATGTTGCTCTAAGTAATAAGATTAGGCTTCAATATGGTGGTTCTGTTAAACCAGATAATATTAAAGCACTTTTAGAACAACCAGATATTGATGGAGCATTAGTTGGTGGTGCATCATTGCAAGTGGATTCATTCTTGCAATTAATTTCTTAATTAATTTCTACGGAGTGATAAATAGTAGGAATATTAAAGTAATTGCAATTGATATTGATGGCACTTTATTAACTGATAAAGGAAAAATATTAGATGATACTAGGGAAGCTATTATTCGAGTACAAGAGAAAGGCATTAAAGTTGTTTTAGCAACGGGGAGGGCACCTCTCTAGTGCAGCACTTTTATATGCTCAGCAATTAAAGTTAGATGAGTATGCATAACATATTATTTGTTTTAACGGTTGTGTTATTTATGATTTAAAAACTAAAAAGAATATTTGAAATGCTCATTTAAATGAAGAAGATACAAAATATATTTATGAAATTATTAAAAAATATGATTTGAATTTTTGAGGTTATGGTTTAAAAAATTCTGCCTATACAAGAAAAAAATCTGTTGCAATTATGCGAGAAGCAGAAATAAATCCTAAATATAAGTTAAAGATTTTAAATGATTGGCAAGCATTGCCAGCTTGTTATACATTAACTATTAGTTTAGATGATTTAGAGGATATGATTTGTGAAAATTTTAAAATTGAAATTGAAGCTAATAAACGAATTAGAATAACATCGTCATCGTTAGAAAAACATCAATATTTAGAGATTATGCCAGCAAATTTTGATAAATCTAAAGCTTTAAAGTTTCTTGTGAATAAATGACATCTTAAACTAAAAAATTGTATGGCAATTGGTGATTCTTTAAATGATTATGAAATGTTACAAAAAGCTGGTTTAGGAATAATGATGAAAAATGGTTATTCAGATTTAATAAAAGTAGCAACAGATATGTGTGATAGTAATAATAAAAATGGTGTTGGTAAAGCGATACTTAAATATATTTTAAAATAATATTGATGAAAATAAGAGAAGGAAAGAGAATGATGAGAACTAAAAATCCAATATTATTAGCAATTTTAGATGGTTTTGGCATTGCTACTGAACAAGCTTCTAATGCGGTTACGAAAGCTAAGATGGAACATTTTAAATATTTACAAAGTACTTATCCGTCATTAGCAATTCATGCTTCAGGAAAATGAGTTGGTTTACCAGATGGACAAATGGGAAACTCGGAAGTGGGTCATTTGCATATTGGTGCGGGAAGAATTTTATATCAATCATTATCGCTAATTAATAATGCTATTGGTGATAAATCTTTTTATGAAAATCCAGCTCTGTTAGCTGCTATTTATCAAGCTAAAAGTAATAATTCGCGATTGCATATTATTGGTTTATTATCTGATGGTGGTGTTCATTCGCATATTAATCATTTATTAGCAATTTTGACAATGGCAAAAGAACAGCAGTTTAAAGATGTTTATGTGCATGCGATTTTAGATGGTCGTGATACTAAACAGGATGTTGCTAAAGAGTACTTAACAAAGTTAATGTCTGTGATGAATGAATTACAAGTTGGATATTTATCTAGTATTTCGGGAAGATATTACGCAATGGATCGTGACCAACGATGAGAGCGAATGAAGTTAGCGTATGATGTCATTATGCAACGGAATGGCGCTAGTTTTAGTAATCCTTTAACATATATTGATGATGAGTATGCTTGTTCTCGTAATGATGAATTTATTATTCCGGCATATAATGAACAAGTTGCTAATGGTTATATTAAAGATAATGATAGTGTAATTTTTACTAATTTCCGTCCTGACCGTGCTATTCAATTAGCTGCGGCAATAACTAATCGTGAATATGTGTGAAATTCAGAAGTAGTTCGTAATAATTTATTTTTTGTAACAATGACAGAATATAGTGTTGATGTTAAAGCTAATCAAATTGCTTTTCAAAGTCAAAATGTGAATAATGGTCTTGGTGAATGAATTAGTAAGCAAGGATTAGAACAATTACGAATTGCTGAAACCGAAAAATATGCTCATGTTACTTATTTCTTTGATGGTGGCAGAGATATTATGTTTTCTGGTGAAGACCGCATATTAGTTTCTTCACCACGAGTTGCCACTTATGATTTAAAACCAGAAATGGCTGCCAACGAAGTTGCTAAGGAATTAATTAGTAAAATTAAAATGCAAAAATATGATTTGATTGTTCTTAATTTTGCTAATCCTGATATGGTAGGTCATACTGGTAATTTATTAGCTACTATTAAAGCATTACAAGTAGTTGATAAATGTTTAAAAGAAATATATGAACCATTAAAATCGTTAGGGGGCATTATGGTATTAACAGCTGATCATGGTAATGCTGAAATTATGATTGATGAGACGGGTGATATTAATAAGAAACATACTTCACAGTTAGTGCCATTAGTTATTACTAAATCAGATTTAAAATTGGTAACAAATACCGATATTAGTTTAGCAAATATTGCTCCAACAATTTGTAATTTATTAGGAATTAGCATTCCTGATGAAATGACAAGTAAATCAATTATTAAAAAATAACTTTATTTTGAAGGGAGGTAAATATATGCCAGAAGATAAAAAAGTTGATATTTTAAAGGATTTTTTTAGTATTTCAATTTGACAATCGTTAGTTATTATTTTAATTTTCGTTGTTTTAGTTATAAGTTTAGAAATTTTAGTTAAGTTAACTAAAATGCGATTTAGTTTTCGAATTTTTACTGCTATTGGTGGGGGGTTATCTTTGCCATTGGTATTCAAGCGATATTAGGTTTTCCTAATGATGATAGTGCTACTAGTATTTGAAAGAAATTCTTAGAGGATAAAAAAAAACAGAAAATCCTAATTACAATCTTTGGTTGCATCAAGTTATTACTTGGATAACATTGTTAAAAACTATTTTTATTAATGGAATGTTGATGTTATCTGTTCCCGTTGTATTTTTAGCAATTGCTCGGGTGGTTGTTAAACCACATACTAGTGGTTTAACAACAATGACAATTAAAAAAAGGCATTATTATTTTTTTAATTTTGTCGAAAACTCTTGATAAAATAAAAAAAATCATCAACTTGATAATTTTAAAAGGCTTTTATGTAAAATTACTATTTTTACTTTAACTTTTTTATACATTAAAATATAATACCGCTGTTTGTTGGTTTGGAGTTAAACCCTTATGTTGGTATTTTCATTTTCAGAGATTTAAATAATTTTGAATATTAGTAAAACCTAAACCATGATAATGAATTAAGGCTTCTTTAAGACTAGATTGTAATTTACTGATTTTATTTAAGTTACGATAACTAGCTTCAGGATTAATTGTTGTTTTAGTTACACATAAAGTAGAATTTGTTTGTTTTGCTACTAAAAAATATAATTTTTGCATATCAGAAGTAATAATTGAATTTTCGTTAATTAATTCTTTGTTCATATTTTCAATAACTCATTGTTTTTGTAAACGTTTGGTGTTTGTGGATTTAACATAAATATTGTTATTATTATCAATTGCCATTTGAATACAGCATTTAGTATTAGTTGCGAATGGGTCAAGGTGAATTCTTCGTGGATCAGTTTTATATTTGAAATTTCCTTTATGAATTTCTTTAATAAATGTTTCATCGATTTGGATTTTACCAGATAATTTTTTAAATTTTAATTGGGTATTTTCTAATTGTTTTGATTTCATTAATTTTTGACGATTATATCAAGCAGTTTTTAATGTAGTTTTAATAAAACGAGAAATTGTTTTACTAGATTGCCCCAGCAATGAAATTTGAATCAATAAATTTCATTGTTCATAATTTAAATGACTTCAATAAATAAAATGATTACGAAAAGCGTCAAAACTTGCACGGCAATTTTTACATAAATATTTTTGTTTTCCTTCTGAATTATGTCCATTTTTAACGCAATGGTAAGATTCACATTTAGGGCATTTAATACCTTGCGCTCTAAATTTTTGATCAATTTCATTTAAACGTTTTTGTTTTTTTATTAATTCTGCTTGTTGTTTGACTTTTTCATAAAATTCTAAAAATTGATCATCTGTTAAAGTATTTACTAGTTCTTGAATTATTTTTTCCATAATTATTATCCACCTCTATCATATTAAAAATATACCTAAAATTAAGTATATTCAATAAATATCAAGAGTTTTCGACAAAATTAAAATATTATTTTATTAATTAATGTTGCTGTTGCTTATATGGTGACATATTTAGTTGGTATGTTATTAGACATTGGTAGTGGTTTAAATTTACAACCAGAAGGAATGCGTGATGAAACTACAGTTAAGGAATTACCAGAAGTAATTAGTAACTTATATGCCAGCAAATTTTATTGGGGCTTTTGTTGGGGGAGCGATTATTCCCGTAATGGTTATTGCGGCGTTAGTTGGGTATGGGTATGCGATTAAAAAGCAAAGCAAACGGTATGAACGAGAGAGGAGAGAAATGGGGACTGTACAATTAACTGTGTCTCTAAGTAATTAACTTAAATTCACTCTGTCCTCAAATTTTATCATTAAATGTGAAATTACACTACCCCAATTTTGAATTGGCATCGTTCATTTCTTAACCATATTTTGAAATGCTAAATAAAATATTTTTTTTATTTTATCAAGAGTTTTCGACAAAATTAAAAGAATTTGTTTGTTTTGCTACTAAAAAATATAATTTTTGTATATCAGAAGTAATAATTGAATTTTCGTTAATTAATTCTTTGTTCATATTTTCAATAACTCATTGTTTTTGTAAACGTTTGGTGTTTGTGGATTTAACATAAATATTGTTATTATTATCAATTGCCATTTGAATACAGCATTTAGTATTAGTTGCGAATGGGTCAAGGTGAATTCTTCGTGGATCAGTTTTATATTTGAAATTTCCTTTATGGATTTCTTTAATAAATGTTTCATCGATTTGGATTTTACCAGATAATTTTTTAAATTTTAATTGGGTATTTTCTAATTGTTTTGATTTCATTAATTTTTGACGATTATATCAAGCAGTTTTTAATGTAGTTTTAATAAAACGAGAAATTGTTTTACTAGATTGCCCCAGCAATGAAATTTGAATCAATAAATTTCATTGTTCATAATTTAAATGACTTCAATAAATAAAATGATTACGAAAAGCGTCAAAACTTGCACGGCAATTTTTACATAAATATTTTTGTTTTCCTTCTGAATTATGTCCATTTTTAACGCAATGGTAAGATTCACATTTAGGGCATTTAATACCTTGCACTCTAAATTTTTGATCAATTTCATTTAAACGTTTTTGTTTTTTTATTAATTCTGCTTGTTGTTTGACTTTTTCATAAAATTCTAAAAATTGATCATCTGTTAAAGTATTTACTAGTTCTTGAATTATTTTTTCCATAATTATTATCCACCTCTATCATATTAAAATATACCTAAAATTAAGTATATTCAATAAATATCAAGAGTTTTCGACAAAATTAAAAAATTTTTACAACAAAAATCATACATAAGAAATATATACTTAATTTGAATATTGAAATAATTTATAGTAAATGATTATTTTTTCTTTTTTAAAAAATACCTAAGAAAACTAAACGCGATCTTTATTAAAAATAAGATATTACTTTAAATTTATAGTAAAATTAATAAAGATTAACAATTAATAGGAGGAAAGTATGGCGTATCAAAAAGAATACCAAAAATGATTAAATAATAATGATTTGGAACCACAATTAAGAGAACAATTAATTGCAATGAATGAAAAAGAAATTATTGATGCTTTTAGTAATTCATTAAGTTTTGGTACAGCAGGAATTCGTGGGGTTATGGGACCTGGAATTGCAAGAATGAATATTTATAATATTAGAAAGGCAACAATTGCTTTTATCCAATATTTACAAAAACATTATGAAATGGATGAATTACAAAAAGGAATTGTTATTGCGCATGATAATCGCCATTATTCATTAGAATTTAGTCAAGAAGTAGCTAATATTTTTACTAGTTATAGTATTCCCGTATACTTGTTTTCTAATAATGATTTACGACCAACACCATTATTATCATATAGTGTGAGAAAATTAAATGCTTTAGCTGGTGCTGTCATTACTGCTAGTCATAATCCGCCAGAATATAATGGTTTTAAAATTTATGATGAAAATGGTTGTCAATTTTTACCAGTTGTTACTGATGAAGTTGGTAATAATATGGAAAATATTGCTATTGAGGATGTGTTTAAGTTACTAAAACCAATTCAAAAACAATTAATAAAAACTGTTCCCATTATTGTTGAAGAAGAATATATTAAAGATGTTAAAGCATTACAATTTTATCCTCATGAACAAAAGGATATTAAGATAGTTTTTTCTAATCAGCACGGTACTAGTCGTGATTGAGTAATGAGGGTTTTACAAAGTAGCAATTATCAAGTTATTCCTGTTAAAGAACAATGAGATTTTGATCCTAATTTTAGTAATACACCATCACCTAATCCAGAAGTTGCTGAATCTTTTACATTAGCTATTAAATATGCTAAAAAAAATAATGCTGACTTAATTATTATTAATGACCCTGATAGTGATAGAATCGGCATTGCAGTTTTACATCATAATGAGTATTTTTTATTAAATGGTAATGAAACAGCACCAATTTTGTTAGAATACTTATTAAGTCATTATCAACAGCAAAAAATTATGCCATTGAACCCAGTAATGTATAATACTTTTGTTACTGGTCATTTAAGTGATTTGGTAGCAAAATCTTATGGTTGTGAAGTTATTAAAACATTAACTGGTTTTAAATGAATTGGTAATGAAATGGCAAAAGAAAAGACACGAAATATAAATTTTGTTTTTGGTTTTGAAGAAGCATATGGTTATGTTGTTAAAGATTTAACTCGTGATAAAGATGGTATTGCCGCGGCAATGGTTGTTGCTGAGGCTTGTAATTATTATCGCCAACAAAATAAGTCATTAGTAGATGTTTTAGAAGATATTTATCAAAAATATGGATATTTTTTTTACTTTAATACGGTTAATGTTGTTTTAAAAGGTCCTAGTGGGCAAAAAGCAATTAAGACGATTTTAGCAAAGTTAAGAAAAGATTCAATTGTTAGTTTAAATAATATTAAATTAGCAAAAAAAGAAGATTATTTGCAAGGTTTATATAATATGCCTCCCCAAGATTTATTAAAATTTTATTTTAATGATGGTTCGTGGTTAGCAATAAGAGCTAGTGGTACCGAACCAAAAATTAAATTTTATTTTGTTTGTGTTGATAAATCAGTGAAAGCAGCAAAAATAAAAATGGAATTAATGTTTTCCGATTTAGAAAAAAATTATTTACATTTAAAGAAAGGGAAATTAGATGATTAAAGATTTAAAAGCAAATAGTAATGTTCTTGATAAATTCTTAGTTGAAAAAATTAATCAAGGAACAACAAGTAATGGAGCAACATATTTAACAGTAACTTTAAAAGATAAAACAGGACTTATTGAAGCCCGCTTATGAAATTCACAACGCGAAGATGCAATTAGATTACAAGCAGGAGTAATTGTTAAAATTAATGGTTTAGTTTCAGAATATCAAAGAAGTTTACAAGTTAAAATTAATAATTATGAAATTATTCCTTTACAAGAAGCAGATCTTAATTTGTTTGTTAAAAGTGCTCCAGTTAGTGAAAGTTTAATGTGGGAACAAATTAATGCGTTTATTATGGAAATTAAAAATGATGTTTGAAAACAAATTGTTGAAGAAATTTTAAAGACGCAACAAGATCGTTTTAAAATTTCTCCAGCAGCGGTTAGGCATCATCATAATATTCATTCGGGATTAATGTGACATACATTAACTATGTTACAAACAGCAGAAGCGATTTGTAAAATTTATAATGATCGTAAAATTAATAAAAGTTTATTATATGCGGGAATTATTTTACATGATATGGGAAAAACTAAAGAATTACAAGGTGATTTAACAGTTGAATATAGTTTGCAAGGTAAACTAATAGGGCATATTTCAATTATGGCTGGTGAAATTGCTACCATTGGTGCGAAATTACAATTAGATATGCAACAAGTAGTTTTATTGCAACATATGGTTTTAGCAAGTCATGGTAAAACTGAATATGGTTCGCCAGTTTTACCACAAATTATGGAAGCAGAAATTTTGCATCATATTGATAACTTAGATGCGAGAATTTATGCCATTGATAGTGGTTTAGAACAAGTTGAAAATGAAGCTTTTTCCCAACGCATTGGCGGACTAGAAAATCGTAGTTTTTATCGTCACAATTATTTTAACAGTGAAATTTAGTTAAAAAAAGAATTCCTAGATTTTGTTAGGAATTCTTTTTTTAACTAAATTTAAGTTTTTTTGTAATGTTGTTAGTTCTTTACTGTCAACAACCATTTGACTTTTTGGTAATTGTAAACCACTGTGGGAAGAATACTTAGGAATAATATGTAAATGATAGTGTTCAATAGTTTGTCCAGCGAGAATGCCATTATTAGAAATAAAATTAAATGCTGAAGTATTAAGTTGCACTTCAATTTGTTTAGCGACTTTTTTAGCAGTAATATTAACAAAAGAAATGATATCATCATTGGTATTAATAAAATTTGTACTATGAATTTTAGGGATAACTAGGGTGTGTCCTTTGTCAAGGGGCATAATGTCTAAAAAGGCAATTGTATGTTCATCTTCATAAATTATATGACTAGGAATTTCGTGCAAAATTATTTTGCAAAATAAACAAGATTGTTCATGCATTTAATAATCCTCCTTGTTTAAAAAAGAGAACAGTTAACTGTTCTCTTTTTTTGTAAATTAATCATCTTCTTCATCTTGGAAATAAGTAGATAAATCTTCTCATATCTTTTTATCGTAAATATTTTTCTTAGTTACAATGTATTTTGTATATAAATATTGACTAGCATTCTTTTTTAAATTATCATCTTTGGAAATTATAAATAATAATTCATTAATTAATGATGTTTTTTTATTATTAGGAAGAGTTTGCATTCTCGTATTATTGCGTTCGCTATTTTTTTTAGTTCCTGTTTTATTAGTATTATTTTTTCACTCAAATTCTATCCCGTTATCAATTTGAATTTCTTTATCATCATCAATTTTATAACCTTTAAACAAATCAGTGACAAAAATTGGGAGAACATAAATTTTAGATACATAACGACGGTCTTCAGTATAAAATTTATTTATTTCAGAATTATTAGGAGCTTTACTACTAGCAAAGCCAACAATTTGTCTCTCTTTCACTTGTTCTTTATAAAAATCTTCTATTGTGTTGTCATCATAAGGATTATTATCATTACCATAAGCAACAAAACCACGAAAACCTGCCATATTAAATATTGGATCAAAAATTGTTTTGACTTCATTATTATCAGGTTTAAATTTATTTTTGAAAGTATCATCAGGAATTAACATAACATCATCGCTAGGTAAATTTGCTTCATCTTCCTTTTTAACTTTTACTTCTCAAACCATTTTTATTTTACTATCTCAAACATTACCTGAATCAAATGTTTGCACACTTTTAGAAACAGTTCAACTTATTGGCAATGAATAATTACCATCTTTTTTTAATTCAAAAATCCGATCTTGTAATCAAGTCATTGTCATTAAATTATCAAGAATAGTAGGTTTAATTTGTGCATTATAGTAATCAGCAAATCGTTCACGAACTTTAACTTTATAATTTATGGTTTCATTGTTGGCGCTTGTGATTTCGGCTGTCATTAAGTTATTAATGCTTGGTTGAATTGTATCAGTATAGGCCTCATCTTTTTCTTCATCTCAAGTCCCTAAAATATGCCATTCCGCTGATTGCTTAATGTCGTATCCTTGTTTAGTAACTGTTGCTTCTAAGAAACTATTATTTAATCTTGCTTTTAAGTATTCTTGATATAATTTATCACCTGCTATTTGGTTTCAAAGGTTATCAAATTGTTGCAAATAATTTTTAATTTCTGTCTCAGATAAGTTTTCAATTTTTTTGCCTCGTATTTTCGCATATATCGTAACAAATTCATTACGAGCAATAATCTCTTTAATAGCATTAAAACCATATTCACTAATCTTACCTTTAAATTTATCAAATAATGCTTTTCCAGTAATATTATTTTTATCGATTATTTCAAGTAATTTAATAAATTGTTCTTCTTGAGTTTTTTCAGATATATTAGTATCAATGCGGTCTTTAGATTTACTACAAGCAATAACAGTTACAATAGGAGATGAAGATATTAAAATTGTACTCATGAAACTGACTAATTTCTTTAGTATTTGCATCTTAATGTTTCTCCTTTTCTAATTGTAATCAATAGTTACTAATTTCTGTTGATGAATAAAGGTTCCCTGTTAAAGAATGGTTATTTTTAGGTTTAATAGAAGTTGGGGGAGTATTCCCTTTAATAGTTCATAAGTTATCTTTATTATTCATAAAGTTATCATTAATAAGTTTATTAACATCAATTAATGCTCCAATAGTTTTATTTTTATTGGAAGGAATCTTATTAATGGCATCATTTTCATCATTTAGATTTTTACTTAAAATATTAATTTTAGTTCCTAACAGTGAAGAACGAGAAGGTTTAAATATTTTACCTAAAATAGCAGTTCATTTATCTTGGTCAGATTCAATATATTTTTTATATCATTCATTATTTGGTTTATCATCATTTCGTTCTAATCACGCCATCATATCTCAAAATCAAAATCATCAGTTTTCATTATTATCAATATTATTTTGGGAAAAATCAGTATAAGTTTTAATTTCATTCAAAGGATTAAAACCAGAACTTTCACTTTGAGGATTATCATCAACGCGTTTTTTAAATTCATCAAATAAATATTGTAAATAGGGAGTTTTAGCAAGACGCATATTTACAGGTGAAGTTATTGCCGGATATTTGCCGTCACTTTCTTGATTTTCGCCAATATCACCATCAGCTTTATAACCATCTCGTAAGTGGTCATAACCATTAATTTTAATAAAACGCACTTCATTCGTATCAGCAATAAAAACAACTTTATCATTACCAATTTTAATTTTTTTAAAAATATTATTTTTGTTGCTATCTTTTCGTTCATCATTTAAATCGTTTAAAAGGGCATCAAAGTTAGTTGGAATACTTCCGCCATCAGTACCATCGTATGCTAAATCATAAGTCGCTGCTTTAAACATTGGACTAAATTTATCATTAGAACTATCTAAAATTAATAAATTAGGTAATTGACCAAAGGTTGTTTTGTTATCATCGCTATATAAACCAGCCAATTGTTCAAAAGATTTACTTTTAGCATCACTTAAAAAATCATTAATGTTTTTTAAATTCTTATTTTCATCAAAATCTTTTGTTTCAATGCCATCTTCTAAACCATTTTTGTCTTTACCATCATATTTAAAATTAATTTGAGAAACTAATAACGGTTTTAAATTAAAGTATCATTGTTCAGCAATAAATTTTTGTTCTTTACTTAATTTATTTGATTGTTGAGCATCGGGGTTCATCATTACCTTATTGTGCTCATCAAATTTAATAAGATTTTCTGGTTTGATAGCAAAAGTATTGAAAAGACTTTCAATTTTTTCTTTTAATTCATTATTATTAAGTTTATATGCTTTTCTTAATGCTCGGTTCCGAGTTTCGGTTTCGGTTTTACTCCCATATCATAAATCAATGTTAAAATTAGCACCATCGCTGTTGATTTTCTTTATTAAATCATTGGCAATTCTTTTAATTTGTTCCATACTATAGCGATCATAATCAATTTGAAAGTCATTAATAAATTTTTTTCGAAAAGTTTCATAAACATTATTGGGAGTAGAATTATCTAATAATAAGTGATCCTTAAATCCTTCTACACCACCTCATTTTTTATATTCTTTAGCTTCTTCTTTGGTTTTATTATTTCCTCATTGTTTATGTACAGTTCCTTCAATATAAGTATTTAAATTGGTCATCATATTATCGTAACTTTTTTTAAATATCGGATCATTTTTTTTGTTTTTAAGAACAGATAGTTGTAAGCGTTTAGTAAACTCAACAAATTGTTCTTTTTTAATTTCATTATTTTTAATGAAATTATTGAAAAGTTGATCAATTGTAATGCGATCTAATTTTCCTGAAAAATCATCTAATCCTTTAAATTTTAATGTTGGAAGGTCAAGAAGTACTTGCGAACCATCATCACCAATAAATTCTCATTTATTGGAGCAAGCTGCTGATGTCCATATTGGACTTATTGATAACACCAAAGCAAATGGTAAAACTATCTTTTTCTTCATTAATCTCAATCACTCCTTAAATATTAGTTTTCATAAAATATTTAATTTTACAATACATATTATACACTATATAGTAAAAATGTAATTTCTAAAATACGGGTACGGTCGCGTTTAGTTTTCTTAGGTATTTTTTAAAAAAGAAAAAATAATCATTTACTATAAATTATTTCAATATTCAAATTAAGTATATATTTCTTATGTATGATTTTTGTTGTAAAAAATTTTTAATTTTGTCGAAAACTCTTGATATTTATTGAATATACTTAATTTTAGGTATATTTTTAATATGATAGAGGTGGATAATAATTATGGAAAAAATAATTCAAGAACTAGTAAATACTTTAACAGATGATCAATTTTTAGAATTTTATGAAAAAGTCAAACAACAAGCAGAATTAATAAAAAAACAAAAACGTTTAAATGAAATTGATCAAAAATTTAGAGCGCAAGGTATTAAATGCCCTAAATGTGAATCTTACCATTGCGTTAAAAATGGACATAATTCAGAAGGAAAACAAAAATATTTATGTAAAAATTGCCGTGCAAGTTTTGACGCTTTTCGTAATCATTTTATTTATTGAAGTCATTTAAATTATGAACAATGAAATTTATTGATTCAAATTTCATTGCTGGGGCAATCTAGTAAAACAATTTCTCGTTTTATTAAAACTACATTAAAAACTGCTTGATATAATCGTCAAAAATTAATGAAATCAAAACAATTAGAAAATACCCAATTAAAATTTAAAAAATTATCTGGTAAAATCCAAATCGATGAAACATTTATTAAAGAAATTCATAAAGGAAATTTCAAATATAAAACTGATCCACGAAGAATTCACCTTGACCCATTCGCAACTAATACTAAATGCTGTATTCAAATGGCAATTGATAATAATAACAATATTTATGTTAAATCCACAAACACCAAACGTTTACAAAAACAATGAGTTATTGAAAATATGAACAAAGAATTAATTAACGAAAATTCAATTATTACTTCCGATATGCAAAAATTATATTTTTTAGTAGCAAAACAAACAAATTCTACTTTATGTGTAACTAAAACAACAATTAATCCTGAAGCTAGTTATCGTAACTTAAATAAAATCAGTAAATTACAATCTAGTCTTAAAGAAGCCTTAATTCATTATCATGGTTTAGGTTTTACTAATATTCAAAATTATTTAAATCTCTGAAAATGAAAATACCAACATAAGGGTTTAACTCCAAATCAACAAACAGCGGTATTATATTTTAATAGACTTCTTGCAAAATTAATTTAAAATATAATTGAATTGTTGTTTTTAATAAAAAGGTGGAATTTAAATGAAATTTAAAAAAAATAATCAAATAAGTGATAAAAATTTTTTAAGATTAACTGGTATTAAACATACTACTTTTAATAAAATGCTAGAAATTTTAAAAATAGAAGAATTAAAAAAGAGATTTCGTCGCGGAAGAACCAATAAATTATCATTAGAAAATCGTATTTTAATGACTTTAGAATATTGAAGAGAATATAGAACTTATTTTCATATTGCAAAAAGTTATGATATTAGTGAAAGTAGTTGTTATAGAAATATCAAATGAATTGAAGACACTTTAATAAAACACCCTAATTTTCAACAACTTACTGGTCAAAAATCACTATTAAAAGATTATTTCAAAGATAAGACTGTTATAATTGATGTAACTGAAAGCCAAATCCAACGCCCAAAAAAAGACAAAAACAGCACTACTCAGGAAAAAAGAAAAAACACACAATAAAAACACAAGTTATAATTGAAAAAGATAGTAAAAAAATTATTAGTTCTGATTTTTCTTATGAGACTTGGTACATAACCTTTAATTTTATCTACTATTTTGATAATATTATTTCCTAGGTGAAGTACAAATGTTAGATAAATACAAAGACGAAAACGAATTTTATAGTTTAATAGGCATAAAATATAAAACTTTCATGAAAATGGTAGAAATTTTAAAAGAAGGTGAAGCTAAACAAAAACAAATTGGTGGTAGACCAAATAAATTATCAATAGAGCAAAGATTACTTATGACTTTAGAATACTGAAAAGAATATAGTACATATCGTATTATTGCAAAAAAATATAATATTAGTCATGTTAGTTGTATTCGTAATATCTTTTGAGTTGAAAATACTCTAATAAAAAATAGTCACTTTCATATACCTGGCAAAAAGATATTATTAGAAAATAAGGGTACTACTAATAATTTATTAGCAATTGATGCTACAGAAATTCCAATTGAAAGAATTAAAAAAAACTAAAATTATTATTTTCTGGTAAGAAAAGGCAACATTCATTAAAATCGCAAATAATTATTGATTTATTTAACAATAAAATTATTTCAGTAGATTTTTGTTATGGCAGTACTCATGATTATAAGTTATTTTTAAAATCAAATACACTTATAAATCCAAAATTAGAATTAATTGCCGATTCAGGATATCAAGGTTTGCAAAATGTTCATAAAAATACATTATTGCCAATTAAAAAGAGTAAAAATAATCCTTTAAATCCAGATAAAAAGGAATATAATAGCTTTTTAAGTAAAGTTAGAATTGTCATTGAACATGTTTTTGCTAGATTAAAAAGATTTAAAATACTAGTTTATCGTTATCGCAATAAGATTAGAAGATTTGGATTACGATTTAACTTAATTTCAGGAATATATAATTTTGAATTAAGCTAGTTATAGTTATGTACCAAGTCTATGGTAAAAACCATGACTTTAAAATTTTAAAAGATTCAAAAATTAAATTTTTACCAGAAACAACTGTTTTAGTGGATTTAGGTTATCAAGGCATACAAAAAATTAATCATAATGTTTTAATTCCTAAAAGAAAATCAAAGAAAAACCCTTTAAATAAAGAAGAAAAGCAAAATAATGAGCGAATTTCAAAAATGAGAATTGTTATTGAAAATGTTTTTGCTATACTTAAAAAATTTAAAATTATTAGTGAAAAATATCGAAATCGTAGAAAAAGATTTGCTTTAAGATTTAATTTAATAGCTTCAATTTATAATTTACAACTATTAGTTTAAATATATTTGATAATTTAAAATTTCAGTCTTTTTTTATTGTAAATAATAATTTTTATTATGTTTTAATGACAAAATATTTGTAAAAATAATCTAAAAATTATTTTAATAACACTTTTATATTTATTTTAAATTTAAAAATTATAATTATCATATTAATTTTGCAAGAAGTCTAATGTATAAAAAAAGTTAAAGTAAAAATAGTAATTTTACATAAAAGCCTTTTAAAATTATCAAGTTGATGATTTTTTTTATTTTATCAAGAGTTTTCGACAAAATTAAAAAAAAAATGCATAAAACCTAAAACGCTTTTAAATCATTTAATACTTAATAGACTTCTTGCAAAATTAATTTAAAATATAATTGAATTGTTGTTTTTAATAAAAAGGTGGAATTTAAATGAAATTTAAAAAAAATAATCAAATAAGTGATAAAAATTTTTTAAGATTAACTGGTATTAAACATACTACTTTTAATAAAATGCTAGAAATTTTAAAAATAGAAGAATTAAAAAAGAGATTTCGTCGCGGAAGAACCAATAAATTATCATTAGAAAATCGTATTTTAATGACTTTAGAATATTGAAGAGAATATAGAACTTATTTTCATATTGCAAAAAGTTATGATATTAGTGAAAGTAGTTGTTATAGAAATATCAAATGAATTGAAGACACTTTAATAAAACACCCTAATTTTCAACAACTTACTGGTCAAAAATCACTATTAAAAGATTATTTCAAAGATAAGACTGTTATAATTGATGTAACTGAAAGCCAAATCCAACGCCCAAAAAAAGACAAAAACAGCACTACTCAGGAAAAAAGAAAAAACACACAATAAAAACACAAGTTATAATTGAAAAAGATAGTAAAAAAATTATTAGTTCTGATTTTTCTTATGGTAAAAACCATGACTTTAAAATTTTAAAAGATTCAAAAATTAAATTTTTACCAGAAACAACTGTTTTAGTGGATTTAGGTTATCAAGGCATACAAAAAATTAATCATAATGTTTTAATTCCTAAAAGAAAATCAAAGAAAAACCCTTTAAATAAAGAAGAAAAGCAAAATAATGAGCGAATTTCAAAAATGAGAATTGTTATTGAAAATGTTTTTGCTATACTTAAAAAATTTAAAATTATTAGTGAAAAATATCGAAATCGTAGAAAAAGATTTGCTTTAAGATTTAATTTAATAGCTTCAATTTATAATTTACAACTATTAGTTTAAATATATTTGATAATTTAAAATTTCAGTCTTTTTTTATTGTAAATAATAATTTTTATTATGTTTTAATGACAAAATATTTGTAAAAATAATCTAAAAATTATTTTAATAACACTTTTATATTTATTTTAAATTTAAAAATTATAATTATCATATTAATTTTGCAAGAAGTCTAATATTTATGTTAAATCCACAAACACCAAACGTTTACAAAAACAATGAGTTATTGAAAATATGAACAAAGAATTAATTAACGAAAATTCAATTATTACTTCTGATATGCAAAAATTATATTTTTTAGTAGCAAAACAAACAAATTCTACTTTATGTGTAACTAAAACAACAACTAATCCTGAAGCTAGTTATCGTAACTTAAATAAAATCAGTAAATTACAATCTAGTCTTAAAGAAGCCTTAATTCATTATCATGGTTTAGGTTTTACTAATATTCAAAATTATTTAAATCTCTGAAAATGAAAATACCAACATAAGGGTTTAACTCCAAACCAACAAACAGCGGTATTATATTTTAATAGACTTCTTGCAAAATTAATTTAAAATATAATTGAATTGTTGTTTTTAATAAAAAGGTGGAATTTAAATGAAATTTAAAAAAAATAATCAAATAAGTGATAAAAATTTTTTAAGATTAACTGGTATTAAACATACTACTTTTAATAAAATGCTAGAAATTTTAAAAATAGAAGAATTAAAAAAGAGATTTCGTCGCGGAAGAACCAATAAATTATCATTAGAAAATCGTATTTTAATGACTTTAGAATATTGAAGAGAATATAGAACTTATTTTCATATTGCAAAAAGTTATGATATTAGTGAAAGTAGTTGTTATAGAAATATCAAATGAATTGAAGACACTTTAATAAAACACCCTAATTTTCAACAACTTACTGGTCAAAAATCACTATTAAAAGATTATTTCAAAGATAAGACTGTTATAATTGATGTAACTGAAAGCCAAATCCAACGCCCAAAAAAAGACAAAAACAGCACTACTCAGGAAAAAAGAAAAAACACACAATAAAAACACAAGTTATAATTGAAAAAGATAGTAAAAAAATTATTAGTTCTGATTTTTCTTATGGTAAAAACCATGACTTTAAAATTTTAAAAGATTCAAAAATTAAATTTTTACCAGAAACAACTGTTTTAGTGGATTTAGGTTATCAAGGCATACAAAAAATTAATCATAATGTTTTAATTCCTAAAAGAAAATCAAAGAAAAACCCTTTAAATAAAGAAGAAAAGCAAAATAATGAGCGAATTTCAAAAATGAGAATTGTTATTGAAAATGTTTTTGCTATACTTAAAAAATTTAAAATTATTAGTGAAAAATATCGAAATCGTAGAAAAAGATTTGCTTTAAGATTTAATTTAATAGCTTCAATTTATAATTTACAACTATTAGTTTAAATATATTTGATAATTTAAAATTTCAGTCTTTTTTTATTGTAAATAATAATTTTTATTATGTTTTAATGACAAAATATTTGTAAAAATAATCTAAAAATTATTTTAATAACACTTTTATATTTATTTTAAATTTAAAAATTATAATTATCATATTAATTTTGCAAGAAGTCTAATGTATAAAAAAGTTAAAATAAAAATAGTAATTTTACATAAAAGCCTTTTAAAATTATCAAGTTGATGATTTTTTTATTTTATCAAGAGTTTTCGACAAAATTAAAAATTTTTTACAACAAAAATCATACATAAGAAATATATACTTAATTTGCATATTGAAATAATTTATAGTAAATGATTATTTTTTCTTTTTTAAAAAATACCTAAGAAAACTAAACGCGACCTTTCTTTATAATTTACTTTGTCAGTTTTAATAACTTTGATAGAATATATTTATATTATAGGGGTATAGTTCAATTGGTAGAACAGCGGTCTTCAAAACCGCGTGTTGTGGGTTCAAGTCCTGCTACCCCTGCCAATAAAATTAGTTATTAAGGATGATAGCAATATAAAAATAACCATTTATTGGTATCATCCTACAAATGGTTATTTTTATATTTTTAATGAAGAATATTGCATTTTTTGGAAATTTTACCAAAATTTACCTGATGAAATGTTTTTGCGATATAATTCAAAATTATCAGGAAGATAATATAAATGAAATAAGGAGGCCATTTTGGAAGATTTTGATTTTATTAAGAAATTAAATCATATAAAATTTAATGAAGACAATGTTATTAATGCCAGCATTGCCACATTTATTTTAAATAACTTAGAACAAATTGATGAATGAACATCAAACAAGTGTTGCTAATGCTTGTTTTACTTCTTCTAGTTCAATAATTCGCTTTTGTCAAAAATTAAATCTAAGTGGTTGAACTGAATTAAAGTATCAATTAAAAGTTGTTAATCAAAGAATTAAAAATTCAGAACGACAAGTTAATACTAATTTGCAATTGAAAAATAATATTACCTATTTTTTTAATGAATATATGAAAGTAAGAGAGGAGGATAATAATCGATTATATTTAGATTTTATATAATAAAGATACTGATTTAATTGCTAAAAAAATTATTGATGTCAAAACAATCTTTATTTTTGGTTTTGGAATTTCATATTATTCTGCTATTTCTTTTACACAAAGATTAAGATGAGTAAATAAAAATGTTATTTGTGAGCATGATATTAATGTTATTTATTCATACTTGCCATTAGTTACTGATGATGATGTTATTTGCATATCATTATAGTGGTACAAATAGTTTAATTGGTGAAATAATTGAAGAAGTAAAAGATAAAGCTTATTCAATTGGTATTTTTGCTAAAGAAACAAAATTAGTTAAAAGTTTTAAATCCTATTTTTTAATTAAATCTGAAGAAGAACAATTATGCAGTGTTTTTTCAATTAGATTGCAATTATTAATGCAATTATTAGATTTCTTGTATGCAAAAATAATTAATTTTAAGTTATAAATTAAAATAAAGGTGGGGATGAATTTAAATGGAATTTAAACATATTTTTAGTAATTTTAAAAAACTTAAACTGATATCAAGTAATTTTCAACCAAAAAATACTTTAAAACATTTTCGTAATAAAACAAGTTCAGGATTACAAAAACTTGCTAAATCATTAATGTTTCCGATTGCTATTTTACCTATCGCAGCGATATTGAGTCGTGTGGGCGGATTAATGATGACTAAAGATTTTGGAATTACTGAGAATAGTGTTATTTGATATATTGGTTCAGTATTGCAGGTTATTGGTGGCAGTGCTTTTGATAATCTTTCTGTTCTTTTTGCTATTGGCGTGGCTTTTGGTTTTGCTAAAGATAATCGTGGTGAAGCAGCTCTTATTGGTTTTTTTGCTTATACAATATTAATTGGTCTAATGACCATATTACCAAAAATTGTTTATTCAACAATTTTATTAGATGTTAACTTAGAAAATAAATCAAAACTTTTATATCAACTTAAAGGAAATGAAGTTATTTATTCTATTGATATGGGGATTTTGAGTGGCATTATTGCTGGTATATTAGCAGCTACTTGTTATAATCGTTTTCAATCCATTAAGTTGCCAACTGCTTTGTCATTTTTTTCGGGAAGAAGATTTGTGCCATTAGTTGTTATTTTAGTTTCTTTACCAGTTGCTATTTTAGTGGCAATAATTTGACCTTGACTTCAGTTAGGACTTTTAAGTTTTGGACAAACTATTATTCCTGAAAAAGTTGACAATTCAACGCGTCATATTCAATGAGGGGTTGCTAGCGTTTATACAATGTTTAATAGAACATTAAATGCTAGTGGTTTAATGCGTGTTTTTAATATTTATTTTTTTTGACAACACCCTTTTGTTACTTCAGAGAATGGAACAGTTATTAATGGTGATATTCCTGCATTTCTTAGTAATGATTTAGTTGTTGGTGCCGGATTATTTCAAAGTGGGTTTTTCCCCATTATGATGTTTGGATTACCTGCCGCTGCCTTGGCGATCATTAAATGTGCTCATCCTGACCAAAGAAAAAAAGTTATGGCATTATTACTTGGAGCTGCGTCCGTTTCATTTTTAACTGGGGTTACTGAACCGTTAGAATTTAGTTTTATTTATGCAGCTCCAGTATTATTTTTTGTTCATATTGTCTTATCAGGGATTATTTCTGCAATTACTGTTGGTTTAGGAATTCGGATTGGCTTTGGGTTTTCTGCTGGTTTTATTGATTATGTTTTAAGTTTTTATCAATCAATGAAAATTGCTAAAATAACTTGGGAGTCAGGTTTTGCCCAAGTGCTGGCAAATCCGGCTTGAATATTACCAATTGGTATTCTAAGCGGGGGAGTTTATTACTTTTCTTTTAGTTATTTGATTAAGAAGTTTAATTATCAGACATTAGGTCGTGAGCAAACTGTTAGTGAAACAAATAATTTTGATAACAGTTTACCACTGGTTTCTTATCAACTATTAGCGACAAAAATTTTGGATATTTTAGGTAAAGATAATATTATTAGTGTTGGTAATTGTGTCACAAGGGTGAGAATTGTTGTTAAAAATGTTGATGATTGAAAGATTAAACAATTAGATAAAATCAAATTTAAAATAAGAGGGATTGCTAATAATAAACTTAATCCGAAAATGGTTTCAGACAAAGATTTGCAACTCATTGTTAGCAATGATGCCCAATTTATTGTTGATGAATTAGAAAAATTGCTTCAAGCATCAAAAGAGTTGTTGGCAACTAATTTTTAAAAATAGAAAATAGTTTTTATTTTAAAAGCATTAAAAGAAGGTAACTTGCGATTATTGTTAGTGCTGTAAATAAAAAAGGTAGCGTTGCTACCTTTTTCTTTGTTAATTTTATTTATTGTTTAACAACAATAATTCCTACGGAGTTAACACCAGCATGACTGACAAAGCAGTTAGGGAGGAATGCTTTTTTGATTTTAAGTTTAGGGTGGGTGGTTATAATCTTGTTAATAATTGTGATGATTTTTTTATCACATTGTGATGTGAAAATTTCTAAGATATAATTTTCATTTTTAATAAATTCTTTAATTTTTGTGATTACGCTTTCAATAGCGTTGTTTAAGGTTCTAGCAATTCCACTTTTTTCTGATATTTCGCCAAATTTAATAATGACTTTAACGCGGATTAAACTTATTAGGGAAGCAACAACAGATTTGGCACGACCACCTCCTTTAGAAAGTCGCGAGATATCTTCAGGGATAATGTAAATTAAACTATTTTTTAACTTGGGTTACCATTTTATTAATATCATTAATGTTACCACCATTAGCTACAATTTCAGTAGCTTTAATTGCTAATGTATTATTAAATGTAGCAGCGCCGTTAGTATCAATAATATGAACGCGGTTTTTAAATTCATTTTCTTGTGATAGCATATAGGCATTTTGGTATTGACCAGATAATTCTTTAGCAATCGGAATAAAGATAATTTCATCATTTCCTTCAGCTAATAGTTTTCGCCATAAGCTCATTAGTTGTCCTGGTGATGATTGACTAGTTTTAGTATATTCACCATTTTTAACACGAGCATAAAAATTAGATTTTTTAATATCACTAGTGGTATCTTCAATTTCAGTTCCATCTTCAAAACTTATTAATAAAGGAATGATATTAATATTTTTTTCTTTTAGCGTTGTAAGGTCAAGGTTGCTAGATGAATCAACAATAATAGCAATTTTTTTATTTGTGTTGAACATTTTTTTCTCCTTTACTTTATTCAATAGACTTCTTGCAAAATTAATATGATAATTATAATTTTTAAATTTAAAATAAATATAAAAGTGTTATTAAAATAATTTTTAGATTATTTTTACAAATATTTTGTCATTAAAACATAATAAAAATTATTATTTACAATAAAAAAAGACTGAAATTTTAAATTATCAAATATATTTAAACTAATAGTTGTAAATTATAAATTGAAGCTATTAAATTAAATCTTAAAGCAAATCTTTTTCTACGATTTCGATATTTTTCACTAATAATTTTAAATTTTTTAAGTATAGCAAAAACATTTTCAATAACAATTCTCATTTTTGAAATTCGCTTCATTATTTTGCTTTTCTTCTTTATTTAAAGGGTTTTTCTTTGATTTTCTTTTAGGAATTAAAACATTATGATTAATTTTTTGTATGCCTTGATAACCTAAATCCACTAAAACAGTTGTTTCTGGTAAAAATTTAATTTTTGAATCTTTTAAAATTTTAAAGTCATGGTTTTTACCATAAGAAAAATCAGAACTAATAATTTTTTTACTATCTTTTTCAATTATAACTTGTGTTTTTATTGTGTGTTTTTTCTTTTTTCCTGAGTAGTGCTGTTTTTGTCTTTTTTTGGGCGTTGGATTTGGCTTTCAGTTACATCAATTATAACAGTCTTATCTTTGAAATAATCTTTTAATAGTGATTTTTGACCAGTAAGTTGTTGAAAATTAGGGTGTTTTATTAAAGTGTCTTCAATTCATTTGATATTTCTATAACAACTACTTTCACTAATATCATAACTTTTTGCAATATGAAAATAAGTTCTATATTCTCTTCAATATTCTAAAGTCATTAAAATACGATTTTCTAATGATAATTTATTGGTTCTTCCGCGACGAAATCTCTTTTTTAATTCTTCTATTTTTAAAATTTCTAGCATTTTATTAAAAGTAGTATGTTTAATACCAGTTAATCTTAAAAAATTTTTATCACTTATTTGATTATTTTTTTTAAATTTCATTTAAATTCCACCTTTTTATTAAAAACAACAATTCAATTATATTTTAAATTAATTTTGCAAGAAGTCTAATCTTTTAATAGTGATTTTTGACCAGTAAGTTGTTGAAAATTAGGGTGTTTTATTAAAGTGTCTTCAATTCATTTGATATTTCTATAACAACTACTTTCACTAATATCATAACTTTTTGCAATATGAAAATAAGTTCTATATTCTCTTCAATATTCTAAAGTCATTAAAATACGATTTTCTAATGATAATTTATTGGTTCTTCCGCGACGAAATCTCTTTTTTAATTCTTCTATTTTTAAAATTTCTAGCATTTTATTAAAAGTAGTATGTTTAATACCAGTTAATCTTAAAAAATTTTTATCACTTATTTGATTATTTTTTTTAAATTTCATTTAAATTCCACCTTTTTATTAAAAACAACAATTCAATTATATTTTAAATTAATTTTGCAAGAAGTCTATTGAATATACTTAATTTTAGGTATATTTTAATATGATAGAGGTGGATAATAATTATGGAAAAAATAATTCAAGAACTAGTAAATACTTTAACAGATGATCAATTTTTAGAATTTTATGAAAAAGTCAAACAACAAGCAGAATTAATAAAAAAACAAAAACGTTTAAATGAAATTGATCAAAAATTTAGAGCGCAAGGTATTAAATGCCCTAAATGTGAATCTTACCATTGCGTTAAAAATGGACATAATTCAGAAGGAAAACAAAAATATTTATGTAAAAATTGCCGTGCAAGTTTTGACGCTTTTCGTAATCATTTTATTTATTGAAGTCATTTAAATTATGAACAATGAAATTTATTGATTCAAATTTCATTGCTGGGGCAATCTAGTAAAACAATTTCTCGTTTTATTAAAACTACATTAAAAACTGCTTGATATAATCGTCAAAAATTAATGAAATCAAAACAATTAGAAAATACCCAATTAAAATTTAAAAAATTATCTGGTAAAATCCAAATCGATGAAACATTTATTAAAGAAATCCATAAAGGAAATTTCAAATATAAAACTGATCCACGAAGAATTTACCTTGACCCATTCGCAACTAATACTAAATGCTGTATTCAAATGGCAATTGATAATAATAACAATATTTATGTTAAATCCACAAACACCAAACGTTTACAAAAACAATGAGTTATTGAAAATATGAACAAAGAATTAATTAACGAAAATTCAATTATTACTTCTGATATGCAAAAATTATATTTTTTAGTAGCAAAACAAACAAATTCTACTTTATGTGTAACTAAAACAACAATTAATCCTGAAGCTAGTTATCGTAACTTAAATAAAATCAGTAAATTACAATCTAGTCTTAAAGAAGCCTTAATTCATTATCATGGTTTAGGTTTTACTAATATTCAAAATTATTTAAATCTCTGAAAATGAAAATACCAACATAAGGGTTTAACTCCAAACCAACAAACAGCGATATTATATTTTAATGTATAAAAAAGTTAAAGTAAAAATAGTAATTTTACATAAAAGCCTTTTAAAATTATCAAGTTGATGATTTTTTTTTATTTTATCAAGAGTTTTCGACAAAATTAAAAAAATATAAAAAAGTGAACTTGTGAACTAATTACATATTATTTCAACTCCATTGGAGGTGTTCACGCATCTTTATTCTTTTTTAAAAATTTTTCATTAAAAAGCAACAATATTAATCCAATAAGCACTGGAACTAAAAAGAGATAATATTCTCATTGCGTCGCACCCAAATACAAATCTTTAATTTGCATATCTAAAATATTAGATTGAATAATACCAAAATTACAATTAGTAACTTTATATAAACCAAAAATTGCTAAAGAAAGCAATGGCGTTCATAACAACATCACCAATTGAGCAGCAATTCCATAAGAACCATTTAAAATTTTAATACTGCGAAAAAATAAAATTCGCCCAATTGCAATCGCAAAACTAGAAATGATAATAAATAAAAATGTTAACCCCTTCAATTCACCAAAAATTCTAAATTGAACTCAGCCTTCATAACCATAACCCCCACCTATTACCGAAACTATTGGTAAAACAAAAATTAACATTATCCACGATGAACTAAACGCTTTTAAAATTAACGCATCTTTCTCATTAATTTTATTTTTAGACTTACTCATTGCAAAATGAAGAATTGTTGATTCAATTGCATATAAAATTGCCGTTAATAATGACAAAATAATTGCCCAAGTAGCTTTTACTCACGGTTGAATATCATTAGGATCAGAACTTAATATTGTTTTATTAAACTCAGTAATAATTTGTCAAATAACTAAACCAATAACCGCTAAAGATGTTAAAAGTAGTCCAACCCAAGCAATAAAAGATAATCTTTCTTCTAATAATAACCTTGATAATAAAGCCGTAAAAATTGGAGCAATATTTACTAACACTGTTGCCGTAGCACTCATTTGGGCTGCTAATTGAATTGATAAAATATATAATACTTGTGCAATCGGACCACCAAAAATACCAGCAATAATTACAATCATTCCTAACATACTTTTAGTATTTTTCCAAATTTGTTTTAAAAACTTTAATGGCTTATTAGTAAGACAAACAACTAAAATTCAAGAAACAAATTCTTGCACTGTTGCTAAAATAAAACTATTTAATGCTCGCGTATCTAAAAAAATAATTAGTAACGGTGCTAATGAATACATAAAAGCTGAAATAACACCAATTCCTGCACCCGTAAGTAACTCCTGCTTCGTAAAATGAACATTAAATTTTTGTAAACTCATTTTTTTCTCCTTAAATTAATTTTTACTTGTTAATGTATAAACTGCTTGTTGCTTATTTTTATTATTTGTTCGCTGATTATCTTTTAATTTATCTTCGGCTTCAATACTATGAACTTTAATTTTATCGGGATCATTAAAAGCGATCAATTCATCTTTTGTATAAAAATCATCTTTATTTTTCAATTGTTTTTTTAAACAAACAATAATCCAATTAGTTAATGAACTTCGTGATAATATCGCCATTAACTGCAAAGGTTCAGTAATCGCTGCTAATAACATAATCTCCGGAACAAAAATAACAAGAATTAACATAAATAATTTTATAATTCCTTTAATTCCTAATTGTGACGATAATTGTTCATAGTTAGCAAATTGATAATAAGGATTAGAAAAAATTAATTTATAAGCAATAACAATTGAAAAAATCATTGGAATAACAATAATTGCCAAATTCTTTCATCAAAACCGAGCATTACTATATATATGTTAAATACTTCCAAGTATAACTACTACTATAAATTCAACGATAAAATAACCCAAAAGTTGTTGATAATACTAAAGCATAAATTGTTAACTGTGCATCTTTTAAATAATATGTAAAAACTGACCCTAAAATTAAACTAATAATCAAACTAATAACCATTTGTATATAAACATGCTTCGTAGTTTCACGATGTCTTCCCGCGCCATAAATTAAAATACTCGCCGGTTCACTTATCATTAATAATGCTGAATTAATAGCAAAAATTAACGATAAATGTGGAGTATCAAAAATAGTCTTAATCGCAATATTCTCAAACTCTGGATTACTAGAACTTCTAACAGTTGCTAGCCTTTGGACCTTCAATTCACCATATAAACCATTAACATAATATGGTGACATAATAAACTGCACAACAAACATAAAAGCAGCCACCATATAAGCAAACAATTCAAATTTAACAAATGTATTCCAACGAATTCTTCCTTGATAAGAAATTCATGTACCAAAAAAGTCTTTAAAAGAAGTAATAAATAATAACATAATTACTCTCATATTTATCGCCACCGTCATATATATGGAATACGCTGACGCTGTACGAAAACCAATAAATAAAGCAATTAAAACAAAATCAATATTATTAAAAATTGCTACCGCATAACTTTTAACCGCAACATAGTTACTCTCTTGCAATAATTTATCATTTTTAGTTCACTCTTTAGTTTGCAATCATGGATATTTTAATTTCACATAAATATAAATTAAAATTGACTTAATAATTCCATGAAAAATATAAACTAAAAATGGTAAATAAGCATTGGGATTACCATTTCTAGCACTAATCCACATTCACAAAATAACACCTGTAAAAACTAATAAATCACAAGTTAAATGCACAATTCGATTAAAATAATTACCATTATCTGCTTGAATTAAATTTTCATAAGCACCAACAATGAAAAATGAAATTAAATTTTTTAATGACAACGATATAATAATAATTCATAATTGTCAAAACGACATCACTTGAATAACATCATCAGTAATAGTTTCACTAACATTATTTCAATAAGCATATATAAGAAAACCCTAAACCTAAAAAAACAACTAATGATAAATAAATTATCCCCGTTTTAATATAATTATTTTTAATCGTACCCACAATATCATTAACAGTAATTCAATCTTTCTTTGCTAAAGGATGATACAAATAAAAAATTCCCATAATTCCTAAACTACTCTCAGCCAAACCAATAGTAAATGAAATTGCCATAATAGTTCGTACTAATCCATTCATCTTCGCCCCATAATATTTAATTATTAAATAAATAAGAACAAACTGAAAAACTGAACCTAAAAATGTTCCAATAATTCCTAACAGTGTATTAAAAAAACTTTTGCTTGTTGAATACATTAGCCATTCCCCTTTAATTTAAATCATTTTATCACAAACTTAATTAATTTCTCTGCTATTTATTTCTAATATCTTATCAATATCTGGTAAAACAAATTGTTTATTATTTAAATAATCCAAAGGAACCGGTAAATTTTTAAACTCTAACTTATAAGCAAAAAGCATAATACGATCATTTAAATTATATTTAGAATCCATATTTAATGTCCACCCACAATCGGTGTTTTTAAATACTCACAAGATGCTCTAATTTGATGTTTTCTTTCCATAATCAGTTGGATCTCATATCAACTAAACTTTAATACTTTTTTAAACATTTTAAACTTCGTTACTGCTACTTTACAATTTGGCAATTCTAATTTAGGACTAAACACCATTTTTCCTTGCATAATATCTTGAAACATATAACCTTTAACAACTAATGGTAATTCCTTATTAGTAGCTAATAACGCTAAATATTTTTTAGTAATATTATTTTGATTTCAAAATTGATGAAAAATATTTAAAGCAATTTTCTTTTTCGCATAAATTACTAAACCTCTTGTTAATTTATCTAAACGATGTACATGACTAATAGTAAAAGAATAACTGTTATTAATTTGCAAATACTTACGAACTGCTAAATCTAAACAATCACCCACAGGATGGTGAATTAAAACATTATGGGGTTTATCAACAATTAAAATATATTCGTCTTCATAAATAATTGCTAAAGCAATTTGACTAGCAAATTCCTTTTTTACTTCATCTTTGAAAGTTAAATTATCTAAAACAATAATCGTATCATTAGGTTTTAAATAATACTTCAAATCAGTAATAACTTCACCATTTAATTTTATCTTTTTTAAACGAAATAACTTATAAATTAATCGTAAAGGAACAGTATTAAAAGTTTTACGCATAAATTTAATAATTGTTTGATGAGCATCATGGAATGGCAACCCTTTTTAGAACACTTTTTATGTAGACTGGTATTTTCTAAATTCAACGGGAGTTAAATAATTTAAACTGCCATGAATTTAGAAAATACCAGTCTACATAAAAAGTGTTCTAAAAAGGGTTGCCATTCCATCTTCTTCAACCATTAATCATCCAAAACTAAAACCATACGAAACTAAATTAAGAATTAAAAATAAAAAAACATAGTTATTATTATTTAAAACATAAATCCGAAGTAAATCAAAAATTATTGGAAGAACAAAAACTGTTATGAGAAATAAACAAGTACTAACTTTAGAAAACAGTTTATAATTATAAACCTGTAAATCATCAACAAAAGTTTTTGGAACTTGATACTGTGGACGATATCATTTACGCGTCTTTAATTGTTGAGAAAGCGAAAAACTTTCAGAATGCATCTTTAAACCTTACTCCATTTTACTTTCTTATATAATTATTATACATTTCTATAGTATATGTGTATATAATTAATTTATTAAAAGGAGGAAATTATAAATGTTTCAAAGAAAAGAATTAAATTATTCGTTAGATGCTCTAGAACCAATTATATCTAAAGAAACCATGGATTATCATTACAACAAACATCACAAAGCATATGAAGATGGTTTAAATAATACTCTTGCAAAATTAGAAAATAACAATCAACCTACCGATTTAAATCAATTAATGCGCGACTACTTAACCTTACCACATGAATGATGCCATGTTGGTATTCGCCAATTTGGTGGCGGATTAATTAATCACAATTTCTTTTTTAGTATCTTAGCCAAAGACAAACCAATTAGTAATGGTAAATTAAAAGCTCTCATTGAAGAAACCTACGGGTCAATGGAAAAATGACAAGAAAAAATGCGTGACGCTGCCTTACAAGTTTTTGGTAGTGGTTGAACATGATTATTAATTGATCGTAATGGCAAATTAAAAATTTTTAACACCTTTAACCAAGATAATCCTTGATTTTTAAAATCCTATCCTTTAATCGGTATTGATGTTTGAGAACATGCCTATTATATTGACTATCGTAACGACCGCAAAACTTATGTAACTAAATTTTTTGACATTATTAACTGAGAAGAAGTTGAAAAACTATATGACACTTATTTAAAAAATAATTCTAAATAATACTAATTTTAATAAAAAAGATGAATTCAATGAATTCATCTTTTTTATATTAAATAATTTATTGAATTATTGCAATAACTTCACCAGTTTTAACAGGACCTAATTTAATATTAGTAATTTTTTTACCCTTTAAACTATCAGGTATAAAAAGAGCCTGTCCAAAATTCTGTGTCTCGATAATTCATTCTGAATTATACTTAAAAGAAGGAGAACAGAAAATGACAAAAAAAATAAAAAAAGAACCTGACGCAATTGATAAAGTTGTTGATTATTTTTTAGAAAATATTAGACTTGGTACATAACCTTTAATTTTATCTACTATTTTGATAATATTATTTCCTAGGTGAAGTACAAATGTTAGATAAATACAAAGACGAAAACGAATTTTATAGTTTAATAGGCATAAAATATAAAACTTTCATGAAAATGGTAGAAATTTTAAAAGAAGGTGAAGCTAAACAAAAACAAATTGGTGGTAGACCAAATAAATTATCAATAGAGCAAAGATTACTTATGACTTTAGAATACTGAAAAGAATATAGTACATATCGTATTATTGCAAAAAAATATAATATTAGTCATGTTAGTTGTATTCGTAATATCTTTTGAGTTGAAAATACTCTAATAAAAAATAGTCACTTTCATATACCTGGCAAAAAGATATTATTAGAAAATAAGGGTACTACTAATAATTTATTAGCAATTGATGCTACAGAAATTCCAATTGAAAGAATTAAAAAAAACTAAAATTATTATTTTCTGGTAAGAAAAGGCAACATTCATTAAAATCGCAAATAATTATTGATTTATTTAACAATAAAATTATTTCAGTAGATTTTTGTTATGGCAGTACTCATGATTATAAGTTATTTTTAAAATCAAATACACTTATAAATCCAAAATTAGAATTAATTGCCGATTCAGGATATCAAGGTTTGCAAAATGTTCATAAAAATACATTATTGCCAATTAAAAAGAGTAAAAATAATCCTTTAAATCCAGATAAAAAGGAATATAATAGCTTTTTAAGTAAAGTTAGAATTGTCATTGAACATGTTTTTGCTAGATTAAAAAGATTTAAAATACTAGTTTATCGTTATCGCAATAAGATTAGAAGATTTGGATTACGATTGGTCGCGTTTAGTTTTCTTAGGTATTACTTTGAAAAAGTAAAACAGAGCCTGTCCAAAATTCTGTGTCTCGATAATTCATTCTGAATTATACTTAAAAGAAGGAGAACAGAAAATGACAAAAAAAATAAAAAAAGAACCTGACGCAATTGATAAAGTTGTTGATTATTTTTTAGAAAATATTGATAATCCACAAGATTTATTTAAAGGCAATACTATTTTTCAGGAATTTACCAAAAAATTAACTGAACGAATGTTAAATACGGAAATTAAAGATTATCTTGAAACTGATGAGAATCATAATAAAAGAAATGGCAACACACAAAAAACCATTATTACTAAAAATGGTTCAATCGCAATTGATGTACCAAGAGATCGAAATAGTACTTTTGAACCAGTAATTATTCCAAAAAGACAAAGAAGATTTGATAACTTTGATCAAAAAGTAATTTCTTTATATGCAAGAGGAATGACAATTTCTGATATCAAAGCACAATTGCAAGAATTCTATCACGGAGCAGAAATTTCAGAAAGTTTAATTAGTCAAATAACTGATGATGTTATTGAAGAAGTTAAAATGTGACAAACTAAACCTTTAGAGAAGATTTATCCGATTGTTTATTTTGATTGTATTGTTGTTAAAGTAAAGCAAGATAAACGAATAATAAATAAAGCAGTTTATCTTGCCTTAGGAATTAATTTAGATGGTTTAAAAGATATTTTAGGAATGTGAATTAGTGAGAATGAGGGAGCCAAATTTTGACTTAATAATCTTACGGAAATGAAAAATCGTGGGTTACAAGATATTCTTGTTGCTTGTAGTGATAATTTAACTGGGATGTCTGATGCAATAGAAGCTGTTTTCCCAAAAACACAGCATCAATTATGCATTGTTCATCAAATTCGCAATAGTTTAAAATTTGTTCCTTACAAAGATCGCAAACTTGTAGCTAATGATTTAAAATCAATTTATACAGCAATTAATGAAGAAATAGCGTTAATTGCTTTAGATCATTTTTCAGAAAAATGAAATAAAAAGTATCCACAAATTACTAAATCATGAAAAAATAACTGAAATAATTTAATAATTTTTCTTGAATATCCTCAGGAATTTAGAAGAATTATTTACACAACTAATGCGATTGAATCTGTTAATAGTCAATTAAGAAAAGTCATTAAGAATAAAAAGATTTTTCCTAATGACGCATCAGTTTTTAAAATATTTTATTTAGCATTTCAAAATATGGTTAAGAAATGAACGATGCCAATTCAAAATTGGGGTAGTGCAATTTCACATTTAATGATAAAATTTGAGGACAGAGTGAATTTAAGTTAATTACTTAGAGACACAGTTAATTGTACAGTCCCGTAAAACAATCAGCTAATTATATTATTTAATTACTAAACTAAGCCTGCCTTTCTTGTTATTGTCATTTTTATTCGTTACCATTTTATCATATTATTGAATTTTTACACAATAAAAAATTATTAATTTTATTAAATTTTTTTTTAATTTTAACTAATATTTTTACTTACTTAAATCTATTATATTTATTTGTTACAGCATTACCTTTATAATTAATTCAACTATCGTCATTTTTATTATTATATTTATTTCATAATGAATTTTTATATATTTCTTTTCTGATTTCTATTTCTGAATTAATATTTTCATTAATGTAATGTAATACATTTAATTTGTTTAAATTTGCCATTCTTAAATGTAATAAGTTATTTAAATTCTTATGATTATATATTTTTGCCCCGTATCCTAATTGTTGTTTTACTAAATGCGATATATCACTTTCGATGCTACAACCGATATTTCATTCTAAATTTTGATGATGAATGCCATGATTATTATTACTGAAATAATTACTCGCCTTCCTTAACTTTGTTTTAATATCTTTATTTAATTCATTTTTAGCAACATTACGAATGTTTTTGATTAATTCTTGATGATTTCCATCCTTATATAATTTAATTCAACTATTTAGTGCTACTTTGCGATTTTCAAAAATAATATTAAATGCAGTTTGTTTTAATTTTTTAATAGCATGATAACCATCTAAAATATATCTAACATTACCAAAACTATTGGCAATTTCTCTAATTCAAGTATCACCATCGCCACAAACAATTATTTTGTCATAATTAATATTTACATAATATTTTTGTAATTCCTTAATTAATAAATCACGATAATTCATCGTATTTATTCGTTTACCAACTTTTAACATTAGAAAATGACCTCGTTTGTTTTCTAATTCTCTACGAGCATGTTTGTAATTTTTTTCTTTATGTCCGGTATGAAAAGTAACTAAACGAATTCTTTGGTCTTGTTTAACTTTATGGTCTAATGTTGCTAAAAATGTCTCATCTAGTTGAATATATAAATCCTTATTTTTGACATCAATTCTAGTTTTAGTTTCTTTTTCTGCTAGTTGAAAATATTCAGCAATATCATATTTATTTAAAATACTTGAAATACTAGCTTTTGAAATATAACAATGATTTAGAGCATCTAAAACATCGCGATAGCGTTTGCCATCACCTAAAAGACTTAAAACTTTAAATTGGACATCAAAATAAATGCGTTGTTTGGGCAATAAACCAATTTCTTTATCTAGTAAACATACATATTCAAATTTACCTGATTTTTGATTTCAATATTTATATCGGCGTCGTTTAAAAGTAACATCACCAAAAATTGTAATAATTGTTCTTCAAGCAAAATGAACTACTTTATAACCTTGTTTTAAGCGATAATGATATTTATATAAATATTCATCTAATTTTTCATATTCGTTGGCTAATTGTTCGCATTTGTTAGTGTACATATTTTTATGGGTTGCGAATAAACTGAATCAATGCTTGTTTTCTAAGGTTTTTACATTATTATTAATTTTTAACATAAAAAATCACCTTTCTTTGGTAGTAATTTTAATGAAGTTAAACTTCGTTAGTTTATTTTTCTGTTTTAATAATAATTTTTTTTCTAGAATTAGTATTCAACAACCTTGAAAAATGATAGAAATTATTATTTAATCATTTATAATTAATTTGTATTAATTAAACTTTATAAATTTAAGAAGGGGTTGAGTGATTACTATAAAAATTTATTAATTAGCAAAAATTCATGAAAAGGATTTGATTAATATGAAAAAATTACTTAGTTTATTAAGTACAATAACAATAGCAAGTAGTGGAATGGCGGGAATCGTTGCCAATAGTCCTTATGAAAAACAAGAGCAACAAACTAAATTAAAAAACATAAATTATAAAAGACAAAAACGAAGTAATAATGAAAATAATAAAATAAATAGAACAAAGATTGTAATTACAACAAAAGGTGAAATTTTTGCTAATGGACTTGTTTTAAACAACAAAGTATATTTTAGTTCAAAAGATCATAATGTTTATGAATATGATCCCGTAACCAAAGAACAAAAAATTATTATTATTACAAAAGGTGAAGTTTGAACTTCTGGGGTGGTGTTAAATAAAAAACTATATTTTGGTTCAGATGATTATAATGTTTATGAATATGACCCCGCCACAGAACAACAAAAAATTGTCATTACAGCAAATTCTTGAATAAGATCTTCTGGGGTGGTGTTAAATAATAAGGTTTATTTTGGTTCAACAGATCAAAATGTTTATGAATATGATCCTGCCACAGGACAACAAAAAATTGTCATTACAACAAAGGGCGAAATTTTTGCTAGTGGCGTTATTTTAAATAATAAGGTTTATTTTGGTTCGTTTGATAATAATGTTTATGAATATGATCCTGTAATCAAAGAACAAAAAATTATTATCAAAACAAAAGGAGTAGTCCAATCTTCTGGGGTGGTGTTAAATAATAAGGTTTATTTTGGTTCAACAGATCAAAATGTTTATGAATATGATCCTGCCACAGGACAACAAAAAATTGTTATTAGAACAAACGGAGGAATTTGATCTTCCGGCGCTGTATTAAACAATAAAATATATTTTGGTTCAGAAGATCATAATGTTTATGAATACGATCCAATTACAAGAAAGCAAAAAATTGTTATTGTTACAAATTTATGAGTTGGTTCTCCTGGTTTAGTTTTCAATAATAAATTATATATTGGTTCAGCAGATCAAAATATATATGAATATGATCCAGTAACAGAACAACAAAAAATTATTATCAAAACAGAAGGAAGAGTCCAATCTTCTGGAGTGGTGTTAAATAATAAGATATATTTTGGTTCATTTGATAATAATGTATATGAATATAGTGAGTATAATTTAAATTCAAATTTGGGACAAATTAATGATAATTCTGATAATGCAATTTTAAATGAATTAAATTATTTAAATCCTGATTTAGATATTTCATTATTAGAAATAGTTAATAAAACAAATAATCCAGCGATAATAAAAGAAAAAAATAATAGTAAATATTTTGGTGAACTTACTGTTAATTACAAAATTAAAAATAAAGGTGAAATTAATGATATTAATTTAAACGAATTAATTAAAAGATCAGTATTTTTTAAGTTTCGAGATGAAAATCCAAATTTAATATTTAAAGAAATAAGTAATGTTAATAGTAATAATTTAAATTTTTCAAATACTGAAATAACAAAACAAGAAAATTCATTTTTATGATCTAATGTTCCTAAAAATGTATGTTCTGATAGAGAAATTATCAATAAAACTCCAAATACAAGATCATTTAATGTACCCGCTTGTGAATATAATTCAAAATCAAAATTAGTATTTCAAATTACAACAGGATTAACTAAAACAAAACAAGAAAATAAATTAAATGGTTGAAACATAAATTCTGATGATGAAATGAAATTAACAGATTTTACAAATATAAATAATAAAAATTCTGAAATCATTAATGTATTATCAAATGAATTTTATTTATCAAACACAAATAAACAAGAACAAGAAATGATTTTAAGTATTTTTAAGGAACCCGCTGATAAATTTGAACTTAATCCCAATGAAAAATTAAAAATTACTTATCCAGTAAGAATAATTACATCTAAAGTTATATTAAATTTAAAACAAAAAATTACAGGAAATATTACTGCCAAAATAATTGATGATAACAATAAAGAACAAATAGTTACATTATCAATTACAGAAGTAATGCAAATTTTACAAAAATATAGTTTATTACCCAATGAAATTACTATAGATAAAAACAATGATAAAATAACATTTAACGGTGAAGCATTTTTTTCATCAGAGAGAGAAGGGCCAGTAAGAACAAATACAGTTACTACTATAGTATAAGGTTTTATAAAAACGATATTAGCTATTTAGAACAATAACTTTAATTGAAACAAGCACAACAATTTAATCTCTTGTGATAAAATAAGAAAAATATTCAAACCAGTAATTTAATTAAATTACTGGTTTTTATTTTGTCAAAATAGAAAAAATGAAAAAGTTGTTTAAGAGCATTATCGTCATAGAAAGCTACATTTTGGGGTAGTGATTTTAACAGTTTTTAAAGAGCCTGTCCAAAATTCTGTGTCTCGATAATTCATTCTGAATTATACTTAAAAGAAGGAGAACAGAAAATGACAAAAAAAATAAAAAAAGAACCTGACGCAATTGATAAAGTTGTTGATTATTTTTTAGAAAATATTGATAATCCACAAGATTTATTTAAAGGCAATACTATTTTTCAGGAATTTACCAAAAAATTAACTGAACGAATGTTAAATACGGAAATTAAAGATTATCTTGAAACTGATGAGAATCATAATAAAAGAAATGGCAACACACAAAAAACCATTATTACTAAAAATGGTTCAATCGCAATTGATGTACCAAGAGATCGAAATAGTACTTTTGAACCAGTAATTATTCCAAAAAGACAAAGAAGATTTGATAACTTTGATCAAAAAGTAATTTCTTTATATGCAAGAGGAATGACAATTTCTGATATCAAAGCACAATTGCAAGAATTCTATCACGGAGCAGAAATTTCAGAAAGTTTAATTAGTCAAATAACTGATGATGTTATTGAAGAAGTTAAAATGTGACAAACTAAACCTTTAGAGAAGATTTATCCGATTGTTTATTTTGATTGTATTGTTGTTAAAGTAAAGCAAGATAAACGAATAATAAATAAAGCAGTTTATCTTGTCTTAGGAATTAATTTAGATGGTTTAAAAGATATTTTAGGAATGTGAATTAGTGAGAATGAGGGAGCCAAATTTTGACTTAATAATCTTACGGAAATGAAAAATCGTGGGTTACAAGATATTCTTGTTGCTTGTAGTGATAATTTAACTGGGATGTCTGATGCAATAGAAGCTGTTTTCCCAAAAACACAGCATCAATTATGCATTGTTCATCAAATTCGCAATAGTTTAAAATTTGTTCCTTACAAAGATCGCAAACTTGTAGCTAATGATTTAAAATCAATTTATACAGCAATTAATGAAGAAATAGCGTTAATTGCTTTAGATCATTTTTCAGAAAAATGAAATAAAAAGTATCCACAAATTACTAAATCATGAAAAAATAACTGAAATAATTTAATAATTTTTCTTGAATATCCTCAGGAATTTAGAAGAATTATTTACACAACTAATGCGATTGAATCTGTTAATAGTCAATTAAGAAAAGTCATTAAGAATAAAAAGATTTTTCCTAATGACGCATCAGTTTTTAAAATATTTTATTTAGCATTTCAAAATATGGTTAAGAAATGAACGATGCCAATTCAAAATTGGGGTAGTGCAATTTCACATTTAATGATAAAATTTGAGGACAGAGTGAATTTAAGTTAATTACTTAGAGACACAGTTAATTGTACAGTCCCTTTTTAAATTTAGTTATTACGGATTTTCAATTTTAATTTCAAAGTTACTTGTATTTCTTAATGTATAATCTATTGTATTATCGCTATTGTCTCAAGTTTCTAACTTTGTACTTTGTACTTTGATTGTTATTTTTTTATTAATTATTCAAAGCTCATGTGGCTTTATATTAGGACCGTTAGGGTCAGTTATTTTTTGCCCATATGTAGTTATTAATTTTGTAATTTTATCTTGTTTATCTTGATTATTGTAAAATTCTTTTGTAAATAGGAAAATAAGTTTGTTTAAATTTTTTAATTCTGGTAATTTTTCATTTAGATCGATATTGTCTTTTTGATACATGTTAATCTCTCCAACTCTATTTTTATCTCTTAAAAGATGAAAATATACTTTTTCTAAGTTTTCGATTTTAAAATTATAAATTTTATCTTTTTTATTGTTATCTTCATTTTTTTGTTCTACTGGTTCATTTGCTTTTTTAGAACAGCTAACTATTGGTAATATTGTTAATGTGGAAAGAGCTATTGTATTTAAAATTTTCATTATTTTAACTCCTTTATTTTTTCAATATATATATATATATATATATATTATACAAAAATTCGTAAAATCATTAGAAAAACGGCAAAACCGATTAAAAATTGAAAGGTATAGTAAAAGGCCGGCACTGTTTTAAAAATCGGAAAAATGGCAGTTGAAAAGTTAACTGTTGCTTTGGCAATAATCGCTAACGGGCGTAAAATTGTAATGATTTGTGACGCCGTCAGCATTCAGTTTAGCATTTTTATACCAGCATTTTGAATGGCACAGCCAATGTCATTAAAAGTAGGGATTCATCGTCCAGAATATTTACAATTTGCTGGCGGGATTATGTCATCTCATTCCGAATTAGTTGAACCATCAGGTATAAACGCTGTGGAATTAAGGACATTAAAGTCATAAATTTTAAAATTGTAATTAGCGGATATTTTTTTATGGTACAAAGGAAAAGTTAAGGTAAAAATATTAATACCATAGCGAATATCGATGTCGGTGTTAAGATAATTAATACTATTAGCAATCTTGTTAGTTGGTAAAGTAATGAGTTTGTTATCATAAGATTTAAGGACATTAAATTCAATTTGATAGATACTGTTATTATTTTTAATCGCATTATAATTTTCTTGGTGCGTTTTTTTATCAAAAGTAAAAAAATAACTTCTTAGTAATAATTCTGAATTACCAGTAACATTGATTAAGTATTTTTTGGGATAAAAAGTAATTAACGAGCGATAAAAGAAACCGATTTGAATAAAGTAATCTTTGTTGTAATTATCTACTCCCTTAAAATCAATTTCGGTATAAGTTTTTTCGTCCATATCAAAAGTCGCATAAAATAAACTAGCAAAGAAATTGCCAAGAATTTCATAGATTTCATCAAAAACATTTTTGTAATCGTTATTGTTAATACTAGGAATGTTGTTTTTAAAATAAAGGTAAATGTCATTTTTTAATTCAGGGTCGTATCTTAAAAAACTAAATTTAACATTAAGATAATTTAAGGTTCCAAAAAGGTACTTAATTAGATAGTAATCGTTAGTTTTTTCGGTGTCATATTTTCAGATTTCCTTTTCATCGTGTAATAATTGTAAATAGTTATTACTTGCAATTAAGGTTTTATTAAAAGCTTTAATTTTTAAAACATTTTCATTTATTTTATCTTCACTAGTAGAACTTTTGTGATAAAAATAGCTTTCGCTTTTAAAACCATAATTTTTAATCGTAAATTCTTTGTAATAACCTTTTTCTAGGGTGTCAACAAAATTAAATATTGGTGTTCAATAGAGATAAGAATAATTAAATTTATCAAAATCACCACGATGAATCATTAAATAGTCAAGATTATCAATAACATCGTTATATTTATGATTACCGTCAAAGCTAATAGTTGCTGTTGGTAATTCAATGTCGGTACTATCTTTTTCAATTTCAATTTCAAAGTTACTTGTATTTCTTAATGTATAATCTATTGTATTATCGCTATTGTCTCAAGTTTCTAACTTTGTACTTTGTACTTTGATTGTTATTTTTTTATTAATTATTCAAAGCTCATGTGGCTTTATATTAGGACCGTTAAGGTCAGTTATTTTTTGCCCATATGTAGTTATTAATTTTGTAATTTTATCTTGTTTATCTTGATTATTGTAAAATTCTTTTGTAAATAGGAAAATAAGTTTGTTTAAATTTTTTAATTCTGGTAATTTTTTATTTAGATTGATATTGTCTTTTTGATACATGTTAATCTCTCCAACTCTATTTTTATCTTTTAAAAGATGAAAATATACTTTTTCTAAGTTTTCAATTTCAAAATTATAAATTTTATCATTTTGTCTTTTAGTTCTAATTAGTTGTATTGTTGTTTTATCATTATTAATAATGTTTTGCGGAATGGTAAAAATGTTATTGAAACTAATAATTAACACGGTAAATATTTTCATAAACATTTTTATCACTCCTTTTTAAAATATTTTATTTTTTGTTGTTTTTTTAGTTTTGATTTTTTTAATAAGTCACTCAACACCACAATTTATAATTACCGCTATTGTAATGCATATATCTAAATATCCTAGTATCATAAGTGAAATTAATGCTTCAAATTTTTCATATAATAATTTCAAATCATTAATTTCCAATTTTAAAAATGAAATGAAAAAGATAGTAATCATAAAAATGTAAGATAAAATTCTCCATCAATATTTTTTTAAAGAATTAATGAGTTTGTTTGATTTCATTTTTCAAGATTCTTTTTGCTTTAATTTTTTTAATAATAAAGCGGATTAATTTTTCAAATTTAATTGCAAAATATATTGCTCCGCCTCATCAAAAAACAAATATTCCCGCGAGCATAATACCACTATTGAACTTGCCAAAGAAATCAACCATCTGTTTATTCATAAAATCATTAAATTCGTTACTTGTTCCAGTTACTCATTTAGTATCGATTGCTGTTAATGTACAAATTAATAAGCTTATAAAAACGAAAATGATACTTAATACTATTTTTAACCACTGCTTTTTAAAAGAATTTTTAATTCTTAATTTTAATGACATTTTTTCTTTTGAATTATCTTTTTTAAATAATTTTACTAAAATTTTTTTCATTTTAATTCTCCTTTCATATTTTTTATTGTCCTTTAATTACAATAAATAAGGCAATAAGTACACAAGTAACACCAAGAATGGTAAAAATTGGATGTTGCGAAAATGTTCGTGCCATTGGTTTAAATAGTTCTAAAATTGTTAAATTGCTAGTAATAAACTTTTTAAAATTGGCAAGACCCTCGCTAATATAGTTCGTTAAAGTTTCAAAATGACTACCAGCTAATAATCCAAGAACAGTTATTAAGATAAAAATAATAATTAGTTTAAACATTGTTAGTTACCTTGATTTGTTTTTATTGGTTTTATTTGGATTTATTGGTTGTATTTGTTTTTTAACTTTTCCTCATGCACTTAAGCGACCACTATTTTTAACGGCATATCGGCGTTGCTTTTCTAAATTAACTTGTTGACTGCTAAAACCGAGAATAATTGCCATAAGAAATTCTACAGCCAGCGTTAAGAATAAAGGAAATATTAGTTGAATATTTGTTCCCGGTACTTCAAGACTTCAAATTAAATCAAAAACTTTATAAAGCATTTGAGCGAGAAAGTCCGCCATTTTTGCAAGATTTTCCATTTTTTATTGTTCCTTTCATAAGACTTGGTACATAACTATAGCATTTTATGTTTACTAAACCATAAAATTCATTTTCATTTTTGTATTTATCTAACATTTGTACTTCACCCAGAAAATAATATTATCAAAATAGTAAATAAAATTGAGGGTTATGTACCAAGTATATAGAGTAAAATAATGTTGTGGTTGATTGCGTTTTTAGTAGCGACAATATTAGAAAAGAGGTGAAATATGATAAATAGTCTAACCGCCGAAGAAGCTTTTTTAAAATTTTTAGAAGGTGCTTGAACTCTTGTATATAATATATTTGAGTTTTTATTTGGTTTTATACCAATGGCAATTTTTTTCTGAATTATGATTGTTGTTGGAATTGCACTGATAATGAAACAAAAATATTAAATAAAACTTAATTTAATTAATGTCTAAATAATAATTGTCGCTACTAAAAACGGGGTTAACCGTTATTTTTCTTTCATTTTTCTTAAAAATTTGCTAAATTTATCCATTTTTAAATATTCTAAGTCTTCTAAATCAATTGCTGTGTCAGTATAGCATTTGTCTTCATAGTCAGGATTTACTTTTGAATTTAAATAATCTCTTAAAAACGCTAAGTAAAAAGAATTGTAAGTGTTTAATATTGGTAGAGGAATTTTTAATTTAAAAAAATAAATATCAAGTTCAGGGATATCACGGTATTTAATGCGACGACCCTTTTTACTATTTTTAGCATCAATTAAGGTGTTTCGTCAGCGTTCATATTCTTCAATGCTCGTAAAGGTACCATAGATGACTTTTAAGTAGGGACGAAAAATATTAACAGGTTTTTTACGAATTCCCACAATCACATTATTAGCAATATCACGAACTTTAACTCAAATATGTTTATCTCTTTGACCACTAGCAAGCACAATATGACCAAAATGGCGTGCCAGAGCGAAATATTCTTGAATACCGGTTTCTTCGTTTTTGGTATTATTTTTTTCTCAATCAGTTCCTTCTAAAAATAAGTTGGTTTCATCTCACAAAAGTAAGGTTTTGTCTGGCAATACTGGATAATCAAAGTCTAACAAACCCATATGCCCTAAACTTAATTTTTGGGTTTCTAGTAATGGAAATGTTGATGCGATATGATATTTTTTCTTTTTTAATAATTTTGATGCGTATACTAGAAAAGCGGTTTTTCCAGTTCCTAATGAACCAATCACAATATTTAATGGTGAGTTTTTTAAGAAGTTAATAACTTTGTTAATTTGTGTTAAATTACCGATTTTAAAAAGAAAAATTAAAATACAACCTGCTAAAAATAAATAACTTACAATGTTTTTAAAATAACCGTTGTAAATATATCAAATTGCTCCTCAATGTCATAAAATTAAAAATGAGGTGCGATTTAATTCAATAAAATGGTTATTTTTTTCTATTATTCATTTGCAAAATTTCATCTTGCACCTCACTTTATTTTTTTGTTAGCGTACTGCTCCAAGTAATTTTTCAAACATTTTAAAGCAAATAAAGAATACTGCCAAAATAAATGGAAAAATGAATATTCAGTAGTCAGCAAAGAAGTTACCGACTTGTGGCATATTAACAGCAATAATTTCTCACATTTTAGTAAACGCTGTTATAATCGCATTTCATAATTTAGTCATCGCGTCACTAGCTGTTATCTTTGTTACTGCTGGTGCTTCTGTTAAGAAAGTTCCAATCATATAATCACCCCCTTTCTTTTTAAAACATTCATCATTTATATTCAAAGTTTTTTTAAATTTGTTAAAACCACGATTAACCTTAACACGATTGTATTTTTTTCTAATTAATTTTGAATTTCTTTGGGAATGCATCACAATGTAACTTCTTGACATTAATTTTATCTCTATCTAAATACTGATATGGTTTTTCAAAGTAGCATTAGAATAAATCACACCATAATCGCTGTTAAGAATCAAAAAGCAATGTTTGCTATTAAAAGTCAAAGTGGTGCTTCGGTTAATTTAATTTCTTTACCCCCAGTAATGTGAGCCGGAATAGTTGTAATTTGAATAAATAAATCTCAGAATGTTTGTTTAATTTGTTCTCAATTAAATTCTTTTAAATTTACTGTCATTTTTTATCTCCCAAAAATCATTTTTATTGGTAAATACATAATTGAAATTAACGCGAAAAGAAAAGTAATGATAATAATTAATCCGGCAATAAATGTAACTTGTGCAGGCATTTTTTCTATCGGAATAAACAGTTTTAAGAACTCCATAATAATTTCTCAAAACATTATTTTTTATTCTCGTTATTTTCTTTTGAATTGGGAGTTTTAACTCATTCTTCAAAGCGAGCAATAAATACTTTTTCTTCTTTTGTAAAATTACCAGTATTATTTTTAATGGCATTTTTATATTTAATTCGCATTTTTATTTTTGCATAAATTTTATAAGCAAAATATGCCAATAGCATTATGCAAATGATAATAAATATTATTCCAATCGCAATATTCATTTTTAAACTCCTTTAAAATAGTTATAATTGGTATCTTTTTTGTTGTTTTCTTTTTCAGCAATGAAGAAACCTAATAATTCTTGTCCCTTAATTAATTTGGTTTCATTTTCTTTTTGATTAATTGAAATTATTTGATATTTACTATCTTTTATTATTCCAATGCAAATTGAATTTTCGTATTTCCCTTTATAAACAAATCGTTTTGAAAACCAAATACCGATTTGTTCATTAAATCACGGAATTTTTGGTGCTTTAATAAGCATTGCGTTTTGCGTTTCTTTTAAGAGATATTTTTTAGTATTTAAGAAAATGTTTTCAATGTTTTTCATAATAAATTACCTTTCTTATAGATAAACTAAGTTTTATATTAACTAAGTTAGTTAACTTAGTTTTTTAAACACTTATATATCGCAGATTTAAGTGTTTAACAAGCTTTGTTATTAAATTTTGTTTTTTAATTAGATAAAGATTTTAATAATTTTAAACTTAGCATACCCTATATAGAAATTTCTACACTTTAACATCCGCATCCTACCCTTGGAACTAATTTAATAGCGTGTATATTTTTAGGAAATCCACCCATTCATTTTTTTATTGCAAAACGAAACAAATTGCTATAGCTAATAGGATGTTATCTATTAACTGGTAAACTTCTTTTGGTTATGGCGACCACCCACAATTTATCGTGCTTTAATACATACCAACATTATTAATTCACTTGTATTTAATTTTCAAAGAACAAACTTTTAACACCTTATAAAATAAAAAGACAATCATTGCTGACTGCCTTAATACTTATTCAAATATTTTCCCACCTAAGAAAACTTTATGCGTCCTTACGATTTAACTTAATTTCAGGAATATATAATTTTGAATTAAGCTAGTTATAGTTATGTACCAAGTCTATTGATAATCCATAAGATTTATTTAAAGGCAATACTATTTTTCAGGAATTTACCAAAAAATTAACTGAACGAATGTTAAATACGGAAATTAAAGATTATCTTGAAACTGATGAGAATCATAATAAAAGAAATGGCAACACACAAAAAACCATTATTACTAAAAATGGTTCAATCGCAATTGATGTACCTAGAGATCGAAATAGTACTTTTGAACCAGTAATTATTCCGAAAAGACAAAGAAGATTTGATAACTTTGATCAAAAAGTAATTTCTTTATATGCAAGAGGAATGACAATTTCTGATATCAAAGCACAATTGCAAGAATTCTATCACGGAGCAGAAATTTCAGAAAGTTTAATTAGTCAAATAACTGATGATGTTATTGAAGAAGTTAAAATGTGACAAACTAAACCTTTAGAGAAGATTTATCCGATTGTTTATTTTGATTGTATTGTTGTTAAAGTAAAGCAAGATAAACGAATAATAAATAAAGCAGTTTATCTTGCCTTAGGAATTAATTTAGATGGTTTAAAAGATATTTTAGGAATGTGAATTAGTGAGAATGAGGGAGCCAAATTTTGACTTAATAATCTTACGGAAATGAAAAATCGTGGGTTACAAGATATTCTTGTTGCTTGTAGTGATAATTTAACTGGGATGTCTGATGCAATAGAAGCTGTTTTCCCAAAAACACAGCATCAATTATGCATTGTTCATCAAATTCGCAATAGTTTAAAATTTGTTCCTTACAAAGATCGCAAACTTGTAGCTAATGATTTAAAATCAATTTATACAGCAATTAATGAAGAAATAGCGTTAATTGCTTTAGATCATTTTTCAGAAAAATGAAATAAAAAGTATCCACAAATTACTAAATCATGAAAAAATAACTGAAATAATTTAATAATTTTTCTTGAATATCCTCAGGAATTTAGAAGAATTATTTACACAACTAATGCGATTGAATCTGTTAATAGTCAATTAAGAAAAGTCATTAAGAATAAAAAGATTTTTCCTAATGACGCATCAGTTTTTAAAATATTTTATTTAGCATTTCAAAATATGGTTAAGAAATGAACGATGCCAATTCAAAATTGGGGAGCCTGTCCAAAATTCTGTGTCTCGATAATTCATTCTGAATTATACTTAAAAGAAGGAGAACAGAAAATGACAAAAAAAATAAAAAAAGAACCTGACGCAATTGATAAAGTTGTTGATTATTTTTTAGAAAATATTGATAATCCACAAGATTTATTTAAAGGCAATACTATTTTTCAGGAATTTACCAAAAAATTAACTGAACGAATGTTAAATACGGAAATTAAAGATTATCTTGAAACTGATGAGAATCATAATAAAAGAAATGGCAACACACAAAAAACCATTATTACTAAAAATGGTTCAATCGCAATTGATGTACCAAGAGATCGAAATAGTACTTTTGAACCAGTAATTATTCCGAAAAGACAAAGAAGATTTGATAACTTTGATCAAAAAGTAATTTCTTTATATGCAAGAGGAATGACAATTTCTGATATCAAAGCACAATTGCAAGAATTCTATCACGGAGCAGAAATTTCAGAAAGTTTAATTAGTCAAATAACTGATGATGTTATTGAAGAAGTTAAAATGTGACAAACTAAACCTTTAGAGAAGATTTATCCGATTGTTTATTTTGATTGTATTGTTGTTAAAGTAAAGCAAGATAAACGAATCGTCATTCTTGCCGACGGCAGTCAATTGGTGACGCCTAGCCTTCGCGAGGGCGATTTTGTGCGACACAAAAAAGACAATCCTTTAAACGCAGAAAATGACAATGTCGGTCACCACATTCATCCGATTTATGTGGCTCCGAAATTAGACAAACCCAATTCTTCTTTTGTTTTCAAATGAAAAAAAAATTATTTTTTTACAACAACAGGGTGAAATGTGGGCACAATGCCCCACACGCCGGAAGATTCTGACATTGTTATGCAGTCCTCACTTATTTTGGATGCTTGACCAAAAGAGGTCCCGGAAGAAATTTATTTATTTTTTTCAGCCGAAACAGAAAAAAATGAAACTGATATTTTAGAAACCCGCCCACAAAATACTAGTTTAATAGCTCACATTTATGTGGGCCTAGGGGCTAAAATTAAATAAGAGAGGAGAAAGTATCATATGAATTCAGAAACAGTAGCAAGTATTTTTACAGCAATTATTGGCGGTTTGGGTGGAACGGCTGGCATTACGGGAATAATCTCGGCTTTAAAAACAAAAAAGGAGGCGAAAAAAATGGAGCAAGAAAATAAAGAAGCGTTAAATAAAATTGATACTAAATTAATGATTATAAATAATAAGATTGATATGGTTATTGCTATCAAAAATAATAACGCTAATAAAAACGAGATTAATATTAACAAACCAAAACGAGGAGCTAAAAATAATGGCTAAAAAATTATTTTGATTGAAAATGTTAATTTACTTTTTAAACTTTATTACTCTAGGACTTGTACCTTTGGGGAAATTAATTTCTGAAAAAATTGAAATTTTAAAAAAACAAGTTGAAGAATTGGAAAGTAAATAATGCCATTACGATTTACTAAAAAATGATTTAGTGATAAAGATGATAATGTAGTAGTTAAAAAACGCGAAATTGAAAAATCAATTTTGCGAATGTATGGTTTTGCTCCTTTTGGTCATGAAGATTATTATAAATCGTATGTGTCCGACACTATGGCTAATGCATTAACTCCTAAGAAGTTGGAAATTAATATTAGTCAACAAGATTTATCACCAAAAATAATGGCATGACTTTATAAAAATGATTTTCAAAGTAAAAACTGGATTAATGAGAAACGAGCTAGCGATATTGGTATTTCAGCATTTCTAATTTTTTTAAATCAAGGAATTATGAATTTTCAACCCATACGAGTAGCAGAGCGAGAATATGATGTGTTGGGAAATTTAATTCAATGTACAATTTTTTACGACGACTATAAGAAAAATAATCTTAATTTACGCATGTACGAAACTTACCAATTAGAAAACAGCAAAGTAAAAATTACGCGTGAAATTTATGAACTAAGCACCAAAAAAATTGTTGACAATAATGGCACTTCCAAATTAGAACAAACAATAATAAAAGTTAATGATTTTGAAAAACAACGCAATAATGAAAAATTAAATATTAACCAAGTTTTAGAAATTAATTACATACCAATTGCAATTTTTTCTAATTTACCAAGTGAGCGTGCTGACATCGCTGGTGTTGAAGATAAATTGAAAGCTTTAGATATTTTTTATGAACAAAGCATTCTAGATGCGATTTTAAACGCCACAAGATTTCTTATTAATACAAATTCACTTGTTGGTAATGTTCAAAAAAATGTAAATAAGATTATTGATGATTTTATTAAAAATCATGTTTTAGTCATGAATTATGATCAAGCACAAAATCCAATACCCTTTTCTACTATTAATGGTCAATTTAGAGGAAAAGAATTAACTTATTTATATGATTGAAATGTGACCGAGATTAATAAACGGATTGGAATGCATGTACCTGCAATTCATAAAGGGGCTCAACAAACTCGTCAAGAAAGTTCTGCGGTTAATATTCAAACTAACAATATGCTCGAGCAAAAATTATTATTACGAGAAGAAGCCCATGCAAACTTTATTTACTTACTACTTAAATTTGACCGCGACTTGAATGGTAACAGTTTTATTTCAAAAGAACTTGAAAAAATGACAATCAAAGTCAATTTGAATGTAACGACCACAATTGGTAAAGAAATTAATAATATTGATATGAAAGGACAAGAAAATGGCGGATTGGAAGACTAAACCAAGTCAAGAAAATGAAACAAAATATCGTGATTATGCAATTGATAATACTCCACTGGACTTTGCAAATTACACCGAACAATCAGACCCTGACTTGCATACAATTTATAACGAAACAAGAAAACGCGAATTATATATTTACCCTTTAAATAACCTGATTAAAAACACAAATAAACCTAATTTATACTTTTCTCCCAATGTTGTTAAAATTGGCTTTATTGACCCGTTAGAAGTTAAAAAAACGATTGCTTATGAAGTTAGTGACTTTAATTTAGAATTAGATGCTCGCAATGCTACTAATATTCAAGATAATAGTGTTGAATATACTATGGTCGATGCCAAGACTATAATTTTTCAAGATGAAAGTTTATACGGCAAATTTAATCTTCATGTTGTTTCTATTGGTGAACCGGCAAACGAAAATAATTTGGATGAATTGTATATTATAAATTCTTACACCGAACGCTATGCCCCAAAATTAATTAAGGTAACCAAGGAAACAGTTTTAGTACGGGTGCAAGATTTTAAAGTTCGTGGTTCTAATCCCATTATTGTTCGTATTCAAAAACAATTGCCCGAAGATACAAAGGTTAAAGCAATTACTATTAAATTTCCACGGCAAGCTTTATTTGGAAATATTAAATTAATCGGGGAAGTAAACGGCGTGGCGGGTTATCCGCGATTATTTATAGAAAATGACAAGGTTATGTTACCAATGCTATCAATGCCGATTGAAACTGAACCAAAAGTTAGAATATTGCAACAATGAATGTCTAGTCAAGTTTTAGCATGAGAAAAAGCAAAATTGTTTTTTAATGAAGGAAGTGTTTTAGATTTAATAAAAATCGGTGGTGGTACCGAAACACGAAAAAAAGTGTTTAGAGATGTTAGAGTTACGGCAATGCATATTACTAGAAATACACAAAAATATCAGAGTGTACCTCTTGGTTGCCTACCAATAGATTTATTAAAAGAAAATATTATTTTAAATGAAACAATCACTCTATCTGGTGAAATTGGTGGGCTTGAGCCAAGTTGTCTAAATTCTACCTCATACAATTTAACTAAAGATTATGATAGAGTGGAATTAGAATTTAAAGAAATTTTTAAAATTGATAGCTTACAAAAAGTATTATTAGATATGTTAAATTATACATATAATTACCGTACTAATTTTAGACACGCAAAATATTATGACGACAAAGATGATGGCATATTATATGGTCAACCGAAAAATAGTGTTGCAAAGTTAAAAGAGGAAAAATTTGTGGGGCAAAAACCGGAAACAGTTATTACAAACTTATTTGAAGATTGAAAATTTGAAAATCCAAAATTGTTAAAGCATTCTTCAGTACAAATATTTAAGCAAATTGTGGTAATGCTATCAGAATATATTTTTTCAGAATTATCTATTAATATGGGTTTAAATGATGATTATAAACTATTATTGCCTTATTATTTTGAACTTATTTCGGTTCCGTTACTTGAAGATGGGTATTATAAGTTTAAGGATGTGGAAGTTATTTTAAAATCAGAGTACTTTAATTTTGATAAAAAAAACATTAAATTAGTTAATAATGACATATCGCAAAATCAATTATTTAAATTGAATAGTAATCAGTTTAATTGATTGCCATTAATTAATAATTTGGAACCAAACGACATCCCTAGTTTACTGCCAAAAGATATAAAACTTGCAGATGGTAATTATGGTAAAAATTTTGTAAATTGCATTGTTGAAAAAACAAAATTAAATAGTGTTATGAGTATTTATGGAAAAGGATTAGAGGCTTTGTTAAGCAATTTTAGATGATACGAGGAAATAAATAAATTTGATATTACTAAACAATGTAAATTTATTTTAGAATATGAATTAGAAAGATTTAAGAATTTAGAAATATCAACTATTTTTGGATATGGGAATTATGATTTAGAAATACAAACAAATAATAATTTAGTTAAAATAAATGATATTGAGTTATTTAATAATAAAATTAGGGACTGTACAATTAACTGTGTCTCTAAGTAATTAACTTAAATTCACTCTGTCCTCAAATTTTATCATTAAATGTGAAATTGCACTACCCCAATTTTGAATTGGCATCGTTCATTTCTTAACCATATTTTGAAATGCTAAATAAAATATTTTAAAAACTGATGCGTCATTAGGAAAAATCTTTTTATTCTTAATGACTTTTCTTAATTGACTATTAACAGATTCAATCGCATTAGTTGTGTAAATAATTCTTCTAAATTCCTGAGGATATTCAAGAAAAATTATTAAATTATTTCAGTTATTTTTTCATGATTTAGTAATTTGTGGATACTTTTTATTTCATTTTTCTGAAAAATGATCTAAAGCAATTAACGCTATTTCTTCATTAATTGCTGTATAAATTGATTTTAAATCATTAGCTACAAGTTTGCGATCTTTGTAAGGAACAAATTTTAAACTATTGCGAATTTGATGAACAATGCATAATTGATGCTGTGTTTTTGGGAAAACAGCTTCTATTGCATCAGACATCCCAGTTAAATTATCACTACAAGCAACAAGAATATCTTGTAACCCACGATTTTTCATTTCCGTAAGATTATTAAGTCAAAATTTGGCTCCCTCATTCTCACTAATTCACATTCCTAAAATATCTTTTAAACCATCTAAATTAATTCCTAAGGCAAGATAAACTGCTTTATTTATTATTCGTTTATCTTGCTTTACTTTAACAACAATACAATCAAAATAAACAATCGGATAAATCTTCTCTAAAGGTTTAGTTTGTCACATTTTAACTTCTTCAATAACATCATCAGTTATTTGACTAATTAAACTTTCTGAAATTTCTGCTCCGTGATAGAATTCTTGCAATTGTGCTTTGATATCAGAAATTGTCATTCCTCTTGCATATAAAGAAATTACTTTTTGATCAAAGTTATCAAATCTTCTTTGTCTTTTTGGAATAATTACTGGTTCAAAAGTACTATTTCGATCTCTTGGTACATCAATTGCGATTGAACCATTTTTAGTAATAATGGTTTTTTGTGTGTTGCCATTTCTTTTATTATGATTCTCATCAGTTTCAAGATAATCTTTAATTTCCGTATTTAACATTCGTTCAGTTAATTTTTTGGTAAATTCCTGAAAAATAGTATTGCCTTTAAATAAATCTTGTGGATTATCAATATTTTCTAAAAAATAATCAACAACTTTATCAATTGCGTCAGGTTCTTTTTTTATTTTTTTTGTCATTTTCTGCTCTCCTTCTTTTAAGTATAATTCAGAATGAATTATCGAGACACAGAATTTTGGACAGGCTCGAAAATTATTCTTACAATATTCAAAAAATGTTACAGGAACTTATTGATGAAAAATATCTTGATCCATTAAGAAGTATCAATATGGGTGGACTTATAAGCAAAGAACTTGATAATAAAACAATTATTTATAAATTAGAAGAATTAGAGCCCAAAATAGCTAATTGAATTAAAGAACAACAAAATAACAAAGAAAAAATATTGATATTAACATTAAAAAATAGTAATAATAAAAATATAAAATTAGTAATTAATTTAAATAATCTTTATTTACTAGGATTTATTAATAATCAAAATAAGTATTTTTATTTTGATGATGAACTTTTAGAAAAAATAAAACAACATAATCAAGAAGAAATCAAAAAACTTAATAATTTAAAGGAAAAATTAAATAATTTAAAAGAAAACAAACTTTTATTTAATGAAGAAAAAGTAAAAGAATATTTGCAACAAAAAAATAAATTAATTCCTCTTAAAGAAAAAGAAAAAAATATTAAAAAATTAAATTATAATAACGAATTGAATTCTTTGAATAAAAAACTTAGTAATTTACAAGGTGAAAATTTAAAAAATGATGAAGAAAAAATTAAAGATTTAAATAAATCAGTAATTAAGAAATATAGTTGTCAAAAGATTAATTTAAATTATACAGGAGCGTATACAAGCGAGGGCTTAAATGTTGTAATAAAAGAAAATGGAAAACCAGATAAAGGAAAAAATATTAATATTTCTAACGAAACTTTAAAAGGTGCAATTTCAAATTTAGCAGATTATGATAATAATAAACAAGAAAATCAAAAAATAAAAGATGATTTAGTAAGAATGATTTTTATTACAAGTGAAGCCATGAGGTTTCAATGTGATAAAAAGACTTTAGAAATTTTTGCAAATATTAAAAATATTGATGAATTAAAAAAAATCATATCTGAGAGTAAAAATATATTAAAAGATATTCAAGAAAAAATATTTAATAATCAAACAATAAATTGAGAAGATTATACATCACAATTAAGAGGTGATTGAAAAAAATATTCAGAACAATTCAATAAATTTAGAATAAAAATTTGAAATGAATTAACTAAAGCAAAAAAAATAATTAATTTTATCGATAAAAATAAAGTTGATATTAACAACATCTTAAAAGCAGAAAATAATATTGATAATATATCAAAAAAAATACAAAAAGCATTTAATGAAAATCAAAATTTTACAGAAATAAAGAATGCGTGTTTACAATATATCGTAGGAATGACAAGATGAAAACAAGATTTAAAATCTATAAATTTATACTTTGAAAAAGAATTTGATTTAAAAACTGATTTAAAAACTGATGATTTTTTTTCATTAAATTCTAATAGTGATAATAATATTTTATATATTTTTATTATTCAAAATAATTTCGAACTTGCTAAATTATTGATTAAGTTAAATCCAGATAAAAAAATAATAAATAGTTCTGATATAAATAATAATACACCTTTGCTTTTAGCGATAAATAAAGACGCGATAGATTTTATTAAATTTTTATTAGAAAATGGTGCCGATGTAAATCTTCAAGAAAAAAAAGTTAGTATGTCAATAATTAACGCAATAAATAACAATAATTGAGAAATAATTAATATTTTATTTGATCATGGAGCTAATGTAAATTTTCAAGACCCATTAGTAAACAACACTTATTTACATATTGCAGCACGAAATGGTCAGTTAGAGCTTGTTAAATTGTTATTAGAAAGAGGCGCTAATCCCAATATACAAGAAAAAAAAGGACTTACTCCTTTATACTTTGCAGCACAAAGTGATAAGACAGAAGTTGTTCAAGAATTATTAACAAATAAAAATAGTAAAAACAAAATTGATATCAACCTTCCAAATAATTTGGGTGATACTCCATTACAGATATCATCATTTTACGGGCACCATAAAGTTGTTAAACTATTGTTAAAAAACCATAAAATTGATGTTAATAAAAAAGATGATCATGGCGATAGCGCTTTAATTGTAGCGGCGCGAAATGGTGAAATAAATGTTGTAAAAGAATTGTTAAAACATTCTGATATTGATGTCAATCTTTCAAATAAATGGGGTCTAACTGCTTTGCATTATGCATGCAAAAATGGTCACTTGATAATAGTAAAATTATTGTTGTCCAATAATGCTAATCTTAATTATCAAGATGATGAGGGAAATGATTCTTTAGATTTAGCAGAAGAAAATGATCATAAAGAAATAATAAATCTTTTGAAAAAACACAAAAAATTAAACGAAAATATAAAAAAACTTAATAAAATTTTACAAAAAAATCAAGACGAACAACAACAAAATATAAAAATTTTAGAAGAAACTAAAAAAGAATTAAAAAAATTATTAAAAATTGAATTGTCAGATGTTATTAGACAAACTAAGTTAGAAGAAATATCAGATAAGCAAGAACAGACAATTTTAAATCGTGTTAGAGAATTAAATTTTGGCTTAGATATTGATCAAGTTAAAGTACAAAAAAATAGCATTACTGATACTGCGGCAACTATTGAATCAATTGATCAAAGTGTATATTCTGATGGTGCAGTCAAAGTTATATTTACACTTGCTAAAAAAGCAAGAAAACCAAATGATGCACAAAAAATAATTACAGAAGATGAATCTAAAAAACAGGGAACACGGCCTAAAGGAAGTACAGTAACTTTAAAACAATCCGATAACAGTAATACAAATGCTGACGGAAGTCAAACACAAGCTAGTAACCGCATACAACAAAATAATTCAGATGAGCCAACAAATCACAATAATTTGTATGATGTGCCAGCAGATAATAGTTGTTTGTTTTGGTCGGTATCAACATCTTACTTATTGCCAGCGAGAAATAATAATGAAGAATTTAGAAACCGATTTATCCAATTATTTGGTGAAGAAAATTTAAAATATTTATTATATATTCAAAAATTACTACAACAACATGATTTAGAAAATAATAGAAATCTAAATCAATTATGATATCAAGATCAAACAGCAAATAATCTAGTTATAAATTTCTTTCGTAATCGCGTTGTTGATTATATACAATCAAATTTAGAGACAATTCCAAATCGCAATGGCGAATTAACATTTAGAAGTCTTATTCAAGATAATAATGATATTGATACTAATTACTTAGAAATAATGCGACAATCTTCAACATGAGGGGGAACACCAGAAATAATAGCAATGAGCAATCTTTTAAATGCTAATATTAGTGTAAATAATAATGGCTCTTATCAACCAGTTAATCAAAATTCAAATAATAATAACATCGCGATATCTTATGTTGAGCTTGAAAAAGGTTCGGGTATTCACAATCATTATAATTTTGCTTTAACACCAGAAGAAGATCGGCCAAATCAGCCTATTGCTATTAATGACAATCAGGAAAATGTCCCGGTAATTGATATAACCAAGAGACCAGATAATTTCCCAACAACCACCCCAAAACCAGAGGTAAAACCAATTAAATTACCGGTTGATGATCATGCTCAACACCGCGCCATTCCGACTAACAATAACGAGGACGATGATGCTCATCAAGGCAATAATATTGCCAATGTACCAGAACCAACAATAACATCATTACAAAAAGATAAATATCATTTTGTGGATAAAAAAACAGAAGATGATAGTTTAAAAAATGATGAAAATTTAGAAATTAACTTAATTAAAAACAATAAAGACGAAATAAAACAAAATGCCCCGGCAGGAAATCAACCCATCAATACAAATATGGAAAATTTACAAACAACAACCGCTAAGGCAATAAATCAATACAACGCTCTTTCAAAAGAAGAAAAATTAAAAAAATTAAATGAAATTAATCGTTATTATCAAACATTATCTGAAAATGATAAAAAAGCTTTTAAAGAAAAATTAACAAATACTGGATTAGCAGCTTTAAGTGGGGGCACATTAACAGCTTATGGAACAAAAATGACTGTTAGTGGTACTGCTACTACTGGTGCCACAAATGCAGAAGCAATCGAAATGACCCCACTCTTATCAACAAGTACAACAGAAAGCTTAGCCGCTGCAGAAACAATTACTGTGGCCGAAACAGCAGCAGTTGAAGGTGGAGTTATAGCTGTAGAAACTGGTACCGCTGCCGCTCTGGCTCCGGAAACTCTAGGGCTATCCTTAGTAATCGGAGGATTAGCAATTGCAGGAACATGAATATATTTTGCTTTTCATCATCATGCAACATCTGATATTGCGTTGCCAACTTCAATTCATCATAATGTTTATGATAACATTGAAAAATGATATAAATTTCTAGCCCATGATAAATTAAAAATTAAAATTAACAAAAACACATGAAATGAAATCAAACAAAATAAAAATTCACCAGCAAACATTATAAAAATTATTAAAAATAAATTTGTTATAAATGACCATTCTGGTTGAGGCGGAAGTGTCACAAATGAAGATTTCAACACTTTTGTAAAAGTAATAGTACTTCATTTCGAACAAATAAATGGTTATTTTGAAATATTAGATAATGAAAATGATGGTTTTGTCATTATAACCAACACTGAAGGCGATTGACTAGGAGTAGAATAAAATTTAACATTATTAATTAAAAAATTAAAATATTTCTTATATGTGTTATGCAGAAATAACCTGACTTCAAATTTTAATTTTAATATATTTGTTAATTATCTAATTTAAATTAAGATTAAAAATATTTTTACTAAAGCAGTATTTAAACTTAAATACTGCTTTTTTATTTTGTCAAAATAGAAAAAATGAAAAAATTGTTTAAGAGCAGTATCGTCATATAAAGCTACATTTTGGGGTAGCGATTTTAACAGTTTAATTATTTTTAAATTCAGTTTTAAATTCTAATATTTTTCATTTGGCATATCTTTCATTTTTATCTCATTCTTGTATTTTCATTTTTATGTTTTTTAATTTTTTATTTTGATATGATAAAAAATCTTTATTTTCTCAATATCTTGGTTCACTGTTTTTTTCTCAATTTAAATCATATTCTAATGATTTTAATATTGGTAGTGTAATCTTGTCATTTTTATCAACATAAAATTCTCAATCATTAAGTTTCATTCGCGGAGGCAAGTTTTTGGGCATAAATTCATTTTCTACATTAACTTTTATTTCTCATTTTTGATTTCACTTGCTGTTGTCATCTTTTGATGATTTAAGTGTTAATTTTGATTTTTTTAAGTTTAATTCGTATGACTCATTCTTAATTTGTAATATTGGTTTATTTTCTTTTTTAGAACACCCAACTATTGGCAATGTTGTCATCCCCAAAAGAGCTATTATATTTAAAATTTTCATAAATTTAACTCCTTCATTTTGTTTTTTCAAGTATATATATATATATATATATAATTATACAAAAATTCTTAATATCATTAGAAAAATGGCAAAACCGATTAAAAATTGAAAGGTATAGTAAAAAGCTGGTACCGTTTTAAAAACTGGAAAAATGGCGGTTGAAAAGTTAACTGTTGCTTTTGCAATAATTGCTAACGGTCGCAAAATCGTGATGATTTGTGAAGCTGTGAGTATTCAGTTTATCATTTTGATACTAGCATTTTGAATGGCACAACCAATATCATTAAAGGTTGGTATTCATCGTCCAGAATATTTGCAATTTGCTGGTGGAATTAAATCGTCTCATTCACTGTTATTTGAGCCATCAGGGATAAAGGCTGTTGAATTTAATACATTAAAGTCATAAATTTTAAAATTGTAGTTGGAGATATTCCCTTTGTGATAAAGTGGAAAAGTTAAGGTAAAAATGTTAATACCATAACGAATATCAATATCGGTATTTAGATAATTAATACTGTTAGCGGTTTTGTTGGTTGGCAAGGCAATGAGTTTATTATCATAAGATTTAAGGACATTAAAATCAATTTGATAAATACTATTGGTGTTGTTAATAGCATTGTAATTATCTTGGTGCATTTTTTTGTCAAAAGTAAAGAAATAACTTCTTAGTAATAATTCTGAGTTTCCTATAATATTTACTAAGTATTTTTTGGGATAAAAGGTAATTAATGAACGATAAAAGAAACCGATTTGAATAAAGTAATCCTTCTTATAGTTTTCTACACCCTTAAAATCAATTTCGGTATGAGTTTTTTCGTCCATATCAAAAGTCGCATAAAATAAACTAGCAAAGAAATTGCCAAGAATTTCATAGATTTCGTTAAAAACATTTTTGTAATCGCTATTGTTGATACTAGGAATGTTGTTTTTAAAATAAAGGTAAATATCATTTTTTAAATCGGGGTCATAGCGTAGAAAACTAAATCTAACATTGAGGTAATTTAGGGTACCAAAAAGATATTTAATTAGGTAATAATCGTTAGAATTCGTAGTGCCATATTTTCAGATTTCATTTTCACCGTGTAGCAATTGTAAATACTTATTTCCAGCAATTAGAGTTTTGTTAAATGCCTTAATTTTCAAAACATTCTCATTTACTACATTTTTATCACTAGAAGTTTTATGATAAAAATAGCTCTCGTCTTTAAAGCCGTGATTTTTAATCGTAAATTCTTTGTAATAACCTTTTTCTAGGGTGTCAATGAAATTAAATACGGGCGTTCAATAGAGATACGAGTAATTAAATTTATCAAAATCACCACGGTGAATCATTAAGTAATCAAGATTATCAACAACATCGTTATAGTTATGGTTGCCATCAAATTTGGTGGTTTTTTCTGGTAAATCAATATCAGTCGAGGGTTTAATTTCTGATTGTGCGTCAAATTCTAATATTTTTCATTTGGCATATCTTTCATTTTTATCTCATTCTTGTACTTTCATTTTTATGTTTTTTAATTTTTTATTTTGATATGATAATAAATCTTTATTTTCTCAATATCTTGGTTCACTGTTTTTTTCTCAATTTAAATCATATTCTAATGATTTTAATATTGGTAGTGTAATCTTGTCATTTTTATCAACATAAAATTCTCAATCATTAAGTTTCATTCGCGGAGGCAAGTTTTTGGGCATAAATTCATTTTCTACATTAACTTTTATTTCTCATTTTTGATTTCACTTGCTGTTGTCATTTTTTGATGATTTAAGTGTTAATTTTGATTTTTTTAAGTTTAATTCGTATGATTCATTATTTTGCCTTTTACTTCTAATTAGTGATTGTGTTGTTGTTTTGGCATTGTTAATGTTTTGGGAAATGGTAAAAATGTTATTGAAACTAATAATTAGCACGGTAAATATTTTCATAAACATTTTTATCACTCCTTTTTAAAATATTTTATTTTTCATTATTCTTTTAGTTTTAATCTTTTTTAATATAAAACGAATTAAGCAGTTTACTATTTCTGTTGTGGTTACTCACACTAATGAATAACCTATAATCATTAACTTACCAATTGCTCCAAAATTTTTAATAAATTGTTGCAAATTTTCAATATCTGTATGTAACAATAAAACTATACTTAAAGATATGAATATAATGTAATTAAGTATTATTCATCAATATTTTTTTAAAGAATTAATGAGTTTGTTTGATTTCATTTTTCAAGACTCTTTTTGCTCTAATTTTCTGAACAATAAAGCGGATTAATTTTTCAAATTTAATTGCAAAATATATTGCTCCGCCTCATCAAAAAACAAATATTCCTGCCAGCATAATACCACTATTGAACTTTCCAAAGAATTTAACCATCTCTTCATTAGACTTCTTGCAAAATTAATTTAAAATATAATTGAATTGTTGTTTTTAATAAAAAGGTGGAATTTAAATGAAATTTAAAAAAAAATAATCAAATAAGTGATAAAAATTTTTTAAGATTAACTGGTATTAAACATACTACTTTTAATAAAATGCTAGAAATTTTAAAAATAGAAGAATTAAAAAAGAGATTTCGTCGCGGAAGAACCAATAAATTATCATTAGAAAATCGTATTTTAATGACTTTAGAATATTGAAGAGAATATAGAACTTATTTTCATATTGCAAAAAGTTATGATATTAGTGAAAGTAGTTGTTATAGAAATATCAAATGAATTGAAGACACTTTAATAAAACACCCTAATTTTCAACAACTTACTGGTCAAAAATCACTATTAAAAGATTATTTCAAAGATAAGACTGTTATAATTGATGTAACTGAAAGCCAAATCCAACGCCCAAAAAAAGACAAAAACAGCACTACTCAGGAAAAAAGAAAAAACACACAATAAAAACACAAGTTATAATTGAAAAAGATAGTAAAAAAATTATTAGTTCTGATTTTTCTTATGGTAAAAACCATGACTTTAAAATTTTAAAAGATTCAAAAATTAAATTTTTACCAGAAACAACTGTTTTAGTGGATTTAGGTTATCAAGGCATACAAAAAATTAATCATAATGTTTTAATTCCTAAAAGAAAATCAAAGAAAAACCCTTTAAATAAAGAAGAAAAGCAAAATAATGAGCGAATTTCAAAAATGAGAATTGTTATTGAAAATGTTTTTGCTATACTTAAAAAATTTAAAATTATTAGTGAAAAATATCGAAATCGTAGAAAAAGATTTGCTTTAAGATTTAATTTAATAGCTTCAATTTATAATTTACAACTATTAGTTTAAATATATTTGATAATTTAAAATTTCAGTCTTTTTTTATTGTAAATAATAATTTTTATTATGTTTTAATGACAAAATATTTGTAAAAATAATCTAAAAATTATTTTAATAACACTTTTATATTTATTTTAAATTTAAAAATTATAATTATCATATTAATTTTGCAAGAAGTCTATTCATAAAATTATTAAATTCGTTACTTGTTCCGGTTATTCATTTAGTATCGATTGCTGTTAATGCACAAATTAATAAGCTTATAAAGATGAAAATGATACTTAATGCTATTTTTAACCATTGCTTTTTAAAAGAATTTTTAATTCTTAATTTTAACAGCGCTTTTTCTTTTGAATTATCTTTTTTAAATAATTTTACTAAAAGTTTTTTCATTTTAATTCTTCTTTCATATTTTTTATCGTCCTTTAATCACAATAAATAAGGCAATAAGTACACAAGTAACGCCAAGAATGGTAAAGATTGGATGTTGTGAAAATGTTCGTGCCATTGGTTTAAACAGTTCTAAAATTGTTAAATTGCTAGTAATAAACTTTTTAAAATTGGCAAGGCCTTCGCTAATATAGTTCGTTAAAGTTTCAAAATGACTACCAGCTAATAATCCAAGAACAGTTATTAAGATAAAAATAATAATTAGTTTAAACATCGTTAGTTACCTTGTTTTATTTTTTTATTTCTTTGTTTTCAATTAATTTTATTTGGATTTATTGGTTTTATTTGTTTTTTAACTTTTCCTCACGCACTTAAACGACCACTATTTTTAACGGCATATTGGCGTTGCTTTTCTAAATTAACTTGTTGACTGCCAAAACCAAGAATAATTGCCATAAGAAATTCTACAGCAAGCGTTAAGAATAAGGGAAATATTAGTTGAATTTTTGTTCCCGGCACTTCAAGACTTCAAATTAAATCAAAAACTTTATAAAGCATTTGGGCAAGAAAGTCGGCCATTTTTGCGAGATTTTCCATTTTTTATTGTTCCTTTTCTTTCATTTTTCTTAAAAATTTGCTAAATTTATCCATTTTTAAGTATTCTAAGTCTTCTAAATCAATTGCCGTATCAGTATAGTATTTATCTTCATAATCAGGATTTACTTTTGAATTTAAGTAATCTCTTAAAAATGCTAGGTAAAAAGAATTGTAAGTATTAAGTATTGGTAGGGGAATTTTTAGTTTAAAAAAATAAATATCAAGTTCAGGAATATCCCGGTATTTAATGCGACGACCCTTTTTACTATTTTTAGCATCAATTAAGGTGTTTCGTCAGCGTTCATATTCTTCAATGCTAGTAAAGGTGCCATAGATGACTTTTAAGTAGGGTCGAAAAATATTAACGGGTTTTTTACGAATGCCCACAATCACATTATTGGCAATATCACGAACTTTAACTCAAATATGTTTATCTCTTTGACCGCTAGCAAGCACAATATGACCGAAATGCCGTGCCAGAGCGAAATATTCTTGAATACCGGTTTCTTCATTTTTGGTATTATTTTTTTCTCAATCAGTTCCTTCTAAAAATAAATTGGTTTCATCTCACAAAAGTAAGGTTTTGTCTGGCAATACCGGATAATCAAAGTCTAATAATCCCATATGTCCTAAACTTAATTTTTGAGTTTCTAGTAATGGAAAGGTTGAGGCGATGTGATATTTCTTCTTTTTTAGTAATTTTGATGCGTATACTAGAAAAGCGGTTTTTCCAGTTCCCAATGAACCTATCACAATATTTAATGGTGAATTTTTTAAGAAATTAATAACTTTGTTAATTTGTGTTAAATTACCAATTTTAAAAAGGAAAATTAAAATACAACCCGCTAAAAATAAATAGCTCACAATGTTTTTAAAATAACCGTTGTAAATATATCAAATTGCTCCGCAATGTCATAAAATTAAAAATGAGGTGCGATTTAATTCAATAAAATGGTTATTTTTTTCTATTATTCATTTGCAAAATTTCATCTTGCACCTCACTTTATTTTTTTGTTAGCGTACAGCTCCAAGTAATTTTTCAAACATTTTAAAGCAAATAAAGAATATTGCCAAAATAAATGGAAAAATGAATATTCAGTAGTCAGCAAAGAAGTTACCGACTTGTGGCATATTAACAGCAATAATTTCTCACATTTTAGTAAACGCTGTTATAATTGCATTTCACAATTTAGTCATCGCGTCACTAGCTGTTATTTTTTCTACTGTTGCTGGTGCATCGGCCAAGAAAATTCCAAACATATAATCACCCCCTTTCTTTTTAAAACATTCATCATTTATATTCAAAGTTTTTCTTAAATTTGTTAAAACCACGATTAACCTTAACACGATTGTGTTTTTTCCTAATTAATTTTGAATTTCTTTGTGAATGCATCACAATTTAGCTTCGCGACATTACTTTTGCTTCTATCTAAATACTGATATGGTTTTTCAAAGTAGCATTAGAATAAATCACACCATAACTGCTGTCAAGAATCAAAAAGCAATGTTTGCTATTAAAAGTCAAAGTGGCTCTTCAGTTAAATTAATTTCTTTACCACCAGTAATATGAGCTGGAATAGTTGTAATTTGAATAAATAAATCTCAGAAAGTTTGTTTAATTTGTTCTCAATTAAATTCTTTTAAGTTTATTGTCATTTTTTATCTCCCAAAAATCATTTTTATTGGTAAATACATAATTGAAATTAAGGCGAAAAGAAAAGTAATGATAATAATTAATCCGGCAATAAACGCAACTTGTGCAGGCATTTTTTCTATCGGAACAAACAGTTCTAAGAATTCCATGATAATTTTTCAAAACATTATTTTTTATCCGCGTTATTGTTTTTTGAATTAGGAGCTTTAACTCATTCTTCAAAGCGAGCAATAAATACTTTTTCGTCTTTTGTAAAATTACCAGTATTACTTTTAATGGCATTTTTATATTTAATTCGCATTTTTATTTTGGCATAAATTTTATAAGCAAAATATGCCAATAGCATTATGCAAATGATAATAAATATTATTCCAATCGCAATATTCATTTTTAAACTCCTTTAAAATAGTTATAATTTATATCTTTTTTGTTGTTTTCTTTTTCGGCAATGAAGAAGCCTAATAATTCTTGGCCTTTAATTAACTTGGTTTCTTGCTCTTGTTGATTAATTGAAATTACTTGATATTTACTATCTTTTATTATTCCGATGCAAATTGAATTTTCATATTTTCCTTTATAAACAAATCGCTTTGGAAACCAAATACCGATTTGTTCACTAAATCACGGAATTTTTGGGGCTTTAATAAGCATTGCGTTTTGTGTTTCTTTTAAGAGATATTTCTTAGTATTTAAGAAAATGTTTTCAATGTTTTTCATAATAAATTACCTCTCTTATAAATAAACTAAGTTATATTAACTAAGTTGTTAGTTAACTTAGTTTTTTAAACACTTATATATCGCAGATTTAAGTGTTTAACAAACTTTGTTACTGAATTTTGTTTTTTAATTAGATAAAGATTTTAATAATTTTAAACTTAGCATACCCCTATATAGAAATTTTTACACTTTAACATCCGCATCCTACCCTTGGAACTAATTTAATAGCGTGTATATTTTTAGGAAATCCACCCATTCATTTTTTTATTGCAAAACGAAACAAATTGCTATAGTTAATAGGATGTTATCTATTAACTGGTAAACTTCTTTTGGTTATGGCGACCACCCACAATTTATCGTGCTTTAATACATACCAACATTATTAATTCACTTGTATTTAATTTTCAAAGAACAAATTTTTAACATCTTATAAAATAAAAAGACAATCATTGCTGACTGTCTTAATACTTATTCAAATCTTTTCCCACCTAACAAAACTTTATGCGTCCGAGTCTTACTTTTTAAAAAATAGTGTATAAATTAAGTTATAATAATTGTGAATTAAGTTTAAGGAGGGAAATTAAAATGAAAAGAAAAACAATTAGTTACAGTGATGAAATGATTAAATGTGGTGTAGAGTTAAATAAGAAAAATAAGTTTATGAAAGCAATTTCTAAATTATTGGTTAAAGATTAAAATAATTAAATATGTTTACGCGAGGTTGGATTTTTAATTTGGTTTTACCAATGGATAGTAAAAATAATAAATAAAAAGCATCCTTATAAAATATGTTATATTTATAGATAACTGATTGCCCCCAGAGTTTTTTTAAAAAATAGTGTATAAATTAAGTTAATAATTGATAGGGGGTGTCTTAATCATGGAAAATAATAATGTTATGGATATGGCAAAATATTTAATTCATAAAAATCCAGCTTTATTTAACTCAAAACAACTTTTTAAAAAAAATGACTTAAAAATGTATAAGGGGGAATTTATGCTTCATAAATTGCTTCATTTAGCACAAGTTTTTCATTTATTAATTAAGAATAAACCTTTATTTAGTGTAAACGAAGAAGTAGCTTATAATAATGGACCTGTTATTATAAGTATTCGCAAACAACATAATAAACCTTTAATTTTTAATACAAAAAGCGAAATTAATTTAAGTAAAGAAATTAAAAGTTTTATTGATAATATTTATTTATTTTTTGAAGACGCAAACCCTGATGAACTATTTGAAATAACACATTATGATCAATGCTGAAAGGAAGCATTTCAAAAAAGTGAAAAAAATATTGACGACGGTAAAATGGATGTTAGAAATTATATTGATTTTTATAAAAAAGAATATAAGATTGCAATAGATCATTTTTCTGAGTTGTATTTGTAGATTTATATTTAGAAAGATTAAAATAATTAATATGTTTAAGTTGGGTTCAATTTTTAATTTGGTTTTACCAATGGATAGTAAAGATAATAAAAAGCATCCTCATATTTTAATTTGTTATATAAATAACAATAGTTTTTGTTTACTTTCAAAAATAGTATTTTATAAAAAAATAAAAACAGTAGCACCTTTTAATTGTATTCCTATTTTTAAAAAGGATTTCCCGTGCTTGAAAAATGATAGCATGCTAAGCGGAAACACATTAATAAAGTTAGAATTTGATAAAAATAGTTTAAACAATTATATTTTAAAGTGTTCTTTAAAATATAATTGTAAATATTGCCCATTTAAATCGCACCTCATTTTGGATATGGAGCATAAGGCATTTAAAAAACATGTTACGAATTGTTTTAAAAATGTTGAAGAAAATAAAAATTTCCGTTACAAGACTTTTTTACTTGAAGACTTAAAAAATTATAATTAAATTATATAAAATAAATTTTTATTTTGTTTTCCACGAATAAACTGTCTTACAGCATATAACGCATAAAAGTCTGCATCATAAGGATCGAGATACATTTTTGGGTCAGGAACATTAGTGCGTTTTTCATCATATCGTAATTCTTCGTAGCATTTGGCAGTAAAAGGATTATTCTGTAAATTTATATGACAATTACCAAATCCAAACAAATTACGCATTCAAATAACGCGGTCTGTTAAACCGGCTTCTTTGGTTAATGGTGTTGTGTGCTTAATGGCTGTGCTGGTACGAATGTTAAAACTATAATCTTCGATTAATTTTGTTTTAATTCATTCCATAGCGGTTTTTGCTTTATCATCATAATTAAAAATAACATGATCAAAATTATAAAAATTTGCTCTTAAAGTCATGATTTCTTCTATAAAATAACTAATTTTTTCATTTTCAGAAAAATTATCTTCGGGGGTTACAACAATTTCACATATTAAATATGGATCGTAAAGTTCAGTTTTTTTATATTCTTGAAATCCCCAAAATTTTAGCACAGTATGATCGATTGGCCCAGTTGCTCAATCAACCCCGATACTATAAAAATCAAATTTATACATATCAATAGTGGCAACATAAAAATCTTTTAAATCGTATTTTTGTGTATATTTTAAATGTTTTCGAAACGGAAAGATAGTACTATCACTGTCTGAGTACTCAAAATCATATTTTACAATAGCATATTCATCGGGGTTATCTTTTTTAAGTTGGTTTACTTTTTTTCTTGAAATTTCTGGCAATTTATTTCAAGTGGAGTCTAATGTTAGTCTTAAAACAAAAATTCCTAAACCCTCAAATTCTTTTTCATTTTCGTATCAGACTTTACCAGTTTCTTTTAATAAATTCATTATCTTGTCGTTTAATGGTAAAAATGGCGTACAGTATTTTTCATAAAATGGGTGATATTTATCATAGGGATTGCAAGTGAACGCGACAAAAAAACTTTTTCATAAGTAGCGAGTTTCTTGTTGTCCTGTCATTTTATCAACAAAGGTTCAAGAAAGTTCTTTTATGGGTTTGTCAGAAATTTTAATCCGATTGCTACGAAACATTGACATTTGTAAACGCTCATATCTATAAATTAGTTGTTTATCAGTCAAAGTTTCTTTTTCTTCTGCCATAATTATTTCGTCAGTTCGTGAACACAAAAAACTAGAACCTTTTACAGCTGTTCCAAAAATTCTATTACCGTTGGCATAACCAATAAAAGTTATTCGTTGATTGGAAGGAAAAATTATTTCTCCGCCCTCTTTATTCAATTTTCAAACTATCCCAGTCGCCTTAGAGTGCTCAGGTCCAATTTGAACGCCATATTTTTCTTCTAAATATTGACATAAATTATGTAAATCAGCAATTGTTGTTTCAGGATGTGTATTTTCATAGCGTCGCACTTCTTGAGCGGATGTATCTGTAAAGTTACAACAAATTCATAAATCCCAAGCTAAACAGTTTCAAGTTTTAAAGGTCATTCTAGCGGTAGGTACAAATCTATAAAAACATCTAGTTGTAAAATATTCTGCCCAATCATCGCCAACTAGCTCCTTAAAAATTTCTCAAGTAAAACCAAAGTTATTGTCACTAAAATTTAAGTCATATTTTTTATTTAATTGTGAGTAATTAGTTATTTTTTTCATTATACTAATTATTATCTATGGATATTAACTGTTTTATGTGTTTGATATAGAAAAAATAAAAAAGGAAATAGAAAATGAAGTATATTGTGCCTAAAAATGATTTAGCAGATTTAAAAGCTAAATTACAATCTTGAATGACTACGATTTATCATGAAAAATATTATCATAAAGTAAAAAAATGAGTAAGTAAATATCTCAATTTATGTACCAACTTATATATGAATAATACAGATAACATATCTGTAAATAAATTGATTAAAAAATATTTTCGTGGTAGTAAAATGACATTTTATATTTGAGCTAAAAAAATTATTAATGGTTATTATCAAGACAACTTTTATGAATTGCAATTCAAATCAACAACACCAAAAAATATTAAATATCAATTTTCATTAGAAACCAGAAAACAAATTTGTGATTATTACTTTGATTACAAATTTGTAGGTGCGGGCGGTGTATTATCGCTTTATCATAATATTCATCAAAAAAATGTGCATGATATCGATACAAATAATGTCCCCAAATCAATTAATACTTTTTATCGTTGAATTAAACAAGACAAACGCTATGGAGAAATAAAAACGCAAATGAAAAAAGCAAAACGCCATTTTAAGCGCTACGAAGTTTCAGATATTGGACTACTGCAAATGGATGCTAAAGTGTTTACTGATAAAAATTTTCCTATTGCTAAGCATAGATTATATGTTTATGATTTCATTGACGAAATAACAAGAATTGCTTTTGGATATGTGTATGATAGTTTAGGAACCAATAATGCCATTAATGCCATGCAAAGAGCAATGAAAGATTTTGGCGAACTTGGCACATAACAATTAAACGCATTCGCACTGATAATGCTCCGGAATTCACTACTACTAATTGAAGTAATAAAAAAGCATACAAAGTAAAAGAAAGACCTTTTACAACCTTTCTTTCAAAAAATGGAATTATCCATGAAACCACACCAATCCGTTCTCCTCAGAGCAACGGAAAGATTGAACGGTTTCACCGTAATTATAATAGTTTATTTTGGTTTAAAAAATGTGGTTTTGAAATAAAATTTGATGTTAAACAATTACAAATTCAATTTGAATGAGTGGTACACATTTTATAATTTCAAACGAAAACATAAAAGCTTGAATTACAAAACTCCATTTGAAACTTTAAATAAATTTATTATTGCAAAATAATTATTTAAAAAATAATAGAAACTCGTGAAAAATGTTTTAATTTGGTTAATTTTGAATTAAATATTTTTTATTGTGAATAAAATTAATTTTTTTAATTTTAATAATACAAAATATGGTATTATTAAATCAATTAAGAGAAGCATAGTCTAATAACTGTGTGTGATTTACAAACCATATCAAAGTATGTATTGATTTAAAAGTATAATTAGTATAAAATTATATAGTTTTAGTTATGAAAAACAAGGGGGATTTGTTAATGGCATTTAAGATGAAGCATTTTGGAGATTATGTTCAAAGAAGAGATTATTCCAAGGTTTCAGGGAAATTAGAATTACCCAATTTGATTGAAGTACAAACTGATAATTATCAATGATTTATGAAAGATGGCATTCAGGAGGTTTTTGATGAAATATTTCCAATAACTGACCCTGAAGGGAAGACAACATTATCATTATTAAGTTGAGAAGTAAAAAAACCACGACGCAACTTAAAACAAGCACAAGAAGAATCAAAGATTTATGAAGTACCAATTTATGCTAAATTGCAACTAACTGTTATTAAAGATGATGAAAGAATTAATAGTCAAATTGCTAAAACGCCAGATCAAGCAATGTTATTACGAGTAAGAGAAGAATTTGGCTTTAAAAATCCAGTATTATCAAAACAAGATGATAATGTTTTTTATTTTGAAGATATTAATGCTGAAGATAAAATTGCTGTTGAAATTATTATTAAAAAGCAAGATGAAGAAGAAATGTTAGTTGATTATACCCTTTGAAGAGCTGGTGAAGTTTTTTTAGGTGATTTTCCGTTAATGACTGATAAAGGGACTTTCATTATTAATGGTAGTGAAAAGGTTGTTGTTTCTCAATTAGTAAGGTCACCAGGAAGTTATTACAAAAAAAATATTGATCCGAAAACAGGAAAAATTATTTATTTTAATGATATTATCCCTTCGCGGGGGACATGATTAGAGTTTGAAAGTCATATTAAAAAGGTTAAAACTAAACAAAATAATTTATATAAACATATTTTTCAAGTAAAAATTGATAAGTCACGAAAAACTAATGCTACTGTTTTGTTTACAGCATTAGGTTTAAAAAAAGATGATTTATTAGCATTGTATAATGATGATCAGTTATTATTTGACACTTATGAAAGTGATTATATTAGTGGTTTAGAAAAAGACAGTTGAGAATTTGCGGTTCAAGAAATTTATAAAAAAATTCGATCAGGGGAAACAGCGACTGTTGATGGTGCTAGTAAGTTTCTTTTTGGATTATTATTTGATAAAAGAAAATATAACTTAACTAAAGCCGGCCGATTTAAATTGATTCAAAAGCTATCAATTGTTGATCGGTTATTAAATCGGCTTTTGGCTGAAGATATTAAAGATATTAAAGGTAATGTTGTTTTTAAAAAGGGATATTTAATTACTAAAAAAGATTTAGAATTGTTGCATACGATTTTAAATGCTGGGGCAATGTTGCAAGAAATTAATTTTCATCCGGATATTAAAAGTCATAATAAAATTCAAAGAGTTTTAGTTTATGCTAATAATGAAATGATTAATCCTGATGATAGTATTGCAATTTTAGGTGTTGATCCAAGTAATAAAACAGAACATATTACGATTCCCGATATTATTGCTTCTTTTTCATATTTATTAAATATTACTAAAAGTTTAGGAAATATTGATGATATTGATCATTTAGGTAATCGTCGTGTGCGAACAGTTGGTGAGTTATTACAAAATCAATTTCGGATTGGGATGGCAAGAATTGAAAAAAATGTTAAAGAAAAGATGTCAACTGCTGATAGTTCTGTTATTAAGCCATCAAATATTATTAATAATAAACCCTTAACAGCTGTTATTGGTGAGTTTTTTAACTTATCACAGTTATCACAGTTTATGGATCAAACTAATCCGTTATCAGAATTAACTAATAAAAGAAGAATTACTGCTTTAGGTCCGGGGGGATTATCTCGTGAACGAGCCGGTTTAGAAGTTCGGGATGTGCATTACTCGCATTATGGTAGAATTTGTCCGATTGAAACTCCTGAAGGACCAAATATTGGTTTAATTAATAATTTATCAACTTATGCTCATATTAATAAATATGGTTTTATTGAAACACCATATCGGAAAGTAAATAATGGGGTTGTATCTGAAGTTAATCATTATTTAACGGCTGATCAAGAAAAAAATTATGTTATTAGTCAAGCAAATATTGCGATTGATGATCAAGGAAAGATTATTGAAAAACAAGTGGTTGCTCGTTTTAGTGGTGAAAATATTATTGCTACTAACAATGAAGTTGATTATATTGATGTTTCACCACGACAAATTGTTTCCATTGCGACATCTTGTATTCCTTTTTTAGAAAATGATGATGCTAACCGTGCTTTGATGGGTGCTAATATGCAACGCCAAGCAATTCCTTTAATTAAACCACAATCACCGTTAGTAGGTACAGGTGTGGAACATGCAGCTGCTAGAGATTCGGGATTAGCAATTATTTCTTTAGATGATGGAATTGTTGATTATGTTGATAGCAAAAAAATTACCGTTAAACATAAAGACCGCGTTAAAGTGTATGAATTAAATAGTTTTGATCGCAGTAATAGTGGTACAGCTTTAATTCATTCTCCATTGGTAAAACTTGGTGATACTGTTAGCAAAGGACAAATTTTAGCTGATGGTGCTTCAATGGAAAAAGGTGAATTAGCGTTAGGTCAAAATGTTATGGTGGCATTTACAACTTGAAATGGTTATAACTATGAAGATGCGATTATTATTAGTGAACGCTTAGTATATGATGATGTTTTTACATCAATTCATATTGAAGAATATACTATTGAACGTCGCCAAACAAAACAAGGTGAAGAAGAAATAACTCGTGAAATTCCCAATATTCCAGATAGTATGCGTCGTTATTTAGATGTTGATGGCATTGTAATGGTTGGTGCGGAAGTTAAAGAAGGTGATATCCTTGTTGGGAAAGTAACCCCTAAAGGACAAACCCAATTGTCAGCAGAAGATAAATTATTGCAAGCTATTTTTGGTGAAAAATCTCGTAATGTTAAAGATAATTCTTTAATTGTTCCAAATGGTGGTGCGGGAATTATTCAAGCTGTGAAAAGATTTTCTCGTAAAGATGGGCATGATTTACCAGTTTCGGTATTAGAAATTGTTAAAATCTATGTTGTTCAAAAACGAAAAATTCAAGAAGGGGATAAAATGGCGGGAAGACACGGTAATAAGGGTGTTATTTCTAAAGTTTTACCGATTGAAGATATGCCTCATCTTGTTGATGGAACACCCGTAGATATTATGTTAAATCCGTTAGGAGTTCCATCACGAATGAATATTGGTCAAGTATTAGAATTACATTTGGGAATGGCTGCTAAAAAGTTAGGGTTGAAAGTAGCTACTCCAGTTTTTGAAGGTGTAAGTAATGAAGAATTAATTGCTATTATGGCAGAAGCTAAGATGGATAATTTTGGAAAAGAAACTTTAATTGATGGTCAAACAGGTGAAACATTTGGTAATAAAATATCTGTTGGTGTAATGTATATGTTAAAACTATCACATATGGTGGAAGATAAAATTCATGCTCGGAATGTTGGACCATATTCTTTAATCACTCAACAACCATTAGGTGGAAAAGCACAAAATGGTGGACAAAGATTTGGAGAAATGGAAGTATGAGCTTTGGAAGCTTATGGGGCGGCTCATACTTTAAGAGAAATCTTAACAATTAAATCTGATGATATTATTGGAAGAACGAAGTTATATACTAAAATTGCTAAGGGTGAAAAATTGCCATTATCAGGAATTCCTGAGTCATTTAATGTTTTAATTAAAGAATTACAAGGTTTATCAATCAATGTTGTTTTAAAAACTAGAGATGGTAAAGAACATAAGATGTTAAATTATGAAGAAGATGAAGAAAGTAAATTTTAGAGAGGAAGAAATGATAAATGTTTAATGATCACAAAAACTTTAAAGAAATTAAAATTAGTTTAGCTTCTCCAGAAGATATTCGTTCTTGGTCGTATGGTGAAGTAACAAAACCAGAAACTATTAATTATAAATCATTAAAACCAGAAAAAGATGGTCTTTTTGATCAACGAATTTTTGGGCCGATTAAAAACTATGAATGTGAATGTGGAAAATATAAAAAAGAAAATAATCGTGGTAAAATCTGTGAACGCTGTGGGGTGCAATTAACAGAATCAATTGTTAGAAGAAAAAGAATGGGACATATTGAATTAGAAGATCCCGTATCACACATTTGAATGTTAAAAGCGTCACCTTCCCAAATTGCTTTGGCATTAAATATGCGTACTAAGGATTTAGAGGAAGTGATTTATTTTGTTTCTTATATTGTTTTAGATGCGGGTGATGCTAAAAATTTAAGGGATAAAATGGTTTTAGATTTAGGTAATGCTAAAACTTCACAAGAAACTCGTGAACGATTAATTAAAACTTTAGAAAATATTAAAAAAGATTTAACTGTGGAATCCATTGCTTTTGAAAGAGCACAAGGAATGATTGAAGATTTAAAAACTACTAATATTCCTTTTTCAATGGATGAATGTGCTCAATTTATTAATAGATATACTAATGCTAAATTTGGTATTGGTGCTGAGGCAATTGAACATTTACTTAAAAATTTAGATTTGAAAGAAGAAATTAAGAAAATTAAAAGAAAAATTCAAGGTAAAAAATCCCAAACGGATAAATTGAAATTAATGCGTTCTTTGAAAACTTTAAATGATTTTTTGCGTTCAGGAAATAAACCTGAGTGAATGATTTTACATGCTATTCCAGTGTTACCACCAGATATTAGACCAATTATTCAATTAGATGGGGGCAGATTTACCGCTTCAGAATTGAATGATTTATATCGTAAGATTATTATTAGAAATGAACGATTAAAGCGCGTTAAACAAATGGGAGCTCCTTCAATTATTATTAATAATGAAAAAAGAATGTTACAAGAAGCCGTTGATGCCTTAATTGATAATGATCGCAAAGCGCGCCCTGTAACCGGAAGAGATAAGCGACCGCTAAAATCATTAACAGCAATTTTAAAAGGAAAACAAGGGCGTTTTCGTCAAAACTTGTTAGGAAAACGAGTTGATTATTCTGGAAGAAGTGTTATTGCTGTTGGTCCAGAATTAAAAATGTATCAGTGTGGTTTACCACGCGATATGGCAATTGTTCTTTTTAAACCATTTATTATTGCTGAATTATTAAGAGATGCTAAAGAAAATAATAGTAATTTAACTTATAAGATGGCAGAAAAGATGATTGATCAACGCGATGAACGCGTATGAGATTATTTAGAAGTAGTTATTAAAGAGCGTCCAGTATTATTAAATCGAGCACCAACACTGCATCGTTTAGGAATTCAAGCTTTTGAACCGAAGTTAGTAAAAGGGAAAGCAATTCGTTTGCATCCATTAGTAACACCAGCATTTAATGCTGATTTTGATGGTGACCAAATGGCAGTTCATGTGCCGATAACACCAGAAGCTGTTGCTGAAGCGCGATATTTAATGTTAGGTTCAAAAAATATTTTAGGACCGAAAGATGGAAAACCAATTGTAACGCCAACTCAGGATATGGTTTTAGGAAATTATTACTTAACTTTTGAAAGTAAAGGTAAAATTGGTGAAGGAAATATTTATCGGAATTTTGATGATGCTGTTTTAGCTTATGATAATAAACAATTACATTTACATGCGATAATTGCTATTCCGGTTAATGCTATGGATGATAAGATTAAGGTTAATGATAGTAAAAATAAGGTATTAATAACAACGGTTGGAAAGTTAATTTTTAATAAAATTTTTCCTGTTGATTTTCCTTATTTTAATGAACCAACAGCAGAAAATCTTGATTATTTAGATGACCGTCATATTATTTTAATTACTGAAGATATCCGAAAATTTATTGCATCACGAGAAACAATTTCTCCATTTAAGAAAAGTAGTTTATCAAATATTATTACTAATTTTTTTAAGAAATATGGAACACAAAAAACTGCTGAAATGTTAGATAATATGAAAAATTTAGGATTTAAATTTTCAACAATTTCTGGTGTTACGATTTCGGCACAAGATATGCAAGCATATGATGGTAAAAAGGAATACTTTGTTGAAGCTGATAAATATATTGCTCAAGTTCAAGAATTTTATCGTTTAGGAATGATAACTGAACGCGAAAAACATAAATTAATTGTTGAAAAATGATCGGATGTTAAGGATTTAATTCAAAAGAAATTAGAAATAGTGTTAAAGCAAGATATTAATAATCCGATTACGATTATGACTGATTCGGGTGCGCGGAGTAATCTTTCTAACTTTACACAGTTAGTAGGGATGCGAGGATTAATGAATAATCCTAAGGGAGACGTTATTGAATTACCGATTCGTTCTTCTTTTATAGAAGGAATAAAGGTTCTTGAGTTCTATATAACTACGCATGGGGCGAGAAAAGGAATGGCTGATATGGCTTTAAAAACAGCTGATTCTGGTTATTTAACAAGAAGGTTAGTAGATGTTGCTCAAGAAATTATTGTTACTGAAGAAGATTGTCAATCAGAAAAAGGATTCTTAATTAGTGATATTGTAGATACGAAAAATAATAATATTATTGTGCCCTTACGGGACCGTGCTTTTGGACGATTTACAAAGTCAGCGGTAATTAACAAAAATGGTAAGGAAATTGCTCCTGCTAATACTTTAATTACTGAAGATATTAATGATAAAATTGAAAGAAATAATATTACGCAATTTGAAATTCGTTCCGTTTTAACTTGTGATGCTTCAAAGGGCGTATGTAAAAAATGTTATGGACTTAATTTAGCAACGGGTGCAATTGTTGATATTGGTGAAACTGTTGGGATTGTTGCAGCCCAATCAATTGGTGAACCAGGGACACAATTAACTATGCGAACTTTCCATACAGGTGGTGTTGCTGGTGGTTTAGATATTACTCAGGGGTTACCAAGAATTAAAGAGTTATTAGATAATACGATTCCTAAGGGAGCAGTTGCCATTATTTCTGAAATTGATGGTACAGTTCAAGAAATAAATGAAGAAAATGGTATTAATATTATTACTGTTGTATCTGAACATAATGAAAGAAAATATAAAACTCCTTATAACTCCAATATTCGTGTTAAAGTTGGTTCGCTAGTTAAAGCTGGTCAAAAATTAACTGAAGGAGCAATTAATGTTAAACATTTATTAGAAATTGCTGGAATTAAAGAAGTTCAAGAATATATTTTAAAAGAAGTTCAAAAAGTGTATCGTTTGCAAGGAATTCAAATTTCTGATAAATATATTGAAATTATTATTAAACAAATGTTAAATAAAATTCAAATTATTGATGGTGGCGATAGTGACTTATTAGTTGGGGAAACAGTTACGATTAAAGAATTTAAAGATATTGTTGGTAAGTTATTATCAGAAGATCGTCGTCCGCCTTATGGATTTCCAATTATGTTTGGTATTAAAAAAGCACCATTGGAATCGAATTCTTTCTTATCGGCAGCATCATTTCAAGATACTACACGCGTATTAACGAAAGCAATTATTAAAGGTAAAATTGATACTTTAGAAGGATTAAAAGAAAATGTTATTTTAGGTAATTTAATTCCTGTGGGGACAGGATTATTAGAATCCGAAGATATCATTGCTAGAGGAAAAATTGCTTATGAAGAAGAATATTAATAATTTAAATTATTAGATATTTTTTAAATATAAATTATTAAAGAAACGCCATTATTGTAAAGATAATGGTGTTTTGTTTTATTCAATTTTAGTAACTAATTGTTCGTAAGTTAAGGATTGTGGTTTTATGGGTAATTCTTTATTTTTAGGTAAATATCCGGCAGCGAGAACAACGGCAACATTGTATTCGTTAGGAGCGATATAAGTTATTTGTTTCTAAATAATTAATAATGTCAGCACCATCAAATCCTTCCATAGGACTAGTACCAATGCAATGCCTTTAGCAAAAGCACAAAGAATGATATTTTCTAATAAAATATATGCTTGTCGTTTAGCTCATTCTTCTGGGTCATTAATATATTTTTCTAAATAATTTATTAAGTTATTTTGTAATCGTTCAAATTTTTCATCAGAATTCTGATAACGCGTTTGATATCTTAAACGAAGAAAGGGACTATTTTTTGTAAAGGCATTTTTTTTATTAGTTAAAATTAAAAATAGATGTGAAGCGTTAAGGACTTGTTTTTGTTTTCATATTGAAAGGATGTAATTCTTGTTGTACTTTGTTATTACTAACAACGATAAGATGTCATGGTTCTGATCCAAATGCTGATGGTGAATGACGGGCTACTTCTAAGATTTCATTAATATCTTGTTCATTAATTTTTTGGGAATCATATTCTCGTCAAGAATGATGTGCTAAGAGGATTTCTTTTAGAATATCAAATTTATTCATAAGTTTACCTACTTTCTTGTAGTTATAATTATAAAACATTTTTTTACGAAGAGATAAATAAAGTTAAAAACTTAACTAATAATAAAATTAATGAAGGGGTTGTTACTTTTAAAATAAATTAATATTTGTTCAAAATAATTAATTTCTTTCTTTCATACTATATAATTAAATAAAAGGATATTGGAAGGAGGGAATTATAAATATGAAAGATAAAATTGCTATTGGATGTGATCACGCTGGATTTGTATTAAAAACTGCTCTTATTGAATATTTAAAAAATAATGAATATGAGGTTATTGATTTAGGAACTAATAGTGAAGAAGAACAAGTGGATTATCCTGATTATGCCAAATTAGTTGGTAAAGAAGTAGGAAATGGTAATGCTAAGTATGGGATTTTAATTTGTGGCACAGGTATTGGAATAAGTATTAGTGCTAATCGCATGCCGAAAATTAGAGCGGCATTATGTTATGAAACAAAGTTAGCGACCTTAGCTCGCGAACATAATGATGCTAATATTTTAGTTTTAGGAGGAAGAATTATTGCGCCTCAAAAAGCGATTTGAATTTTAGAAGAATTTTTAAATACTAAATTTTCAAACCGCCATCAACAACGAGTTGAAAAAATTGAATTAGGAGATATTAAAAATGTTTAAAGATGATACCCAAATAAATGATGTTAGTTTAGAAGGAAAGGATATTGATTCAGAAATACAAAACATTAATCGCAAAACAAATGATATTGATCCCGAACTAAAAGCAGTTGTTAAAGAAGAACTTATTAGACAACAACGCCATGTGGAATTAATTGCTTCGGAAAATTATGTTTCGCTTCCTGTATTAAGATTAGCAGGTTCAATATTAACTAATAAATATGCTGAAGGATATCCGGGGAGAAGATATTATGGTGGTTGTGAATTTGTTGATAAAAGTGAAAATTTAGCAATTGAAAGATTAAAGACTTTATTTAATGCTGAGCATGCTAATGTCCAACCGCATTCAGGTAGTCAAGCTAATGCTGCTGCATATCAAGCGATTTTAAAGCCGAATGATATTGTTTTGGCAATGAATTTAGATGCCGGAGGTCATTTAACCCATGGACATAAATTGAATTTTTCAGGAATTGTTTATCAATTTCATGGTTATGGTGTTGATGAAAAGACGCAACAATTAGATTATGAAGCAATTAGACAACAAGCATTAGAACTTAAACCAAAATTAATTGTTGCGGGAGCCAGTGCATATTCAAGAACGATTGATTTTACTAAGTTTCGTGAAATTGCTGATGAAGTTGGAGCATTGTTAATGGTTGATATGGCTCATATTGCTGGTTTAATTGCTGCTGGATTACATCCAAATCCTGTAGTAGTAGCAGATATTGTAACAACAACAACACATAAAACATTACGCGGTCCAAGAAGCGGGGCAATTTTATGTAAAAAAGAATTAGCAAAAGCGATTGATCGGGCAGTATTTCCAGGTCAACAAGGAGGTCCTTTAGAACATATTATTGCTGCTAAAGCACAAGCATTTTATGAAGCGGCAACACCAGAATTTAAAGCATATCAACAACAAATTATGGCTAATTGTAAAGTTTTAGAAAATATTTTTAGAAAACATGATGTTAAATTAATTAGTGGTGGTACTGATAATCATTTAATGATTATTGATGTTAAAACATCATTTAATCGTATGGGGCAGGAATGTGAAAATATTTTGCATCAAATTGATGTTATTTGTAATAAAAATATGATTCCATTTGATAAAGAAAAACCAATGACTACGAGTGGCATTCGGATTGGAACAGCAGCGATGACCACTAGAGGTTGAAAAGAAAAGGAATTTGAACAATTAGCAAATATAATTATTAGTGTTCTTAAAGAAAATGGTGATACTGAAGAGAATATTGCTAAGCATAAACACCAAATTGGTATTTTATTAAAAGATTTTCCAATATATGAAAATTACCAATTATAAGTTTAATTTATAATATTTAGTAATTTAAGAGGTGGTATGTATTTTTAGGGAATTTTTACTATTGTATTCAACAACTCTGTTAAGTAGTGTTTCTAATGTTGCTAGCATTACGTGGTTAAACCAATCTTTGCAAGCAATTAATACTGATTTTAGTTGACGAGTTACTAATCGGAGTAAAAGTAATAATGGCTATTTACAAATTGAAGAAGGGCGCGTAAAGTTTTGTTAGGTGGAAAAATATTTGATTAATTTTGAAAGAAAAGTAACTACAATTTAATTATCGTTTTATTTGAAAAATAAGTAATAAAACAAAATATTTAATATTAATAAACATAATCTTAATAAAAGGTTATAAAAACTAAGTAAAATGCTTATAAAAACAACATTAAAATAATTTTTTACAACAAAAATCATACATAAGAAATATATACTTAATTTGAATATTGAAATAATTTATAGTAAATGATTATTTTTTCTTTTTTAAAAAATACCTAAGAAAACTAAACGCGACCTTTCTAATTTACTTTGTCAGTTTTAATAACTTTGATAGAATATATTTATTGTAGGGGTATAGTTCAATTGGTAGAACAGCGGTCTTCAAAACCGCGTGTTGTGGGTTCAAGCCCTGCTACCCCTGCCAATAAAATTAGTTATTAAGGATGATAGCAATATAAAAATAACCATTATTGGTATCATCCTACAAAGGATTATTTTTATATTTTTAATGAAGAATATTGCATTTTTTGGAAATTTTACCAAAATTTACCTGATGAAATGTTTTTGCGATATAATTCAAAATTATCAGGAAGATAATATAAATGAAATAAGGAGGCCATTTTGGAAGATTTTGATTTTATTAAGAAATTAAATCATATAAAATTTAATGAAGACAATGTTATTAATGCCAGCATTGCCACATTTATTTTAAATAACTTAGAACAAATTGATGAATGAACATCAACAAGTGTTGCTAATGCTTGTTTTACTTCTTCTAGTTCAATAATTCGCTTTTGTCAAAAATTAAATCTAAGTGGTTGAACTGAATTAAAGTATCAATTAAAAGTTGTTAATCAAAGAATTAGAAATTCAGGACGACAAGTTAATACTAATTTGCAATTGAAAAATAATGTTACCTATTTTTTTAATGAATATATGAAAGTAAGAGAGGAGGATAATAATCGATTATATTTAGATTTTATTAATAAAGATACTGATTTAATTGCTAAAAAAATTATTGATGCCAAAATAATCTTTATTTTTGGTTTTGGAATTTCATATTATTCCGCTATTTCTTTTACACAAAGATTAAGATGAGTAAATAAAAATGTTATTTGTGAGTATGATATTAATGTTATTTATTCATACTTGCCATTAGTTACTGATGATGATGTTGTTATTTGCATATCATTAAGTGGTACAAATAGTTTAATTGGTGAAATAATTGAAGAAGTAAAAGATAAAGCTTATTCAATTGGTATTTTTGCTAAAGAAACAAAATTAGTTAAAAGTTTTAAATCCTATTTTTTAATTAAATCTGAAGAAGAACAATTATGAAGTGTTTTTTCAATTAGATTGCAATTATTAATGCAATTATTAGATTTCTTGTATGCAAAAATAATTAATTTTAAGTTATAAATTAAAATAAAGGTGGGGATGAATTTAAATGAAATTTAAACATATTTTTAGTCTTAAATTTTATAGATAAGTATTGATAAAATAAAAAAAGTCATCAACCTGACTTTTAAAAATTAATTTTATTAAATTTTAGAATTAATGGTTATAAATTAAAATACAACAAGCTTGATTATTGATAAGGATTTAAACCATAATGTTGATATTTTCATTTTCATAAGTTGAGATAATCTTGAATGTTAGTAAACCCAATGCCATGATAATGAGTGAGAAATTCTTTTATACTGGATTGAACTTTGCTAACATTTTTTAAATTATAATAACTAGCTTTTTTAGAAGCATTATGTTTAACTTGTTTTAACTTACATTTAGTTTGTATTGCAACTAAATCATACAAGGGGTGCATATCTGTTTTTAAAAGCGAATTTTCTTTAATAAGTTTGTTAGTTAAATTATCTTCAACCCATTTTCGTTTTAGTCTTTTAGTATTGGTAACTTGTGCATAAATATTAAGGTTTTCATCAATAGCTACTTGAATACAACATTTTGTATTTTTAGCATTAGGTTCAATATAGAGTTTTCTTGGGTCATCTTTGGATTTAAAATTTCCTTTATGAATTTCTTTAATAAAAGTTTCATCAATTTCAATGATGCCACTAAGTTTCTTAAAAGATTTTTGAGTTTTTGCTAATTGTTTTGATTTCATTAATTTTTGACGATTAAATCATGCTGAAAGTGTTGAAGTGTTGATAAAACTAGCAATTATTCTTGAAGATTGTCCTAACATAGCAATTTTAATTAATAAATCTCATTGTTCATAAGAAAGTTTACTACGATAAGTAAAATGATTTCTAAACGCATCAAAACTACTTTTGCAATTTTTACATAAATATCTTTGCTTATCATTTTTAAACCCATTTTTTTACATATTTAAAGGATTTACAATCAGGACAAATTATACCCTTCTTTTTAAATTTATTATCAATAATTGCTTTTAATTTTGTCGAAAACTCTTGATAAAATAAAAAAATCATCAACTTGATAATTTTAAAAGGCTTTTATGTAAAATTACTATTTTTACTTTAACTTTTTTATACATTAAAATATAATACCGCTGTTTGTTGGTTTGGAGTTAAACCCTTATGTTGGTATTTTCATTTTCAGAGATTTAAATAATTTTGAATATTAGTAAAACCTAAACCATGATAATGAATTAAGGCTTCTTTAAGACTAGATTGTAATTTACTGATTTTATTTAAGTTACGATAACTAGCTTCAGGATTAATTGTTGTTTTAGTTACACATAAAGTAGAATTTGTTTGTTTTGCTACTAAAAAATATAATTTTTGCATATCAGAAGTAATAATTGAATTTTCGTTAATTAATTCTTTGTTCATATTTTCAATAACTCATTGTTTTTGTAAACGTTTGGTGTTTGTGGATTTAACATAAATATTGTTATTATTATCAATTGCCATTTGAATACAGCATTTAGTATTAGTTGCGAATGGGTCAAGGTGAATTCTTCGTGGATCAGTTTTATATTTGAAATTTCCTTTATGGATTTCTTTAATGAATGTTTCATCGATTTGGATTTTACCAGATAATTTTTTAAATTTTAATTGGGTATTTTCTAATTGTTTTGATTTCATTAATTTTTGACGATTATATCAAGCAGTTTTTAATGTAGTTTTAATAAAACGAGAAATTGTTTTACTAGATTGCCCCAGCAATGAAATTTGAATCAATAAATTTCATTGCTCATAATTTAAATGACTTCAATAAATAAAATGATTACGAAAAGCGTCAAAACTTGCACGGCAATTTTTACATAAATATTTTTGTTTTCCTTCTGAATTATGTCCATTTTTAACGCAATGGTAAGATTCACATTTAGGGCATTTAATACCGTGCGCTCTAAATTTTTGATCAATTTCATTTAAACGTTTTTGTTTTTTTATTAATTCTGCTTGTTGTTTGACTTTTTCATAAAATTCTAAAAATTGATCATCTGTTAAAGTATTTACTAGTTCTTGAATTATTTTTTCCATAATTATTATCCACCTCTATCATATTAAAAATATACCTAAAATTAAGTATATTCAATAAATATCAAGAGTTTTCGACAAAATTAAAAATAATTGCTTGTTTTTCCTTTTTTTCAATTTTCTTTGCTCTATTTTTTAATTGCTGATATTTTTTCATAAAAGTTTTATCATCAATATTATTTATTTCTTTTAAAATATCTTTTTCTTGCATATAAAATCACCTTTAAATTAAAAATAACCCATTTGCAGAAAAAAAATAAAGAGGTTATCAATACTTATCTTTAAAATTAGAATTTTTAGTAATTTTAAAAAACTTAAACTGATATCAAGTAATTTTCAACCAAAAAATACTTTAAAACATTTTCGTAATAAAACAAGTTCAGGATTACAAAAACTTGCTAAATCATTAATGTTTCCGATTGCTATTTTACCTATCGCAGCGATATTGAGTCGTGTGGGTGGATTAATGATGACTAAAGATTTTGGAATTACTGAGAATAGTGTTATTTGATATATTGGTTCAGTATTGCAGGTTATTGGTGGCAGTGCTTTTGATAATCTTTCTGTTCTTTTTGCTATTGGCGTGGCTTTTGGTTTTACTAAAGATAATCGTGGTGAAGCAGCTCTTATTGGTTTTTTGCTTATACAATATTAATTGGTCTAATGACGATATTACCAAAAATTGTTTATTCAACAATTTTATTAGATGTTAACTTAGAAAATAAATCAAAACTTTTATATCAACTTAAAGGAAATGAAGTTATTTATTCTATTGATATGGGGATTTTGAGTGGCATTATTGCTGGTATATTAGCAGCTACTTGTTATAATCGTTTTCAATCCATTAAGTTGCCAACTGCTTTGTCATTTTTTTCGGGAAGAAGATTTGTGCCATTAGTTGTTATTTTAGTTTCTTTACCAGTTGCTATTTTAGTGGCAATAATTTGACCTTGACTTCAGTTAGGACTTTTAAGTTTTGGACAAACTATTATTCCTAAAAAAGTTGACAATTCAACGCGTCATATTCAATGAGGGGTTGCTAGCGTTTATACAATGTTTAATAGAACATTAAATGCTAGTGGTTTAATGCGTGTTTTTAATATTTATTTTTTTTTTTTTTGACAACACCCTTTTGTTACTTCAGAGAATGGAACAGTTATTAATGGTGATATTCCTGCATTTCTTAGTAATGATTTAGTTGTTGATGCCGGATTATTTCAAAGTGGGTTTTTCCCCATTATGATGTTTGGATTACCTGCCCCGCTGCCTTGGCGATCATTAAATGTGCTCATCCTGACCAAAGAAAAAAAGTTATGGCATTATTACTTGGAGCTGCGTCCGTTTCATTTTTAACTGGGGTTACTGAACCATTAGAATTTAGTTTTATTTATGCAGCTCCAGTATTATTTTTTGTTCATATTGTCTTATCAGGAATTATTTCTGCAATTACTGTTGGTTTAGGAATTCGGATTGGCTTTGGGTTTTCTGCTGGTTTTATTGATTATGTTTTAAGTTTTTATCAATCAATGAAAATTGCTAAAATAACTTGGGAGTCAGGTTTTGCCCAAGTGCTGGCAAATCCGGCTTGAATATTACCAATTGGTATTCTAAGCGGGGGAGTTTATTACTTTTCTTTTAGTTATTTGATTAAGAAGTTTAATTATCAGACATTAGGTCGTGAGCAAACTATTAGTGAAACAAATAATTTTGATAACAGTTTACCACTGGTTTCTTATCAACTATTAGCGACAAAAATTTTGGATATTTTAGGTAAAGATAATATTATTAGTGTTGGTAATTGTGTCACAAGGGTGAGAATTGTTATTGAAAATGTTGATGATTGAAAGATTAAACAATTAGATAAAATCAAATTTAAAATAAGAGGGATTGCTAATAATAAACTTAATTCGAAAATGGTTTCAGACAAAGATTTGCAACTCATTGTTAGCAATGATGCCCAATTTATTGTTGATGAATTAGAAAAATTGCTTCAAGCATCAAAAGAGTTGTTGGCAACTAATTTTTAAAAATAGAAAATAGTTTTTATTTTAAAAGCATTAAAAGAAGGTAACTTGCGATTATTTGTTAGTGCTGTAAATAAAAAAGGTAGCGTTGCTACCTTTTTCTTTGTTAATTTTATTTATTAGACTTCTTGCAAAATTAATTTAAAATATAATTGAATTGTTGTTTTTAATAAAAAGGTGGAATTTAAATGAAATTTAAAAAAAATAATCAAATAAGTGATAAAAATTTTTTAAGATTAACTGGTATTAAACATACTACTTTTAATAAAATGCTAGAAATTTTAAAAATAGAAGAATTAAAAAAGAGATTTCGTCGCGGAAGAACCAATAAATTATCATTAGAAAATCGTATTTTAATGACTTTAGAATATTGAAGAGAATATAGAACTTATTTTCATATTGCAAAAAGTTATGATATTAGTGAAAGTAGTTGTTATAGAAATATCAAATGAATTGAAGACACTTTAATAAAACACCCTAATTTTCAACAACTTACTGGTCAAAAATCACTATTAAAAGATTATTTCAAAGATAAGACTGTTATAATTGATGTAACTGAAAGCCAAATCCAACGCCCAAAAAAAGACAAAAACAGCACTACTCAGGAAAAAAGAAAAAACACACAATAAAAACACAAGTTATAATTGAAAAAGATAGTAAAAAAATTATTAGTTCTGATTTTTCTTATGGTAAAAACCATGACTTTAAAATTTTAAAAGATTCAAAAATTAAATTTTTACCAGAAACAACTGTTTTAGTGGATTTAGGTTATCAAGGCATACAAAAAATTAATCATAATGTTTTAATTCCTAAAAGAAAATCAAAGAAAAACCCTTTAAATAAAGAAGAAAAGCAAAATAATGAGCGAATTTCAAAAATGAGAATTGTTATTGAAAATGTTTTTGCTATACTTAAAAAATTTAAAATTATTAGTGAAAAATATCGAAATCGTAGAAAAAGATTTGCTTTAAGATTTAATTTAATAGCTTCAATTTATAATTTACAACTATTAGTTTAAATATATTTGATAATTTAAAATTTCAGTCTTTTTTTATTGTAAATAATAATTTTTATTATGTTTTAATGACAAAATATTTGTAAAAATAATCTAAAAATTATTTTAATAACACTTTTATATTTATTTTAAATTTAAAAATTATAATTATCATATTAATTTTGCAAGAAGTCTATTGTTTAACAACAATAATTCCTACGGAGTTAACACCAGCATGACTGACAAAGCAGTTAGGGAGAAATGCTTTTTTGATTTTAAGTTCAGGGTGGGTGGTTATAATCTTGTTAATAATTGTGATGATTTTTTTATCACATTGTGATGTGAGAATTTCTAAGATATAATTTTCATTTTTAATAAATTCTTTAATTTTTGTGATTACGCTTTCAATAGCGTTGTTTAAGGTTCTAGCAATTCCACTTTTTTCTGATATTTCGCCAAATTTAATAATGACTTTAACGCGGATTAAACTTATTAGGGAAGCAACAACAGATTTGGCACGACCACCTTTAGAAAGTCGCGAGATATCTTCAGGGATAATGTAAATTAAACTATTTTTTTTTACTAGGGTTACCATTTTATTAATATCATTAATGTTGCCACCATTAGCTACAATTTCAGTAGCTTTAATTGCTAATGTACTATTAAATGTAGCAGCGCCGTTAGTATCAATAATATGAACGCGGTTTTTAAATTCATTTTCTTGTGATAACATATAGGCATTTTGGTATTGACCAGATAATCCTTTAGCAATCGGAATAAAGATAATTTCATCATTTCCTTCAGCTAATAGTTTTCGCCATAAGCTCATTAGTTGTCCTGGTGATGATTGACTAGTTTTAGTATATTCACCATTTTTAACACGAGCATAAAAATTAGATTTTTTAATATCACTAGTGGTATCTTCAATTTCAGTTCCATCTTCAAAACTTATTAATAAAGGAATGATATTAATATTTTTTTCTTTTAGCATTGTAAGGTCAAGGTTGCTAGATGAATCAACAATAATAGCAATTTTTTTATTTGTGTTGGACATTTTTTCTCCTTTACTTTATTCAATATACAAGTACAAATGTATTATATCCAGTGTGAGCAGCAATAACATTAGATATTAAACTCATATGCTTAATTGTAAATTTTTCTTTAGTAATGATTTTAATTACTTCTTCTTTTAATTCCATATCACATAATGAATGCATAATTGTTAATTCGCCAGCACTGTCATAGCGCTTTTTGATTTCTTTTAAAACTTCTTTAATTGCTTTTTTAAATGTTCTGGTTTTATCAAATTTATCAATAAAACCATTAAATTCTAGTATTGGTTTAATTTTCAATAAATTAGCTAGGGTAGCAGCAGCACTGCTAATTCTGCCACCACGAACCAATGTATCTAATTGATATGGAAGAATGAAGGCACAATATTTTGTTTTCTGTTCATCAATAAAACCTTGTAATTCATTAATAGGTCGTTCTTGTAAAAATAGTTTTGTGCGGTTAATCATTTCCTTATTAATATCGCCAACTGCTTCGCTATCAATTATATAGACTTTGTTTTTATAAGCATTATCTTTAGCTAGTAATATTGCACTTTGATATTGTCCTGATAGATGGGAAGAAATCGGAAAGAAAAGAATTTGCTCATATTCTTGTAGTAGTTCATCTCATTTTTCTTTTAAAATTCCTGGTGGCGTTTGACTAGTTTTAATTGGTTCAGTTTCCAAAATTTTATAAAATTTATCAATAGTAATTTCTTTATTATTGTCAGCAATAGTTTTATTGTTAACATTTATCATTAAAGGGACAAATGCCAGATTATGTTCTTTTGCTTGGTCTTCATCATAACCAGTTGCTGAGTCTACTAAGATAATGTATTGCTTCATTAATTTTACACCTCACAAAAATCTCTATTTTGTTTATTAATCAATTATAAACTTTGATATAATATTATTCAAGAAAAGAAATAGTAAAGGATAATTTGATGATAAGAATAGCAAAATTTGTAATCAAAAAAAGAAATTTTCTTAAAAACTATATTACAATATTTATTAAGTAGTAAAATTGATATATTAAAACTAATAATTATATAAGAGATTTGAGGCTATTTAAATGACAAAATTTAAATTTGATGTTCGTATTAAAGAAGGCTATTATAGTGCGATTTATTTTTTAAAAACCCAAAAAATTCTTAAAAAGTATTTTCCTAATAATATTGTTACGATGCAATTTTTTCAAAGACAAGATAATGTTATGCTTTGTGGTATTGATGAAGTTGTGGCCTTATTGAAAGAATTTGTAACACCATTAGAAAAAATATCTGTTTATGCTTTAAATGATGGTGATATTATTAAAGCTAATATTCCGGTTTTAAAAATAACCGGTCCTTATCATTTATTTGGTTATTTAGAAGGAATTATTGATGGCATTTTAGCAAGAAGAAGTAGTGTTGCTACTAATTGTAATGAGATTTTAAAAGTTAGTAATGATAAACCAATCATCTTTATGTTTGATCGTAATGATGACTATCTTAATCAACAAGGTGATGGTTATGCTGCATATATTGCTGGTATTAAATCACAAGTTACGAGAGCACAAACTGAATGATGAAATAATCAAGAAATATTGGTTGGGACAATGCCACACGCTTTAATTCATGGTTTTAATGGTGATATTATTAAATCTTTAGAAGCTTATAGTGAATTATTTCCTAATGATAAGTTAGTAGCATTAGTTGATTTTGATAATGATGTTATTAATACTAGTTTAAAAGTATGTCGTCATTTTCAAAATCGTCTTAGTGCTGTTCGCGTTGATACTAGCATTAGTTTAGTTGATAAATATTTTACTGTTAAAGAAAATCAAGAGAAATATTATAATGAAAATATTATGGGTATAAATCCAATTTTAATTAAGGCTTTAAGAAAAGCAATGGATGATGAAGGTTTTAATAATGTAAAAATTATTGTTAGTTCTGGATTTGATAAAGCGAAGATTAGTTGATTTGTTAGTGATAATACCCCCGTAGATTTTTATGGTGTGGGAGCGACTATTGGTAAGTTTGGTATTCATTTTACTGGTGATTTAGTGCAATTAAATAATAAAAATTTTGCTAAAGTTGGTCGTGAAAATATTGAAAATGATAAGTTAGTACAAAAAATCTAATTTTGATTATGTTATAATTTAAAAGAACGCATGCTTCTTTTAAAAGGAGGGTCATAATGAATACTAATGATTTTAAAATTAAATATGGATTAAATGGTCCATTATCAAAACTTTATGAAGAAAATAGTCATCAGCAAAAAATTGCAGAGTCAAAAATTGCTGAAAATCGTCGTAAACAAAGAAATTGAATGCAACAAAAACAAGTATATGGTTATGAACCAACAGAGATTATTTCACCAATTACAGGTTCTAATGCTAGTAAAGAAAATATTGCTAATGATAAACCAAAAGATTTTTCATTAGTAAATAATACTTATAGTATTAGACCACAATCATTAGTTAGAACAACAAAGACTTATATATAGTTCAATTGAAGAATATGTTAATGAGCATGTTCAGCAAGAAATTATTAATCGTAAAATTCAAAAATATCAAGATTTTTCAATATATGTTGAAGGAAGAAATATGACGAGAAATGTTAATCCAATTCCAATTGATTTTATTAATCGAAAAAGTGATAATAGTGTTAATTTAGCAACTAATGATGCCCATTATGATGATACTAGTTATATTCGGGCGCAAAGTTATGTTAATCGTTTTAATGATATTCATCAACGCGCTAGTAAATTTTATGATCAACAGCAAGTTACTGAAAAAATCGGAGCATTGTTAATTTAATTGATGAAAAACAAAAATAAGAGAAAGAATGGTAAGAAATGGAATTTTTAGAAGAATTGCAAGCCCGAGGACTTTTAAAACAAGTTACTCTCTCTCTCTTAATAGTGAAAAAATAAAACAGGCTAAGAATAGTAATGCTAGTGTTTATTGTGGTATTGATCCAACAGCAACATCATTGCATGTGGGACATTTATTGCAAATTGTTTTATTATATCGCTTTTCATTAGCGGGTTTTAAACCGCTTGCTGTTATTGGTGGGTGGTGCGACGGCAATGATTGGTGATCCGAGTTTTAAAGTTGAAGAAAGAAAATTATTAGATGCTAAAACAGTAAAATTAAATAGTGATGCGCTTGCTTTACAATTAGATAAATTATTAGATCATAATATTAAAGTTTTAAATAATGATGATTGAATATCAAAATTAAATTTAATTGATTATTTAAGAGATTTGGGGAAAGAGTTTACGATTAATTATATGCTTGATAAGGAATCAATTAAAACAAGACTTGCAACAGGAATTTCTTATACTGAATTTTCTTATATGCTTTTACAAGCATATGATTTTTGGTATTTATATAAGAATTATCAATGTTTAGTTCAAATTGGTGGTAGTGACCAATGAGGGAATATTACTGCTGGAATTGAATTGATTCGTAAAAAAGAACAAGATAATCATTTAGCAAGTGGTGGGTTAACGATTGAATTATTAACGCAAAGAATGGTGTTAAGTTTGGTAAAACGGAGCAAGGAACAATTTGGTTAGACGCTAATTTAACATCCCCATATATTTTGGACAGGCCCTAATTTTTTTTATATCGCTAAAGTTTTAAAAATTGAGTTTGTTGACCACATCATTATTAGCAAAAATAATTTTTATAGTATTCTATTACAAACTAAATTTGCCATATAAAAACTGCCATATTTATAATGGCAGTTTAAAAAGTTATTTTATTAGTTCTAAGGTTTTTTTTGATTACGACGCATCGCATTCATCACAGCTTTAATTTGTGATTCGGAAGGTTTTCTTCCCATTTGCATATACATTGCTCGAATCATTTTTTCATTAACCGGTGGATTATCTCTTAATTGCTTTTCAAACATCTTTTTAGATATTAAAAATGCTAATAACCCTCCTATTACTAAACCGCCAACAAGACCAATTAACAATCCTGCTCATCAAGGCATTTTATCTTTTCTCCTTTATATTATCTTTTTGTAATAATTGCTTAACTTGTAATGCAATATTATCAACAGTAAATCCTAATTCATTCATTATATCCTGCATTGGTGCTGATATTCCAAATCTATCAATACCAAAAGTTATCCCATTATCAACATATTTATGTCATCCTCAAGTTGAAGCCATTTCTAAACTTATCTTTTTAACAGTTTGTGGAAGCACTTCTAACTTATAAGTCACATCTTGACAATCAAAAACAGTTGTTGAAGGCATAGAAACAACACGAATAGTATTAATATTTTCTTTTTGTAATTGTTGCTGAACTTTTAATGCTAATTGCACTTCACTACCCGTAGCAATAATTATTAATTCTAATTGTGATTTTTCAGGACTAACAATATATCCGCCCTTTAATGCTTTATTAACATCACTAGAAATAATTTGCGGTAAATTTTGTCGTGAAACTAAAATGGCTGTTGGCTTATCTTTACTATTCAATGCACAAATATAACTAGCAATCGTTTCTTTCATATCACAAGGACGAAAAACATTTAAGTTAGGTAATGCTCTTAACATTGAAATTTGTTCTATCGGTTGATGGGTTGGTCCATCTTCACCAACAGCAATTGAATCGTGACTAAAAACAAAAATATTAGGAATTTCCATTAATGAAGCTAAACGGATTGCAGGTTTCATATAATCACTAAAAATTAAAAAAGTAGCGACAAAGGAGCGAACAGTTTTTTGTAATAGCATACCATTACTAATAGCACCCATCCCAAATTCACGAACACCAAACATAATATTACGACCTTGTAAATTATTAGATGCAAAGTATCCATCACTTCCTAAAACTTTTGTTGATGATGATAAATCAGCACTACCACCAATAAATAACGGCAATTTTTTACTAATAGTTTTTAATACCATTGATGAACAATCTCTTGTTGCCAAATCTTGTTCAATTAAAATATCTTGAAAGTCATCAGCAGTAAAATTATAGTTATGATACAAAGTATCATTAATTTCCTTATATTCAGTAACATATTTATTAGCATATTCAGTTCACATTTGATTTCAAATTTGTTGTTGTTGTTGGCCTCTTTGTGCAACTCTAACTTTAAAATCATTTTTTACATCATCAGGAACAAAAAATGGTTCATAATCTCACTTTAAATTTTCTTTTAACTTAATAATATCATTTCCTAAAGGGGCACCATGAACACTGCTAGTTCCTGCTTTTGAAGCCCCAACACCAATAATAGTTTTAATTTCAATTAAAGTTGGCTTTTCTGTTTCCGCTTTAGCTTGTGTTATTGCTTGACTAGTTGCTTTAAAGTCACTACCCGCAGTAACTAAAATATAATTTCAATTAGCACTTAAAAACCGCTGTTTTGTATTTTCACTTTGTGATAAACTTACGGGACCATCTAATTGAATATCATTAGAGTCATATAAAACAATTAAATTACTTAATTTTAAATGACCTGCTAAACTAATTGCTTCTTGACTTATACCTTCTTGTAAATCACCATCACTACAAATAATATAAGTATGATAGTCAAAAATATTAAAATCAGGTTTATTATATTTATGTGCCAGAAAAGTTCTTACTAAATCACAACCAACGCCCATTGCTAATCCTTGCCCTAATGGTCCCGTTGTTGCTTCAACACCAGGTGTTAAGTTTCTTTCTGGATGTCCAGGAGTAATTGAATCCAATTGCCGAAAATTTTTAACTTCATCAATACTAATATCATAACCACTTAAATGTAATAACGCATACAATAATGCTGACCCATGTCCAGCTGATAAAATAAACCGATCACGATTAATTCATTGGGGATCTTGCGGATTACAATATAAATGTTCACTAAATAGTGCATAACTCATTGGTGCTGCCCCTAAAACAATTCCCGGATGCCCTGAATTAGCTTGATTGACAGCTTCAACACCTAACATCTTAATAGTATTAATTGACTGCTCACGATTATAATTATCGTTTTCATTTTGAAATTGGTTTTGTGACATATTATTCCTCCTTGTTACTTTTCACCATACTTATTTTAATATATTTTCCATAAAATACCTATATTTTACTATTGGTCGCGTTTAGTTTTCTTAGGTATTGCTTTGAAGAAGTAAAACAATCAGCTAATTATATTATTTAATTACTAAACTAACCCTGCCTTTCTTGTTATTGTCATTTTTATTCGCTATGATTTTATCATATTATTGAATTTTTACACATAAAAATTATTTTTTATTTTATCAAGAGTTTTCGACAAAATTAAAAAAATAATTTATGTTAAAAAAATGATAAAATAAACTTAATAGGAGGTAGGTAATATTGAATAATAGAAGAAAAATAGTTTTAGTTGGTTGTGGAGCAGTAGGCTCATCATTCCTGTATTCTTGCATTAATACTGGTTTAGCATCAGAATATGTTTTAATTGATGCTTTTCAAGATGTTGCCCACGGTAATAGATTAGACTTTGAAGATACTTTAGCATGACAAGAAAGACCCTTTCATAAAGTAACAAACGGTTCATATCTTGATTGTAAAGATGCTGATATTATTGTTATTACTGCTGGTCGTCCGCAAAAACCGGATGAAACAAGACTAGATTTAGTAGTTGATAATGCTAAAATAATTAGTAATATTATGAAAGAAATTAAAAATTCTGGATTTAGTGGTATTATAATTATTGCTTCTAATCCTGTTGATGTATTAACCTTCGTTGCTCAAAAAATTAGTGGTTTTGCTACAAATCGTATTTTTGGATCAGGAACAATTCTTGATTCTTCACGATTAATGTTTGCTTTAGGAGAACATTTTAAAATTTCACCAACATCGGTGACCGCATATATTGCTGGTGAACACGGTGATTCATCCGTTGCATTATATTCCAAAGCAATTGTTGGTGCTGAAAATTTAATGACTTTAAAGAAAAACCAGTTGATTAATGATGAAACATTAAAATCAATTCATAAATTGGTTATTCAAAAAGCTTATGAAATAATTAAATTAAAAAAAGCTACTCATTATGGAATTGGTGTTTGTTTAGCAAGAATTGTTAAAGCAGTTTTAAATGATGAACAAGTGATTTTACCTGTGGGTGCTTATTTAAACGGTGAATATCACCAAAAAGATATTTATACAGGTATTCCTGCAGTCATAGGAAGTAATGGCATTGAAAGAGTAGTACAATTGGATATTAGTGAACAAGAACAAGACCAATTTAATAGTTCTTGTGATGCTTTAAGAAAAGTTATTACTGTGGCTATTGAAGCTATTAATTAGTAAGGAAGATATATTTTTAAGGAGTATAATGGTGGTAATGCCTAAAAACTTAGAAAATGTTGTAGAAATCTTTGATGGTAATGCTGATTTAGTGGCATCAGCATTAAGCGAAGGAAAAACAATTATTATGGCTGTTAAGAAAGGACCATTAGCAAATAAATCAATTGAAACTGGTTATTCAGAATTTTTTGATGCACAAGTAGAATTTAAAGAAGATAAAGAAAATGCGGGTACTTGTGCTTGTGGTGAACCAGCTGATTGCTTAGTTTATATGTGAAGAGAGAATAAATAGAATTTTTAAAAGCATAAGACTGCAAAAATTACAAATTACGATTTAGTTTTTTCTATTATTTATTAATTTTATTGCAAAAATAACAAATTTAAAAGAAGTTAAAATCGGGCGCATAAAGTTTTGTTAGGTAGGTAAAGATTTGAATAAGTATTAAGACAGTCGGCAATGATTGTCTTTTTATTTTATAGGGTGTTAAAAATTTGTTCTTTGAAAATTAAATACAAGTGAATTAATAATGTTGGTATGTGTTAAAGCACGATAAATTGTGGGTGGTCGCCACCACACAACCAAAAGAAAAGTTTACCAGTTTTAATGGACGCGTAAAGTTTTGTTAGGTGGAAAAATATTTGATTAATTTTGAAAGAAAAGTAACTACAATTTAATTATCGTTTTATTTGAAAAATAAGTAATAAAACAAAATATTTAATATTAACAAACATAATCTTAATAAAAGGTTATAAAAACTAAGTAAAATGCTTATAAAAACAACATTAAAATAATTTTTTATTTTAATTTTGTCGAAAACTCTTGATAAAATAAAAAAAATCATCAACTTGATAATTTTAAAAGGCTTTTATGTAAAATTACTATTTTTACTTTAACTTTTTTATACATTAAAATATAATACCGCTGTTTGTTGGTTTGGAGTTAAACCCTTATGTTGGTATTTTCATTTTCAGAGATTTAAATAATTTTGAATATTAGTAAAACCTAAACCATGATAATGAATTAAGGCTTCTTTAAGACTAGATTGTAATTTACTGATTTTATTTAAGTTACGATAACTAGCTTCAGGATTAATTGTTGTTTTAGTTACACATAAAGTAGAATTTGTTTGTTTTGCTACTAAAAAATATAATTTTTGCATATCAGAAGTAATAATTGAATTTTCGTTAATTAATTCTTTGTTCATATTTTCAATAACTCATTGTTTTTGTAAACGTTTGGTGTTTGTGAATTTAACATAAATATTGTTATTATTATCAATTGCCATTTGAATACAGCATTTAGTATTAGTTGCGAATGGGTCAAGGTGAATTCTTCGTGGATCAGTTTTATATTTGAAATTTCCTTTATGGATTTCTTTAATAAATGTTTCATCGATTTGGATTTTACCAGATAATTTTTTAAATTTTAATTGGGTATTTTCTAATTGTTTTGATTTCATTAATTTTTGACGATTATATCAAGCAGTTTTTAATGTAGTTTTAATAAAACGAGAAATTGTTTTACTAGATTGCCCCAGCAATGAAATTTGAATCAATAAATTTCATTGTTCATAATTTAAATGACTTCAATAAATAAAATGATTACGAAAAGCGTCAAAACTTGCACGGCAATTTTTACATAAATATTTTTGTTTTCCTTCTGAATTATGTCCATTTTTAACGCAATGGTAAGATTCACATTTAGGGCATTTAATACCTTGCGCTCTAAATTTTTGATCAATTTCATTTAAACGTTTTTGTTTTTTTATTAATTCTGCTTGTTGTTTGACTTTTTCATAAAATTCTAAAAATTGATCATCTGTTAAAGTATTTACTAGTTCTTGAATTATTTTTTCCATAATTATTATCCACCTCTATCATATTAAAAATATACCTAAAATTAAGTATATTCAATAAATATCAAGAGTTTTCGACAAAATTAAAAAATTATTCTCTGCTTAGGTGCATAATCAATGTGTTATAATAATAAAAGCAATATTTTAAAATAAAATTATATTAAATTAGAGGAGAAAAAAATAGTTATGGCAACAATAAAAGTTTTTGCATTGGGGGGACTTGATGAACGCGGAAAAAATATGTATGTGGTGGAAGTTAACCATGATATATTTATTTTTGATGCTGGTAGTAAAATCCCTGAACGAGAAGCATTAGGAATTGATACTGTTATTCCCGATTTTTCTTATTTAAAAGAAAATGTTAATCGGATTAAAGGATTATTTATTTCTAAACCATCAGAGGAATGTTTTGGAGCAATAACATATCTTTTAAAGGATATTAAAATTTCTATTTATGCTAGTAAATTAACAATCTTTTTAATTAAACAAAAACTGTACAAGTTTAAGGTATGACATAGTGAAAATGAATTAATTGAAATTAAAGAAAAGGATATGTTATCTTTTGGTGATAATGAAATTGAAGTTTTTAATACGACAACTTGTATTCCAGGAAGTTTTGGCTTTGCTTTAAAGACTGTTGATGGCACTATTGTTTATACGGGTGATTATATTTTTGATAGTGAAGAACGCAGTAATTTTGCTACAGATATGGCACACTTAGCAAAAATTGCTAGTAATAAAATTTTATTATTGATGAGTGATTCTGGTTATGCTAGTCGTAATGATTATACGGCACCTAATCATAAATGTAAGAAGTTAGTGGAATCAACTTTTAAGGCAGCCAAGTCTAAAATTATTATTGCTTGTCATGAACAGGATTTATATAAAATAAGTGAAATTTTGGAGTTGGTTAGTGAAACTAATCGTGATTCCATCGTTATGGGGGGCACATTAAAATCAATTTTAGAAGAATTTAAGTCAGGAACTTATTTGCAATTTAATAAAATTAAGTTTAGAAATTTAACTAGTGATGCTATTAATGATAATTCAGTAATTTTTGTTACAGGTAGTGGTGAGCGACTTTATACAAGATTATATAAAATTATTAGTGGCGATGATGAGCATTTAGAAATAGAAAAGTCAGATACTGTGATTTTAGCAACGCCACCGATTCCTGGTTATGAATTAAAACATGCGAGAATATTGGATGAATTGGCAAGAACTGATGCTCGTTTTATGGCGTTATCCGATAAAAAAGTATGAGATATGAATGCTTCATATGAAGATATTAAGATGATGATTGGAATTATGAAACCAAAATTTTTTATGCCAATTAAAGGATTACATAAAAATTTTGTTAGTGCGCAAAATAGTGCTCAAGAAGCAGGAATTCTAATTAATAATATTTTAATTAAGGATAGTGGTCAAATTTTAGAGTTTATTAATGGTAAATTGGGACCATCACCAGTTTCTTTAAAATGTAATAATATTTATGTTGATGGTCTCGGGGTTGGCGATATTGGTGCTGTTGTTTTAAATGAAAGAAAGCAATTAGCTCGTGATGGAGTTTTAATTAGTGGAATTACATTAAATCGTCGTAGTAAAGAGATTGTTTCTTTAGTTGATGTGCAAATGCGTGGGGTTGTTTTTATTCAAGATGATGAGGAATTAACTAATAAAATGCAAGCTAAAGTTCGTACCATTGTTGAAGAACATCAAAAAAAATCAGAGTTTGATGGTACAACAGTTAAAAATCAAATCCGTAGTGAGTTGCAAGAGTTATGTCGTCAAGAAACAGGTAAAAATCCGATGGTTTTAGCAATAATTAATGAGATAAATTAACTATTACTTAAAAAATATGAGGAGATAAAAGGATGGATAGCAATAAAATAAGTAGTGATTTTGTCGAGTTTGAAAATAATCCTCGCAATGCTACAAAATATGAACAAGAACAACAAGCGAAATCCAAAATTATTCAGTTAAAGAAGAAAATTCGGCGTAGTGATAAAATTGGTGGGAAAATATGAGCTTTGTTCATTATTTTTGCTAGTATTTTGGCGCTTGCTCGTTTAACGGTTATTGGTCAATTTTTAGATGATGTTTTTTTCAATTTTCTTTTTGGATGATTTAAATACATTATCTATTTTGTTATTTTAGTAGTTAGTTTTGCAATTTTTGGTGGTATTCAAATTAAAATTAAGAAACGAGTTCAAGTAATGATAATATTACTTGTTTTAGCTATTTGTTGATTTGTGAATGATATTGTATTATTGATTAGTTATAATCGTTCTTCTATTAACGCAGAACAAAGTTGGTTTTCGCAAGTTATTAGTGCTTATACGGATAATTGACTACAAAATTCTCTTTTTATGCAACGATTAGATATTAAGAAATTTTTTCATATTAATGGTTCATATTTTATTCCTTTTGCTGGTGGCGGTTTTATTGGAATGTTGTTTTCAGCAGTATTTGGTTATTTAACAACAATTGTTTCTTTAATATGTAGTTTTGTTTTTTTAACAACAATTATTCTTTGAATTTTAACAGGAAATCCTTGATATCTTTATCAATGAAAAGTTAATAAGAAACATAATAGTTTACATATTGTTAGTTTTATGGCTAATAAGAATGTTAAAAATAAGAAAAATGCTGAGAAGAAATATCAACAATATTTTGAAACTGTTAATGTTAAAAATATTAATGGTAATGATCGGCAAGTTTTACATACAACAAAAAATTCTGATATTACGATTAAATTACCATCGGTTGATTTGCATCATTCATTAATCAATGAAGATTTATTATTTGATGATATTTATAGTAATAAAAATTATCACCATATTGATAATTGAGATTCGAAGTTAACACCAAAAATTAATCTTAATGAGAAGGTAATTAAAGAACAAGAGTATCATCAACAAGCATTTTCTCGTGATGATTTTGGTTATGATCAAACATCATTAATGGAATTAGATGTGGTGCGCAAAGATTTTGCTGCTAATAGTTATTTAACACCTTTTAATAAAGAACAACCGCCAATTCAAAAAGAACAGATAAAATCTTATCCAACTAGTTCATCAGCATTAGATGAGGTATTTTCAGCTATTGATCAATCCGATAATCAAACAAAACAAGCAGTTGTTATTAGTGATAATTTGTCTCCAGAATTTATTGAAGAGATTAATCCTTTGGATAATAAAGTTTCTTCTTCAATAATACCAAGTAATTATTTTCCTTCAATAATTAATCCTAATTATCAATTGCCACCAGTTAGTCTTTTAACAAAACCAATAATTAGTGTTAATCGTGATTTAAATATTAAAACTGCAAAAAATAATGTTGAAAAAATTCATCGTCTTTTTAAACATTTTAATATTGAAGCGCGAGTTACTAATATTAATATTGGGCCGGCAGTAACTAAGTTTGAAATTGAACTAGGAATGGGCGTTAAGGTAAGTAAGATTACTTCGTTAGAAAATGATATTAAGTTAGCTTTAGCGTCAAAAGATATTCGTTTAGAAGCACCAATTCATGGCAAGTCAGCAGTGGGCATTGAAATTCCAAATATTTCACCAGCATTAGTTACGATTCGTGAAGTGATGGAAAATGTTCCCCTTAATAAGAAAGATAGTAAATTATTAATTGCCATTGGTAAAAATGTAATGGGAAAAATTTTATTTGCGGAATTAGATAAGATGCCACATTTACTAATTGCGGATGCTACTGGTAGTGGAAAATCAATTTGTATTAATAGTATTATTGCTTCTTTAATTCTTCGGGTTAAACCGCATGAAGTAAAATTTTTGTTAATTGATCCAAAACGCGTTGAATTATCGGTATACAATAATTTGCCACATTTATTAGTACCCGTAATTACTGATTTAAGAAAAGCCAATCGTGCTTTAAAACAAATTATTAGTGAAATGGAACGAAGATATATTATTTTTTCTAATATTGGCGTGCGAAATATTGCTAGTTATAATCAAAAGGTGGCAATTGAAGAAATGTTACCATATATTGTGATAATTATTGATGAGCTTGCTGATTTAATGGTTGTTGCGGGAAAAGAAGTTGAAGAAAGTATTATGCGAATAACGCAAATGGCACGAGCTTCAGGAATTCATTTAATTATTGCAACGCAAAGACCATCAACAGATATTATTACTGGTGTTATAAAAAATAATATTCCATCCAGAATTGCTTTTGCTGTTAGTTCTTCAATTGATTCTAGAACAATTTTAGATAGTATGGGAGCTGAAAAGTTAATTGGTAGTGGGGGGGGTGGTGATATGTTATTTGCTCCTTATGGTCAAATAACACCAACTAGAGCTCAGGGGGTATATATTAATGACGAAGACATCAGTGCGTTAATTAAATTTATTTCTCAGCAACAAAAACCGCAGTTTAATGAACAATTCCATGAATCCACACAAAGGATGAATACTAGTCATATTATTACAGGTGAAGATGATGAATTGTATGATGAGATTTGTGATTTTGTTATTGCCAATAAAAAGGCATCAGCTTCATTAATTCAACGAAGATTTGGTGTTGATTATAATCGGGCAGCAAGATTAATTGATAGTTTAGAAGCTAATGGTATTGTTGGACCGCAAAACAACGGGTCCGGGTCCAAACCTCGTGAAGTTTTGATTATGAATAAAGAGTAGGAATTTTGATAATGGTGTGAGTTAAACCCCTTGTTTTACAATCAAAAATTAAAAATTTACCACAAAGTTCGGGATGTTATCAGTTTTATAATGAAGCGCGACAATTAATTTATGTTGGTAAAGCAAAAAATATTCAACAGCGGGTAAATAATTATTTTAATAAAGTACATAATTTTAAAACTACTAAATTAGTTCGTGAAATTGTTGATGTGGATTATATTTTAACAATTAATGAAAAAGAAGCATTATTGTTAGAACATAATTTAATTAAAGATAAGCGTCCCCGATATAATATTTTATTAAATGATGATAAAACCTATCCTTATATTAAAATTACTGATGAAAATAATCCTGAATATCGTTTTGTTCGTAAAGTTCAAAAAGATAATGGTAAGTATTATGGTCCTTTTCCTGATGGCACGGGAGCAAGGGAAGTTTTAAAGATATTGCAACAATTATTTCCTTTGCGAAGATGTAAAGGAAGTTTAGGAACGCCGTGCTTATATTATCATTTGCAATTATGTTCAGGTGCTTGTTTTAAAAAGGTTCCTGAGGAATATTATGCCTTGATGAAAAAGAAAATTAATGATTTTTTTCAAGGAAAAAATCAAGATATTAAAAATAAGATTACTGAGCGAATGCAACAAGCAGCGATTAATTTACAATATGAAGAAGCGCAAAGATTAAAAAATGTTTTAGATAAGTTACAATTATTTATTTCTCATCAGTTTGTTCAATTTCCTGATTTTCGTAATCGTGATTTTATTGGTTATGCTATTAAAGATCATAAATTATCAATAACAGCATTATTTTATCGTAATGGACAATTGCTTTCTAAAGATGAGCAAATTTTTACTTTATTTAATGATGATTTAACTGATGCAATGAGAAATTATTTACAACAGTTATATATTAACAATACTGTTCCCCAAGAATTATATGTGGCAAATATTGTTTTAGATGATTTGGCAGAAGCATTAAATATTAAAATTATTAATAAGCTTACTAAAAAAATGCAAGAAATTATTTCTTTAGCTACTAAGAATGCTCAAGAATTATTAAAGCAACAACTTGTTGATTCCTATCAAATTAAATATCGTTATTATGAGATTGTTGAACAATTAGGAAAGCTTTTAAAAATCGCAACACCACAATATATTGAAATTATGGATATTGCCAATTTAGGACATGATAATGTTATTGGTGGGGTTATTGTTTATCAAAATGGTCAAGCAATTAAAAAACTGTTTCGTCGTTATAAAATTCAAATTGAACAACAAGGGGACTATCATTATTTACAAAATTTAGTTTATCGTCGTTATTGAAAAAAATTAATGAATCACGAACCAATGCCGGAATTAATTATTGTTGATGGTGGTAAATTACAAATTGATAGTGTGCAGTTGCAATTAGAAAATTTAAATATTACTTTACCAGTTGTCGGACTTGTTAAGAATAGTCGTCACAAAACGGATTATTTATTAGATAATAAAGGTTATCGGTTAGATATTGCTAAAAAGAGTGCTTTATTTCATTGATTAACTAAAGTTCAAGAAGAGGTACATAATTATACAATTTCATTTCATCGTCAACAACGAACTAATTCTTTATTTGTTAATTCGTTAAAAAAAGTTAAAGGATTAGGTGAGTTAACTATTAAAAAGTTATATCAACAGTTTGAAACATTAACAAAAATGAAAACAGTTTCATTTGCGGAATTAAATGCTATTATTAAAAATAAAACAACAACAAAAGAGTTAATTGCTTATTTAAAAGATAATTAATTTAGAAATCTTATTCGTTAAATCGAAAAATTTATTACTAATTTGATGCTAAAATGCTTATATAAAAATATAAGCATTTTTATTTTTAATAAAATAGAAGGAGGTTTTAATTTTGTTAGGTGGAAAAATATTTGATTAATTTTGAAAGAAAAGTAACTACAATTTAATTATCGTTTTATTTGAAAAATAAGTAATAAAACAAAATATTTAATATTAACAAACATAATCTCAATAAAATTCTATAGAAACTAAGTAAAATGCTTATAAAAACAACATTAAAATAATTTTTTATTTTAATTTTGTCGAAAACTCTTGATAAAATAAAAAAAATCATACATAAGAAATATATACTTAATTTGCATATTGAAATAATTTATAGTAAATGATTATTTTTTCTTTTTTAAAAAAATACCTAAGAAAACTAAACGCGACCAGGAAAACAAAAATATTTATGTAAAAATTGCCGTGCAAGTTTTGACGCTTTTCGTAATCATTTTATTTATTGAAGTCATTTAAATTATGAACAATGAAATTTATTGATTCAAATTTCATTGCTGGGGCAATCTAGTAAAACAATTTCTCGTTTTATTAAAACTACATTAAAAACTGCTTGATATAATCGTCAAAAATTAATGAAATCAAAACAATTAGAAAATACCCAATTAAAATTTAAAAAATTATCTGATAAAATCCAAATCGATGAAACATTTATTAAAGAAATCCATAAAGGAAATTTCAAATATAAAACTGATCCACGAAGAATTCACCTTGACCCATTCGCAACTAATACTAAATGCTGTATTCAAATGGCAATTGATAATAATAACAATATTTATGTTAAATCCACAAACACCAAACGTTTACAAAAACAATGAGTTATTGAAAATATGAACAAAGAATTAATTAACGAAAATTCAATTATTACTTCTGATATGCAAAAATTATATTTTTTAGTAGCAAAACAAACAAATTCTACTTTATGTGTAACTAAAACAACAATTAATCCTGAAGCTAGTTATCGTAACTTAAATAAAATCAGTAAATTACAATCTAGTCTTAAAGAAACCTTAATTCATTATCATGGTTTAGGTTTTACTAATATTCAAAATTATTTAAATCTCTGAAAATGAAAATACCAACATAAGGGTTTAACTTCAAACCAACAAACAGCGGTATTATATTTTAATGTATAAAAAAGTTAAAGTAAAAATAGTAATTTTACATAAAAGCCTTTTAAAATTATCAAGTTGATGATTTTTTTATTTTATCAAGAGTTTTCGACAAAATTAAAAAATTTTTTTAATTTTAATAATACAAAATATGGTATGATGAAATCAATTAAGAGAAGCATAGTCTAATAATTGTGTGTGATTTACAAAATTTTATAGATTTATCATTGAGAATTATATTTTTTTATTATATATTTAAAAAATAAGTTAATACCATTTATTTATTAGAATAATGCATAACTAATAAATAAAATAACTTAGGATGACTTACCTATTAGCATTGAAAAATAGTCAGTTTTTAAATATTTTTAGAAGCTATAGCAGTTTGGGAATGTGTTCTGCAATAAAAAAAAGATTAAGGTTTAAACTTTATAAAGTTTAAACCTTTTTTAAAACAAAAATGGGGGATTTAAATCATTGAATAAGAATGATAAAAAAATAACTTCAATAAAGAATATGAAACTAACAAATTTTTATGTTCTAATCTTAAAAAATAGAAAAATGCTCTGCCAATAAAATTTTAGCAGAGCATTTTTTGTGTTATTTTTTATTACTAAATTGTTTTTCTTGTCCAGTAAAAATTCGATAAATATTTTGATAGTGTCGTAAAATAACAATTAAAACAATCAAACCAACAATTAATTGGGTTCAATAATTAGGCAATAAGTAAGAAAAAAATAACTCAGAATGATTAATTCACATATTTACAGGCAAATTGTTTATTTGTGTAATTCAGGAGCAACAAAAAATAGATATGGCACATATTAATGAAGCAATAGAAACAATGCGAATAGTTAGAAATATTGTTCATCATACAATAGTTGCAATAATGAAATAAATTGGATTAAGAAAAAGTGTAAAACCTAAAAAGGGTCCAACACCTTTACCACCTTTAAATTTATGATAAATTGGCAAACAATGTCCGAAAACAGCAAAAACAGCACTAATATAAACTGAGCTTTCACTAAGAGTAAAGGTTGGTGAATTAATTAGTGATGGTAATTTTACAATTGCTAAAACAAGACCAATTTTTAAACCATCTAAAATAAGAATAATTAAACCAAATTTGGTTCCCATAATTCTGGCAGCATTAGTAGCTCCCGCATTTTTGGAATAATGATTACGGACATCAGTTTTAAAATAATATTTACTAATAAGAATTGCTGGTGATAGTGAACCAACTAAATAACCAATAACACATCCCAAGGTTGTCATAATGATTGATGCAGTACTCATTATAATAATCATCTCTTTTCTAATATTAATTATTTAATATTATATCATATATAAGGTAATTTTATTATATTATTGTTTTTTTAATTTTGTCGAAAACTCTTGATATTTATTGAATATACTTAATTTTAGGTATATTTTTAATATGATAGAGGTGGATAATAATTATGGAAAAAATAATTCAAGAACTAGTAAATACTTTAACAGATGATCAATTTTTAGAATTTTATGAAAAAGTCAAACAACAAGCAGAATTAATAAAAAAACAAAAACGTTTAAATGAAATTGATCAAAAATTTAGAGCGCACGGTATTATAAATGCCCTAAATGTGAATCTTACCATTGCGTTAAAAATGGGACTGTACAATTAACTGTGTCTCTAAGTAATTAACTTAAATTCACTCTGTCCTCAAATTTTATCATTAAATGTGAAATTGCACTACCCCAATTTTGAATTGGCATCGTTCATTTCTTAACCATATTTTGAAATGCTAAATAAAATATTTTAAAAACTGATGCATCATTAGGAAAAATCTTTTTATTCTTAATGACTTTTCTTAGTTGACTATTAACAGATTCAATCGCATTAGTTGTGTAAATAATCCTTCTAAATTCTTGAGGATATTCAAGAAAAATTATTAAATTATTTCAGTTATTTTTTCATGATTTAGTAATTTGTGGATACTTTTTATTTCATTTTTCTGAAAAATGATCTAAAGCAACTAGCGCTATTTCTTCATTAATTGCTGTATAAATTGATTTTAAATCATTAGCTACAAGTTTGCGATCTTTGTAAGGGACAAATTTTAAACTATTACGAATTTGATGAACGATGCATAATTGGTGCTGTGTTTTTGGGAACACAGCTTCTATTGCATCAGACATTCCAGTTAAATTATCGCTACAAGCAACAAGAATATCTTGTAAGCCACGATTTTTCATTTCCGTAAGAGGGAGATTATTAAGTCAAAATTTGGCTCCCTCATTCTCGCTAATTCACATTCCTAAAATATCTTTTAAACCATCTAAATTAATTCCTAAGGCAAGATAAACTGCTTTATTTATTATTCGTTTATCTTGCTTTACTTTAACAACAATACAATCAAAATAAACAATCGGATAAATCTTCTCTAAAGGTTTAGTTTGTCACATTTTAACTTCTTCAATAACATCATCAGTTATTTGACTAATTAAACTTTCTGAAATTTCTGCTCCGTGATAGAATTCTTGCAATTGTGCTTTGATATCAGAAATTGTCATTCCTCTTGCATATAAAGAAATTACTTTTTGATCAAAGTTATCAAATCTTCTTTGTCTTTTCGGAATAATTACTGGTTCAAAAGTACTATTTCGATCTCTTGGTACATCAATTGCGATTGAACCATTTTTAGTAATAATGGTTTTTTGTGTGTTGCCATTTCTTTTATTATGATTCTCATCAGTTTCAAGATGATCTTTAATTTCCGTATTTAACATTCGTTCAGTTAATTTTTTGGTAAATTCCTGAAAAATAGTATTGCCTTTAAATAAATCTTGTGGATTATCAATATTTTCTAAAAAATAATCAACAACTTTATCAGTTGTATCAGGTTCTTTTTTTATTTTTTTTTGTCATTTTCTGTTCTCCTTCGTTTAAGTATAATTCAGAATGAATTATCGAGACACAGAATTTTGGACAGGCCCTTAAAAAAAATGGACATAATTCAGAAGGAAAACAAAAATATTTATGTAAAAATTGCCGTGCAAGTTTTGACGCTTTTCGTAATCATTTTATTTATTAGACTTCTTGCAAAATTAATATGATAATTATAATTTTTAAATTTAAAATAAATATAAAAGTGTTATTAAAATAATTTTTAGATTATTTTTACAAATATTTTGTCATTAAAACATAATAAAAATTATTATTTACAATAAAAAAAGACTGAAATTTTAAATTATCAAATATATTTAAACTAATAGTTGTAAATTATAAATTGAAGCTATTAAATTAAATCTTAAAGCAAATCTTTTTCTACGATTTCGATATTTTTCACTAATAATTTTAAATTTTTTAAGTATAGCAAAAACATTTTCAATAACAATTCTCATTTTTGAAATTCGCTCATTATTTTGCTTTTCTTCTTTATTTAAAGGGTTTTTCTTTGATTTTCTTTTAGGAATTAAAACATTATGATTAATTTTTTGTATGCCTTGATAACCTAAATCCACTAAAACAGTTGTTTCTGGTAAAAATTTAATTTTTGAATCTTTTAAAATTTTAAAGTCATGGTTTTTACCATAAGAAAAATCAGAACTAATAATTTTTTTACTATCTTTTTCAATTATAACTTGTGTTTTTATTGTGTGTTTTTTCTTTTTTCCTGAGTAGTGCTGTTTTTGTCTTTTTTTGGGCGTTGGATTTGGCTTTCAGTTACATCAATTATAACAGTCTTATCTTTGAAATAATCTTTTAATAGTGATTTTTGACCAGTAAGTTGTTGAAAATTAGGGTGTTTTATTAAAGTGTCTTCAATTCATTTGATATTTCTATAACAACTACTTTCACTAATATCATAACTTTTTGCAATATGAAAATAAGTTCTATATTCTCTTCAATATTCTAAAGTCATTAAAATACGATTTTCTAATGATAATTTATTGGTTCTTCCGCGACGAAATCTCTTTTTTAATTCTTCTATTTTTAAAATTTCTAGCATTTTATTAAAAGTAGTATGTTTAATACCAGTTAATCTTAAAAAATTTTTATCACTTATTTGATTATTTTTTTTAAATTTCATTTAAATTCCACCTTTTTATTAAAAACAACAATTCAATTATATTTTAAATTAATTTTGCAAGAAGTCTATTGAAGTCATTTAAATTATGAACAATGAAATTTATTGATTCAAATTTCATTGCTGGGGCAATCTAGTAAAACAATTTCTCGTTTTATTAAAACTACATTAAAAACTGCTTGATATAATCGTCAAAAATTAATGAAATCAAAACAATTAGAAAATACCCAATTAAAATTTAAAAAATTATCTGGTAAAATCCAAATCGATGAAACATTTATTAAAGAAATCCATAAAGGAAATTTCAAATATAAAACTGATCCACGAAGAATTCACCTTGACCCATTCGCAACTAATACTAAATGCTGTATTCAAATGGCAATTGATAATAATAACAATATTTATGTTAAATCCACAAACACCAAACGTTTACAAAAACAATGAGTTATTGAAAATATGAACAAAGAATTAATTAACGAAAATTCAATTATTACTTCTGATATGCAAAAATTATATTTTTTAGTAGCAAAACAAACAAATTCTACTTTATGTGTAACTAAAACAACAATTAATCCTGAAGCTAGTTATCGTAACTTAAATATAAAATCAGTAAATTACAATCTAGTCTTAAAGAAACCTTAATTCATTATCATGGTTTAGGTTTTACTAATATTCAAAATTATTTAAATCTCTGAAAATGAAAATACCAACATAAGGGTTTAACTCCAAACCAACAAACAGCGGTATTATATTTTAATAGACTTCTTGCAAAATTAATTTAAAATATAATTGAATTGTTGTTTTTAATAAAAAGGTGGAATTTAAATGAAATTTAAAAAAAATAATCAAATAAGTGATAAAAATTTTTTAAGATTAACTGGTATTAAACATACTACTTTTAATAAAATGCTAGAAATTTTAAAAATAGAAGAATTAAAAAAGAGATTTCGTCGCGGAAGAACCAATAAATTATCATTAGAAAATCGTATTTTAATGACTTTAGAATATTGAAGAGAATATAGAACTTATTTTCATATTGCAAAAAGTTATGATATTAGTGAAAGTAGTTGTTATAGAAATATCAAATGAATTGAAGACACTTTAATAAAACACCCTAATTTTCAACAACTTACTGGTCAAAAATCACTATTAAAAGATTATTTCAAAGATAAGACTGTTATAATTGATGTAACTGAAAGCCAAATCCAACGCCCAAAAAAAGACAAAAACAGCACTACTCAGGAAAAAAGAAAAAACACACAATAAAAACACAAGTTATAATTGAAAAAGATAGTAAAAAAATTATTAGTTCTGATTTTTCTTATGGTAAAAACCATGACTTTAAAATTTTAAAAGATTCAAAAATTAAATTTTTACCAGAAACAACTGTTTTAGTGGATTTAGGTTATCAAGGCATACAAAAAATTAATCATAATGTTTTAATTCCTAAAAGAAAATCAAAGAAAAACCCTTTAAATAAAGAAGAAAAGCAAAATAATGAGCGAATTTCAAAAATGAGAATTGTTATTGAAAATGTTTTTGCTATACTTAAAAAATTTAAAATTATTAGTGAAAAATATCGAAATCGTAGAAAAAGATTTGCTTTAAGATTTAATTTAATAGCTTCAATTTATAATTTACAACTATTAGTTTAAATATATTTGATAATTTAAAATTTCAGTCTTTTTTTATTGTAAATAATAATTTTTATTATGTTTTAATGACAAAATATTTGTAAAAATAATCTAAAAATTATTTTAATAACACTTTTATATTTATTTTAAATTTAAAAATTATAATTATCATATTAATTTTGCAAGAAGTCTAATGTATAAAAAAGTTAAAGTAAAAATAGTAATTTTACATAAAAGCCTTTTAAAATTATCAAGTTGATGATTTTTTTTATTTTATCAAGAGTTTTCGACAAAATTAAAAGTTTAATTTAAAATTTATTGCTTAATTTATAATATAATCATTATATATGGCATAATTCTTATAATAGTTTTAGTCATCAGATATTCAAAGTAACATTATAGAAATTAAGTTTTGTACTTAAAGTAGTAATTTTAGAAAAGGAAGATGAAAAAATGCAAGAATTAAAAATTTTATCGTTTGATAATAATGAACTTCATTTATATATATGAGATCAAGTCAGTGAACCTAAAGGGGTCATGCAATTAGTACATGGGTCAAGTGAATATACTTTTCGTTATGATGAATTTGCTAAGTATTTAAATGCTAATGGTTGAATCGTTATTGGTAATGATCTTCGGGGGCACGGAAAAACGGTTACTGATAATAAAGACCACTTAGGGTTTTTTAGTGTTAAGGATGGTTGAGATAAGCTGGTATTAGATTTAAAAGTAGTGAATGATTATATTGTTCATCATTATCCTAAATTAGGAATTACAATGTTAGGGCAATCAATGGGTTCATTTTTAGCGCGACATTATGCAACATTATACTCTTATACTATTGAATCATTAGTTATTTGTGCAACTACTTGAAAATCAAAAATGCAATTATGAACTGGTAAATTTATTGCTAAATATTTACAAAAACGACAACCATTACACGCTCCTAGTAATTTTATTAATAATTTAACTTATAAAAAATTTAGTAAGAAAATTAAAGAAAAAGATAATGATTTAGCTTGATTAACTCGTGATAAAAATATTCAAGAAAAATTTAGAAATGACCCCTTAACGGGACAAATATTTACTGCTAGTGCTGTTAAAGATATGTTTACAGGTTTATTGTATATTATGAAAAAGAAAAATATTATTAAAACTCGGAAAATCTTACCAATATTTTTTATTGGTGGAATGAGTGATCCGGTTGGTAATTTTGGTAAAGGCGTTGAAAAAATTGCAAGAAAATATCGTCAATATGGTTTTAAAAAAACAAGCATTTTATTATATTCAGGAATGCGTCACGAAATTTTAAATGAAATTGGTAAAGAACAAGTATATCAAGATATTTTAAATTTTATTAATAAGTATATATAGTAAATAATAATTAACAACAATAAAGGGGTGAATTAAAATGCTAAATAGCTATGATGAATCTTCAATTCAAGTGCTTGAGGGACTAGATGGTGTTCGTAAACGACCGTCGATGTACATTGGGTCAAAAGATAGGAAAGGATGGCATCATCTCGTATGAGAGATTTTTGATAATTCGATTGATGAAGCATTAGCTGGATATTGTAATGAAATTAAGATTACTATTAAAAAAGATGATTCAATTATTGTTGCAGACAATGGTCGGGGGATTCCTACGGGAATGCATAAAAAAGGAAAATCAACACCAGAAGTTATTTTTACAATGTTACATTCTGGTGGTAAATTTGATGGTAATAGTTATAAAACATCAGGTGGCCTTCACGGTGTGGGGGCATCGGTTGTTAATGCGTTAAGTGAATTTTGTTATGTAACAATTTATCGTGATAAAAAAATTTATGAAATTGGTTTTAAAAATGGAGGGCATTTAGCACGACATTTAAAATTAATTGGTAAAACAGTAAAAACTGGTACTGTAGTTCATTTTCGCCCTGATAGTACGATATTTAATAATTTTAAGTTTTCATATTCAATGATTTGTGAGCGAGCTCGCGAGTCAGCATTATTAATTAGTGGTTTAAAAATTATTGTTGTTGATGAACATAGTAAAAAAGAAGAACAATTTTGTTTTACTAATGGTTTAGAGGAATTTGTTAAATATTTAATCGCTGATGAAAAAAATATTAGTCCAATTATGCTTTTAAAAGGTGAAATGGATAGTGTTCAATTAGAAGTTGGGATGCAATATAGTAGTAATGCTTATAGTGAAAATATTATTAGTTTTGCTAATAATGTTAAAACTATTGATGGGGGGACCCATGTTGTTGGTTTTCGTACTGCTATAACGAAAGTTATTAATGATTATGCTAGAACAGAAAATCTCTTAAAAGAAAAAGAAAAAAACTTTGAAGGTAGTGATGTTCGTGAAGGATTAACAGCAGTTATTTCGGTACGAATTCCTGAAAATATGATTCAATATGAAGGACAAACTAAAAGTAAATTAGGAACTAATGAAATTAAAAATATTGTTGATAATATTGTCACTAAACAATTTTCTTTTTGATTACAAGAAAATAAGACTGTTGCTTATGAAATTTTAACAAAGATTATTAAAACTAGAGAAGTAAGAGAAGCTACAAGAAAGGCTCGTGAACAAGCAAGAGGACAACGACAATCAAAAGGTTTAAAAGACAGAATGTTAATTGGTAAGTTAGCACCAGCGCAAAACCGGAGTCCTAATAAAAATGAATTATTTCTTGTTGAAGGTGATTCTGCTGGTGGCACTGCAAAAATGGGGCGAGCGCGAAGTTTTCAAGCGATTTTATCTTTAAAAGGGAAGATAATTAATGCTGAAAAATCTAATTTAGCAACATTATTAAAAAATCCTGAAATTAATATGATTACTAATGCTATTGGTGGTGGCATTGGTGAGAATTTTGATTTAGATGATGTTAATTATGATAAAATTATCATTATGACCGATGCTGATGTTGATGGCGCCCATATTCAAATTTTATTATTAACTTTTTTTTATCGTTATATGAAGCCTTTAATGGCTGCACAAAAGATTTATTTAGCATTACCACCGTTATATAAAATTAGTAACAAAAAATCTAATGAAACTAGTTATGCTTGAAATCAAAAAGATTTATATAAGCAATTGGAAAAACATACTAAGAGTGAAATTCAACGCTATAAAGGACTTGGAGAAATGAATGCCGATCAATTATGAACAACAACAATGAATCCAGAAACTAGACAACTAGTGCAAGTTACTATTGGGGATCGTCATAAAGCTGAAAAAAAGATTATTACTTTAATGGGCGATGATAGTGATAAACGCAAAAAATGAATTGAAGCTAACATTAATTTTACATTAGAAGATAATTTTGTTATTGCTTCATAAGATGTAAGGAGGAATGAAATGAAAAGTAACAGAAATAGTGTGGTTCATGAATTAGACGAAATTGTTGCTGAACGGTTTGGTTTATATGCGAAATATATTATTCAAGAACGAGCATTGCCTGATGTTCGTGATGGTTTAAAACCAGTACAAAGAAGAATTTTATATGCAATGAATAATTTAGGCTTATTTTTTGATCGACCTCACAAAAAATCAGTTCGGGTTGTTGGTGAAGTAATTGGTAAATATCATCCGCATGGTGATGTTCCTATTTATGAAGCAATGGTGCGAATGGCGCAACCTTGAAAGTTAAGAGTACCACTAATTGATGGTCATGGTAATTTTGGTTCTATTGATGGTGATTCAGCAGCGGCAATGCGATATACCGAAACGCGTTTAAATGCAATTTCTAAGTATTTATTACAAGACTTAGATAAAAAAACTGTTGGTTGAACCCCTAACTTTGATGATTCTGAAACTGAACCGACAGTATTACCAGCATACTTTCCTAATTTGCTTTTAAATGGTTGTATGGGTATTGCTGCTGGTTATGCAACCAATATTCCGCCGCACAACTTATCGGAATTAATTATTGCCTTAGTTTATCGTCTTAATAATCCTGAATGTTCATTAAAAGAAATTATGAAAATTATTAAAGGACCTGATTTACCTACGGGTGGTATTATTCAAGGACGGGATGGAATATTAAATGCTTATAAAACTGGTCGTGGTAAGATTGTTATTCGTAGTAAAATGGAATTACAAGGGACACCGCGTCATCGAAAATGAGTTATTAAGGAGTTGCCTTATGAAGTTGTTAAAAGTGATTTAGTAACGCGAATTGCGGATATTAAAGAAGAAAAAAAACTTAGTGGCATTAAGGATATTATTGATTTAAGTGATATGTCAGGAGTCCATATTGAAATTAATTTACAACAGGATGCTGATGCCGAGACAATTCGGAAATATTTATTAAAACATAGTAATTTACAAGTATCTTACAATCTTAATATGGTTGTTCTTGAAGATAACAAACCAATTTGTGCGGGAATATTAAACTTATTAGATGCTTATTTAAAACATCAATTTGATATTGTTCAAAAAAGAACTAAATACGATTTAGAAAAAGCGATTGTTCGTTTAGAAATTGTTAGTGGTTTAATTAAAGTTACAACAATTTTGGATAAAGTTATTGCTACGATTCGTAAATCAACTGATAAGGCTAATGCTAAGAAAAATTTAATTAAAACTTATCATTTTACGGAATTACAATCAGAAGCTATTGTTTCGTTACGATTATATCGGTTAACATCAACTGATGTTAATGCTTTAAAAGAAGAAGAAAAATCTTTACAAAAAGAAATTAGAACTTGACAAGAAATTATTAAGAAAAAAGAAAAACAAAAAGTTTTGATTATTCAACAATTACAAACTATTTCGCAAGAGTTTAATTCACCACGAAAAACAGTTATTGAGAATATGGTGGAAGAAATTATTATTGAAAAAACAGAAATAATTAATGAAGAAAATATTTTTGTTACGATATCGCGTGATGGTTATATTAAAGTTATTAATGAAAAAGTAGTTGCTAAACAAGATATGAAAGATTATGGACGAAAACCTTTAGATATTAATGTTGCTTCATTAACAACTACTTCATTAAGTACTTTGTTACTGTTTACTAGTCAAGGTAATTATTGTATTGTTCCTTTACATAAAGTAAAAGAAAGTCGTTGAAAGGATATTGGACAGCATGTTAATAACTTTTCAACAATGACGGGTGACGAAAGAGTTCTTGGTGCGATATTAATTAATGATTTTGATATTCAAGACCAGTTTGTTATTTTAGCAACTAAGTTAGGATTTATTAAAAGAACTGTTATTAGTGATTTTAAAGCAACAAGAATATCTAAAGCTTTAAAAGCGATTAATTTACAACCTAATGATGAGGTTGTTGGTTTTGCTTTAAGTAATGGTAAAAAACAAGTTATTTTAACAACTAAAAAAGGTTTTGTTGTTAGATATGATGAAAATGATATTGCGATTATTAGTCCCAAAGCTAAAGGTGTTAAAGCGATTAATTTGAAAGATGATGATAAAGTTGTATCATTAAATGTTGTTAATGATGAGCATGATAGTTATGTTTCTTTTACTACGGCGGGGGTTAAAAAAATTAAAATTAATAATATTCCTTTACTACATCGTCCAGCGAAAGGAGTTCATTCTTTTAAAATAACTAAAACTGTTATTCCCTATGTAATTACATCGTTTGTAATTCCTAATAATAGTAAAGTTCATATTTTAACTAAAAATAATACGATTGAAAATTTTGCGATTAATAAAGTTCATTATGGTCGTTTATTAGAAAGTGTTAGTGATTTTTTAGGGGATGTTAATGTAGAATGAATTCAAGATGACCATTATTATGATTTAAGAAAGCATAATTTACAGTCAGCATCATTAATTTCTTCTTTAAAAAAAGATAAAAAAATATCTAATGCTAATGATCAAATATCGTTATCAATGGATGATATTTTAAATGATTAATAAATGAAAGGAAACTTATGATTCAAAAAAGTTTTTTAGAAAAAATAAAACTATATGAATGATTAGTAGAAAAGTCACACTCTTCTAATGACTTAAATAAAAAAGGTATTTATGCTTTATATATTCAGTTGCCAACAGTTAAACTTAATAAACTAATTCTCGTTTATATTGGTCAATCAAAAAATAAAAATGGGATTGATGAAAGATTTAAGCAACATAAAATTCAGTTAAGCGAACTATTAAAAATGTCACCTCTTAATTATGAAGACCATATTGAGTCTGGAAAACAAGATGGTAAACATTTTTATAGTAAACTCCATGATTTTATTAGAAATATTAATGGTAGTATTAATGATATTAAAATTAAATTATTAGAAGAATTTGTTGAACATCCTAATTGTAATGTCAAAAAATGTCAGTGTTTAGATGAAAAAGAGCAATGATGAATTAGTGAATTTAAAGCTGAATATTTTGGTTTTAATCAATTAGCTTTTGTTATTAATTGACATAAATTAGTAAATTCTTTAAGAAATAATTATTATGATAAAATAGTCAGCAAAAATTTTATTAATGACACGAAAGTGTTAGGGCAAAAAGTTATCGCTAATCATAATGACGAGTACTTACAATATGGTTATTATGATTTTAATTTTACTAATTTTAAAAATTTTTATGTTTGTTTTGAACGATATATTCAAAATGACAATTGAAAATGAATAACAACATTTGAACAGTTGAATGAGGTAATTAAACAGGAATAAAAAATAAACCATAGGAAAAAAGGAAACCATAAATGAAATTAATTAAAGAAAGAAAAGAATGCAGTTAATTTGTCAAATAATAATTTTATCGCGTAAGTAGAACAGTGAAAATATTTTCATTTTGTGAAAATTATATCGTATTTGTATATTTTGGTTGTATGAATTTTTTTTAATTTTGTCGAAAACTCTTGATATTTATTGAATATACTTAATTTTAGGTATATTTTAATATGATAGAGGTGGATAATAATTATGGAAAAAATAATTCAAGAACTAGTAAATACTTTAACAGATGATCAATTTTTAGAATTTTATGAACTAAGCACCAAAAAAATTGTTGACAATAATGGCACTTCCAAATTAGAACAAACAATAATAAAAGTTAATGATTTTGAAAAACAACGCAATAATGAAAAATTAAATATTAACCAAGTTTTAGAAATTAATTACATACCAATTGCAATTTTTTCTAATTTACCAAGTGAGCGTGCTGACATCGCTGGTGTTGAAGATAAATATTGAAGGGCCTGTCCAAAATTCTGTGTCTCGATAATTCATTCTGAATTATACTTAAACCAAGGAGAACAGAAAATGACAAAAAAAAAAAATAAAAAAGAACCTGATGCAATTGATAAAGTTGTTGATTATTTTTTAGAAAATATTGATAATCCACAAGATTTATTTAAAGGCAATACTATTTTTCAGGAATTTACCAAAAAATTAACTGAACGAATGTTAAATACGGAAATTAAAGATCATCTTGAAACTGATGAGAATCATAATAAAAGAAATGGCAGCACACAAAAAACCATTATTACTAAAAATGGTTCAATCGCAATTGATGTAGCAAGAGATCGAAATAGTACTTTTGAACCAGTAATTATTCCGAAAAGACAAAGAAGATTTGATAACTTTGATCAAAAAGTAATTTCTTTATATGCAAGAGGAATGACAATTTCTGATATCAAAGCACAATTGCAAGAATTCTATCACGGAGCAGAAATTTCAGAAAGTTTAATTAGTCAAATAACTGATGATGTTATTGAAGAAGTTAAAATGTGACAAACTAAACCTTTAGAGAAGATTTATCCGATTGTTTATTTTGATTGTATTGTTGTTAAAGTAAAGCAAGATAAACGAATAATAAATAAAGCAGTTTATCTTGCCTTAGGAATTAATTTAGATGGTTTAAAAGATATTTTAGGAATGTGAATTAGCGAGAATGAGGGAGCCAAATTTTGACTTAATAATCTTACGGAAATGAAAAATCGTGGCTTACAAGATATTCTTGTTGCTTGTAGCGATAATTTAACTGGAATGTCTGATGCAATAGAAGCTGTGTTCCCAAAAACACAGCACCAATTATGCATCGTTCATCAAATTCGTAATAGTTTAAAATTTGTCCCTTACAAAGATCGCAAACTTGTAGCTAATGATTTAAAATCAATTTATACAGCAATTAATGAAGAAATAGCGCTAGTTGCTTTAGATCATTTTTCAGAAAAATGAAATAAAAAGTATCCACAAATTACTAAATCATGAAAAAATAACTGAAATAATTTAATAATTTTTCTTGAATATCCTCAAGAATTTAGAAGAATTATTTACACAACTAATGCGATTGAATCTGTTAATAGTCAACTAAGAAAAGTCATTAAGAATAAAAAGATTTTTCCTAATGATGCATCAGTTTTTAAAATATTTTATTTAGCATTTCAAAATATGGTTAAGAAATGAACGATGCCAATTCAAAATTGGGGTAGTGCAATTTCACATTTAATGATAAAATTTGAGGACAGAGTGAATTTAAGTTAATTACTTAGAGACACAGTTAATTGTACAGTCCCAGAAAGAGAGAGAGAGTCGGCCATTTTTGCAAGATTTTCCATTTTTTATATTATTCCTTTTCTTTCATTTTTCTTAAAAATTTGCTAAATTTATCCATTTTTAAGTATTCCAAGTCTTCTAAATCAATTGCTGTGTCGGTATAGTATTTGTCTTCATAGTCAGAATTTACTTTTGCATTTAAGTAATCTCTTAAAAATGCTAGGTAAAAAGAATTGTAAGTGTTAAGTATTGGCAGGGGAATTTTTAGTTTAAAAAAATAGATATCAAGTTCAGGAATATCACGATATTTAATGCGACGACCTTTTTTACTATTTTTAGCATCAATTAAGGTGTTTCGTCAGCGTTCATATTCTTCACAATACTAGTTAAAGGTGCCATAGATAACTTTTAAGTAGGGGCGAAAAATATTAACGGGTTTTTTACGAATTCCCACAATTACATTATTGGCAATATCACGAACTTTAACTCATATATGCTTATCTCTTTGACCGCTAGCGAGAACAATATGACCAAAATGCCGTGCCAGAGCGAAATATTCTTGAATACCGGTTTCTTCGTTTTTGGTATTATTTTTTTCTCAATCGGTTCCTTCTAAAAATAAATTGGTTTCATCTCACAAAAGTAAGGTTTTGTCTGGCAATATTGGATAATCAAAGTCTAACAATCCCCTATGCCCTAAACTTAATTTTTGGGTTTCTAGTAATGGACAGGTTGAGGCGATATGATATTTTTTCTTTTTTAGTAATTTTGATGCGTATACTAGAAAGGCAGTTTTTCCAGTTCCTAATGAACCAATAACGATGTTTAATGGTGAGTTTTTTAAGAAGTTAATAACTTTGTTGAGTTGTGTTAAATTACCAATTTTGAAAAGGAAAATTAAAATACAACCTGCTAAAAATAAATAGCTTACAATGTTTTTAAAATAACCGTTGTAAATATATCAAATTGCTCCCCAATGTCATAAAAATAAAGTAGACTTCTTGCAAAATTAATATGATAATTATAATTTTTAAATTTAAAATAAATATAAAAGTGTTATTAAAATAATTTTTAGATTATTTTTACAAATATTTTGTCATTAAAACATAATAAAAATTATTATTTACAATAAAAAAAGACTGAAATTTTAAATTATCAAATATATTTAAACTAATAGTTGTAAATTATAAATTGAAGCTATTAAATTAAATCTTAAAGCAAATCTTTTTCTACGATTTCGATATTTTTCACTAATAATTTTAAATTTTTTAAGTATAGCAAAAACATTTTCAATAACAATTCTCATTTTTGAAATTCGCTCATTATTTTGCTTTTCTTCTTTATTTAAAGGGTTTTTCTTTGATTTTCTTTTAGGAATTAAAACATTATGATTAATTTTTTGTATGCCTTGATAACCTAAATCCACTAAAACAGTTGTTTCTGGTAAAAATTTAATTTTTGAATCTTTTAAAATTTTAAAGTCATGGTTTTTACCATAAGAAAAATCAGAACTAATAATTTTTTTACTATCTTTTTCAATTATAACTTGTGTTTTTATTGTGTGTTTTTTCTTTTTTCCTGAGTAGTGCTGTTTTTGTCTTTTTTTGGGCGTTGGATTTGGCTTTCAGTTACATCAATTATAACAGTCTTATCTTTGAAATAATCTTTTAATAGTGATTTTTGACCAGTAAGTTGTTGAAAATTAGGGTGTTTTATTAAAGTGTCTTCAATTCATTTGATATTTCTATAACAACTACTTTCACTAATATCATAACTTTTTGCAATATGAAAATAAGTTCTATATTCTCTTCAATATTCTAAAGTCATTAAAATACGATTTTCTAATGATAATTTATTGGTTCTTCCGCGACGAAATCTCTTTTTTAATTCTTCTATTTTTAAAATTTCTAGCATTTTATTAAAAGTAGTATGTTTAATACCAGTTAATCTTAAAAAATTTTTATCACTTATTTGATTATTTTTTTTAAATTTCATTTAAATTCCACCTTTTTATTAAAAACAACAATTCAATTATATTTTAAATTAATTTTGCAAGAAGTCTATTAAAAAAATCAAAACTGAAAGAACAATGAAAAATAAAATATTTTAAAAAGGAGTGATAAAAATGTTTATGAAAATATTTACCGTGCTAACTATTAGTTTCAATAACATTTTTACTATTCCCTCAAACATTAATAATGATAAAACAACAACACAATCACTAATTAGAAACAAAAGACAAAATAATGAATCATACGAATTAAAATTATCTAGTGCAAAAATAACAATAAACAAATATGCAGGTGTGCCAATTGAAAATATAGAAAATCTTTACTACTTAGATTTTTCGGAAGAAGATAAAAATGAACTCTTAAATGCACCTAAATGAATAAAAAATCAATATGGGTCTTTAAACAACGCTTACTTTTATAAAAATGACAACGGCTGAAAATCAATTCAAAAATTAGGCATAAACATAACAGATAAAATAAAATTTAAAGGAAATAAAATAAATTTAAAACTTACAAGATGAAAAAGTATAATAAAATTAATAGATATTAAAATAGAAAAAATAACTTAAATAATTTTTCTTGAATATCCCCAGAAATTTAGAAAGATTATTTACACAACTAATGCGATTGAATGTGTTAATAGTCAATTAAGAAAAGTCATTAAGAATAAAAAGATTTTCCCTAATGACTCATCAGTTTTTAAAATATGGTTAAGAAATGAACGATGCCAATTCAAAATTGGGGTAGTGCGATTTCACATTTAATGATAAAATTTGAGGACAGAGTGAATTTAAGTTAATTACTTAGAGACACAGTTAATTGTACATTCCCAAACTTGTAGCTAATGATTTAAAATCAATTTATACAGCAATTAATGAAGAAATAGCGCTAGTTGCTTTAGATCATTTTTCAGAAAAATGATCTAAAGCAACTAGCGCTATTTCTTCATTAATTGCTGTATAAATTGATTTTAAATCATTAGCTACAAGTTTGCGATCTTTGTAAGGGACAAATTTTAAACTATTACGAATTTGATGAACAATGCATAATTGGTGCTGTGTTTTTGGGAACACAGCTTCTATTGCATCAGACATTCCAGTTAAATTATCGCTACAAGCAACAAGAATATCTTGTAAGCCACGATTTTTCATTTCCGTAAGATTATTAAGTCAAAATTTGGCGCCCTCATTCTCGCTAATTCACATTCCTAAAATATCTTTTAAACCATCTAAATTAATTCCTAAGGCAAGATAAACTGCTTTATTTATTATTCGTTTATCTTGCTTTACTTTAACAACAATACAATCAAAATAAACAATCGGATAAATCTTCTCTAAAGGTTTAGTTTGTCACATTTTAACTTCTTCAATAACATCATCAGTTATTTGACTAATTAAACTTTCTGAAATTTCTGCTCCGTGATAGAATTCTTGCAATTGTGCTTTGATATCAGAAATTGTCATTCCTCTTGCATATAAAGAAATTACTTTTTGATCAAAGTTATCAAATCTTCTTTGTCTTTTCGGAATAATTACTGGTTCAAAAGTACTATTTCGATCTCTTGGTACATCAATTGCGATTGAACCATTTTTAGTAATAATGGTTTTTTGTGTGTTGCCATTTCTTTTATTAGACTTGGTACATAACTATAACTAGCTTAATTCAAAATTATATATTCCTGAAATTAAGTTAAATCGTAATCCAAATCTTCTAATCTTATTGCGATAACGATAAACTAGTATTTTAAATCTTTTTAATCTAGCAAAAACATGTTCAATGACAATTCTAACTTTACTTAAAAAGCTATTATATTCCTTTTTATCTGGATTTAAAGGATTATTTTTACTTTTTTTAATTGGCAATAATGTATTTTTATGAACATTTTGCAAACCTTGATATCCTGAATCGGCAATTAATTCTAATTTTGGATTTATAAGTGTATTTGATTTTAAAAATAACTTATAATCATGAGTACTGCCATAACAAAAATCTACTGAAATAATTTTATTGTTAAATAAATCAATAATTATTTGCGATTTTAATGAATGTTGCCTTTTCTTACCAGAAAATAATAATTTTAGTTTTTTTTAATTCTTTCAATTGGAATTTCTGTAGCATCAATTGCTAATAAATTATTAGTAGTACCCTTATTTTCTAATAATATCTTTTTGCCAGGTATATGAAAGTGACTATTTTTTATTAGAGTATTTTCAACTCAAAAGATATTACGAATACAACTAACATGACTAATATTATATTTTTTTGCAATAATACGATATGTACTATATTCTTTTCAGTATTCTAAAGTCATAAGTAATCTTTGCTCTATTGATAATTTATTTAGTCTACCACCAATTTGTTTTTGTTTAGCTTCACCTTCTTTTAAAATTTCTACCATTTTCATGAAAGTTTTATATTTTATGCCTATTAAACTATAAAATTCGTTTTCGTCTTTGTATTTATCTAACATTTGTATTTCACCTAGGAAATAATATTAGACTTCTTGCAAAATTAATATGATAATTATAATTTTTAAATTTAAAATAAATATAAAAGTGTTATTAAAATAATTTTTAGATTATTTTTACAAATATTTTGTCATTAAAACATAATAAAAATTATTATTTACAATAAAAAAAGACTGAAATTTTAAATTATCAAATATATTTAAACTAATAGTTGTAAATTATAAATTGAAGCTATTAAATTAAATCTTAAAGCAAATCTTTTTCTACGATTTCGATATTTTTCACTAATAATTTTAAATTTTTTAAGTATAGCAAAAACATTTTCAATAACAATTCTCATTTTTGAAATTCGCTCATTATTTTGCTTTTCTTCTTTATTTAAAGGGTTTTTCTTTGATTTTCTTTTAGGAATTAAAACATTATGATTAATTTTTTGTATGCCTTGATAACCTAAATCCACTAAAACAGTTGTTTCTGGTAAAAATTTAATTTTTGAATCTTTTAAAATTTTAAAGTCATGGTTTTTACCATAAGAAAAATCAGAACTAATAATTTTTTTACTATCTTTTTCAATTATAACTTGTGTTTTTATTGTGTGTTTTTTCTTTTTTCCTGAGTAGTGCTGTTTTTGTCTTTTTTTGGGCGTTGGATTTGGCTTTCAGTTACATCAATTATAACAGTCTTATCTTTGAAATAATCTTTTAATAGTGATTTTTGACCAGTAAGTTGTTGAAAATTAGGGTGTTTTATTAAAGTGTCTTCAATTCATTTGATATTTCTATAACAACTACTTTCACTAATATCATAACTTTTTGCAATATGAAAATAAGTTCTATATTCTCTTCAATATTCTAAAGTCATTAAAATACGATTTTCTAATGATAATTTATTGGTTCTTCCGCGACGAAATCTCTTTTTTAATTCTTCTATTTTTAAAATTTCTAGCATTTTATTAAAAGTAGTATGTTTAATACCAGTTAATCTTAAAAAATTTTTATCACTTATTTGATTATTTTTTTTAAATTTCATTTAAATTCCACCTTTTTATTAAAAACAACAATTCAATTATATTTTAAATTAATTTTGCAAGAAGTCTATTATCAAAATAGTAGATAAAATTAAAGGTTATGTACCAAGTCTTTTATTTTTTAGATATTTTTTTTACTTTTTTAACTCGTTTTTTCTTTTCTAAAATAAAATTAGGAATTGTCATTTTTATTTTTAAATTATCTTGTTGATAAATTTTCCATAACAAAATTGAAATAATAATTGAAAAGACAGCAAGAACAATAATTTCAACACTAAACACAATTCACTCGCCAGTATTAGAAATAGCACCCCCAAATAAGGATGATTTATAATATGATATCTGAAAATCAGGATATTTTTCTTTAAGTTTATAAAGCATATCATTAGCAACAGCAATTAAATTATTAGTATTAGTTTGTGAATATGTAAAAAGAAATAAACCAACAAAAAGAATTGGCAGAAAAAAAGTATAAAATAAGATTATTGAACCACGAGATAAATAAGATATCCTTTTAGTAAGAACAAAAGATACACTTCAAATAATTATTAAAAATGTTAAACCTAAAATTGGCACAAATTGCACAACAAAAACAGTTGGTAAATTAGGATAATAATAAATTGGTGCTAAAATTTCAATCAAAAAAGTCTCACGAATAATTTCTTGTGATTGTCCAGGAATTTCAAGAATATTTCTAGGGTTATTATAACCATAAGGAAATTTTGATAACAAATCATAAAGATTTACTAAATCTTTATTCAGAAAATTAGCAATAATTAAAATAACTTCAATTAAAATAAATATTGAAATTAAAAAAATTGAAATTCGCAAAACATTTCAAATTGTTGGTTGTTTAAAAGAAACCCAAGTTTTTCGAAACCAATTTTGACCAAATAATAAAATTTTTTCCCGTTTATTAAAAACAAAAGCCGGTTTCACTAAATGACTAGCATAACTAGTATAATCAAAAGCAACAATTAAAGAAACTAATGTTGCTTGAATAAGAAAAACTCATCAAATACCAACTTCACTAATTCAGTCATTAGTATTTCCTTTTAAATTAATTAACTTTTGATAAAATTCTTTAAAAAGAAAATTTTTAAATCAGTCAATAGCTTCAGAATGAATCTTTTTACCCGATAACACCACTAAAAATTCATGAAATTCTTCAATCGCAAAATGATAAGGATTGGGAATAATGATAATATCTTTCGCATCCTTAACTTTTACTAGCGAATTTAAAGTTGCTTCATTAGTTCATTGATATTTATATTGCCCCACAGCTAATAATCCAAAACCAACAATTGTTATAATTCAAAAAATTAATAAAACAACTACTAATGCACTTGTTGTTTTTCATTTTTTATTTAAAAAAAATGCTCCCCCTAAAATAATAAAAATCCCTAAAAATACTAATGAAGTTCCCGTAATTGTATAAGCAAGTTGCGCATTCATACTGAAAATTATTTTAAAATCATAAAAATCAGATAAATATTGCAAAAGGATTTTAGTATTTTCCAAAGAAAAATTATAAGTATCTTGAAAATATTGTAAGTAATATTCTTCTCTTGTAAAAACATTAAGATCATTAGTAAAAGTTGTAACTAATGAATCATTGACCAAAACAATAAGAAAAGCAATTCCCGGTGCTAACAAAAAAATTAAAAAAAGTGATATTAACAATGGTTTTGTTGCTTTACCCTTCATTTCATTTCACCCAATTCTTTATTTTCTAATGTCGTTTTTTATTTTCTAATGTCATTATTTTACTATAAAATTATTTATTATTCATTGTAAATAAAAAGCATTCTTCATCGATCACTAATATCTTTAATAAATTCATATTCACTAGTTGCAAAATATTGCTTTACTAATACTTCTAAAGCCGCTTTTTGTGAATAACCAAATTCAAAGGCTAATAAATATTTATTATTCATTATTGTTTTTACTTGTTTAAAAATTAATTTATAGAAAAATAAACCATTATCAGTAGCAAATAATGCTAAATGCGGTTCATAATCTTTAACCGTATTTTCAATCTGTTCATCAATTCCAATATAAGGGGGATTACATACTAAAATATCAAACTTATCATCATTATTAACAAAGGATGCTAACAAATTACTATTAACAAATTTAATATTTTGACAATTAAGATTTAGCGCATTAGCTTTTGCAACTTTTAAAGCTTCACTACTAATATCACTAGCAACAACAAAAACTTTTTCTTCTTCTAACGCTAAACTAATAGCAATCGCACCACTACCCGTAGCAATATCAAGTACTTTAATTTGCTTTACATCTTGAAAATAGTCATCAACATAATACAAAAGATTTTCTACTAATTCTTGTGTTTCAGTACGCGGAATAAAAACATTAGGGTTAACAATAAAATCACGTCCCAAAAAAGTTTGATAACCTAAAATATATGCCAACGGTTTTCCCTGTAAATTAATATTAATTAAAGCATAAAAGTCTTCTTCACTAACTTTACTTTCAATATCTAAATTGGCATATAATTCTTGCAATGAATAGTCTGCTAAATGAGCTAATAATCACTTACAATGGTGACTACGATAATCAGCATATAATTTTTGACCCTTTTGTAATAACTGATGATAGGTCATAACTAATCTTCCATTCCCATTTTTCTTTTTTGTTCATCATCAATTAAAGCATTAATAATCTCATTAAGTTCACCTAGCATAATTCGATCAAGTTTATTTAATGTCAAATTAATCCGATGGTCACTAACACGATTTTGAGGATAATTATATGTTCGAATTTTTTCTGCCCGTACACCACTACCAACAGCACTTTTTCGTAATGTTACCATTTCACTTTGCTGAGCTTCAAGTTTAGCTTCATAAATTTTAGCAAGTAACACTTTTAAAGCCTTATCCTTATTATCATGTTGACTGCGACCATCTTGTGAAGTTGTCACAATTCCAGTTGGTAAATGAGTAATGCGTACTGCTGAATCAGTAGTATTAACATGTTGCCCCCCAGCACCAGAAGCTCGATAAGTATCAATTTTTAATTCTGACGGTTTAACATCAACATCTAAAGCACTAGCTTCGGGTAAGACAACAACCGTAGCTGTAGAAGTATGAACTCTTCCTTGTGATTCGGTTTTAGGAATTCTTTGCACGCGATGACTACCAGCTTCAAATTTCATTTTTCCATAGACTTTTTCACCTTTAATCAAAAATGAAATTTGCGAAAAACCACCTGAATTTGATATTCGGGCATCCAAAAGTTCTGTTTTTCAATTTTGTGATTCACAATATCGAAAATACATCCGATATAAATCACCAGCAAAAATATTAGCTTCATCACCACCAGCAGCACCACGAATTTCAATAATAACATTTTTATCATCATTAGGGTTTGTCGGCAATAATGCAACTGTTAACTGCTGTTCAACAAATAATAATGATTCTTCATTACCTTTTAATTCTTCTTTTGCTAAATTTAACAAATCAGCATCTTTTTCATTTTGAAAAATATTTTTAATTTCTTGAAGATTGCTTTCAATACTTAGATATTTCATATATAGCAATACTGTATCATTAAGTTTAGCTCTTTCTTTAGATAACTTAGTTAATAATTCAATATTATTATTAATATCGGATTGACTTAGTAAACTATTAATTTCATTATAACGATGTTTCATTGTTTCCAATCGTTCTCGGGTTTTGACATTCATTTTTATTCTCCTTAATATTAGTTTGTGGATAATCATTAACAATATGACAATGACGACAACGTGCCTCATAAAATTCATTAGCACCAATTAAAACAATCGGATCATGATAACTAGCAGGAAATCCATTAATTATTCTTTGAGTTCTTGTTGCCGGCGAATGACATTTAACACATATTGCTTCTAATTTAGTAACAAATTCAGCTCTCGTTAATAATTCGGGCATACATTTAAAAGGTTCACCACGAAAATCTTTATCTAACCCAGCAACAATAATCCTCTTCCCCTGATCTGCTAATTGTTCTAAAACTATTAAAATATCATTTGTAAAAAACTGAATTTCATCAATCGCAATAACCTCAGTATCATTATCTAAAAATTCAATTAATTGTTGCACATTACCAATTCTTATTGCTTTAATTTTTCTTTTATTATGACTAACAATTTCTTCTTCTTCTTCATAACGATTATCAATTAATGGTTTAAAAATTTGAATTTTTTTATTAGCAAATGATAACATATTTATTCGACGGATTAATTCCTCAGTTTTACCAGCAAACATACAACCACTAATTACTTCAATTCATCCATCTTTATAACGCACATACATTATTTCCCCTCACTTTGATTAATATTTTTTGCTAACAAATTTAAATCATTTAATAAAGCATCAACAGTATGTCAAGAATTAGTTTTTACACCAGCTGCACGATGATGACCACCGCCACCATATTTTGTTGCTAAATCATTAATTTTTAATCCCGTACTCCGAATACTAATTTTAATAAACTCATCATTTTCATCTTGACTACAAAATGCTCATATATGTATTCCCAAAATCCTCCCTAAGAGATTAACTAAATTATTAGCTTTTTCTTTAGTAATTAAAAATTCTTTCAAAATATCTGGTGTTAACTTTAAAAAAGCAACACCATTGTCAGTAACCGTAAAATTACTCAAAGCAAACGCTTGAAATTTTATAATATTCATTGGTCGTTGATACAAATTATTATAAAGTTGTTCAATATTAAAACCCGTTGTCATTAAAAAATTTGCTAATAAAAAAGTTTCTGGTCGCAAATTACCATAAAGAAACCTTCCCGTATCAGTTACCATTCCATGAAATAACGCTTTAGCAGCCTCCTTTGTAACTTGCAAGTTATTATCTAAAGCTAACTTTGCTACCATTTCACTTGCTGATGGTGCCACATCATCAATTCACTCTAAATCAGCATATTGTTCATAAAATGGATGATGATCAATTTTAATCTTATATTTTCCTTTTTCTCATCCACTGCCATCAATTCGCTCGGCATTAGCACAATCACCAATAATTACTAAAGCATCACGATAGTCTTCTTCCTTAACATCATCACAGATACCAATATAATTCAAGTCTAATAAGCTAACACCCCCAGTTAAAACTCTAATATGAGGCAAATTAGCACCAATTAAATGTTTTAAACCAAATTGTACACCATACGCATCACCATCAGGACTAATATGGCGCAAAATTATTACCGTGGAATATTCTTTTATCTTATCTCAGATTTGCTTTGTCATTTTTTATTATTCTCCTCTATCATCTCTTAATTAATTGATCAGTTTTACTATCAAACAAATAAATACCTCCCGACAAAATATCAAATTTAATTTCTTCTTTTAAAAATTTTTTATTATTTGATGGTGGAGTTATTACTTTAATAATTTTATTATCATTTAAAATTACATCAAGTAACCAATCACCTTTACGCATTTTTTTTAACTTAATAACTCACCCATAAAGGGGTTGCTTATTAATAACTTTTATTTTATGTTTGTAAAAATCAGGAACAATTTTTTCTGGTAAAATACCAACATTAAAACTAAAATTTTTATTTTCCATATAAAGTGTCTTTAAACTGACAATATTAATATTATCAATTAATAATCACGATTCAGTATAATTAAAGTACGCAAACCAATTTAAATGTGGTGAACTAATCGCCTGTAAAACATCCTTATTAAAAGGTTGCGCAATAATATTTTCTTTTGTATCTTGCTGAACAATATCACCATTTTGTAAAATAATAACTTTTTGGGCAACATCAATAACACGATAACCATATTTACTAATAATAAGAATCGTTAAATTATAATGCTTTTGAAGTTTTTCAATTAAATGACCAAACTCATTTTTATACTGTTTAGATTGTTTAACTAAAGTATCATCAATAATAAGTAACCGTTTTTGTTGAATAAGAGCAATAGCAATTTGCAACTTAATGCAATCTCAACGCGTAAATTGTCAAATAAAACTAAACTTTAAGCCTTTTAGCTCAATATCATCAATAATATTCTTTACTTGTAATCAAGCTTGTTGACGAACTCTAATAACTGCTCTACTAGCAGTATGAACTTCATTTTTAAACTTTTTTACACTAATTTTATCAAAACCATTTAAAAGCAATTGATGATAAATATAGGTTTCATTCATAATCTTTCCTTGAAGCATTTTAATTTCTGAAACTAAAATTTCACTAATAATTTGTCCTTGTTGAAAATAAAATTCATTGTGATATTCTCTTGTTGCCTGCTTTCACTGCTTAAACTTATTACTTTTTTTTAAACGAATAAAATCAGCATTTTTATGTTGATATTCAATGCTTTTAACTAACTTTCAAAAGTTTTTCGCATATGCTTTCGTATCAATTTCCGCTTGTAAAATATTTTTTCTTAACTCAGTAATTTCTCCATCTAAAGTTTCTAAAAACTCATTAGCAACAAATGTTACTTCTTTCATCTTAAATGAACGCTTATTTTCCTTATGTCCTTGATGACAATGACAGCTTTTTTCCATTCTTGTTAAAATAAAAATTTTATCTCATAAAGCTTGTAAAAAAGTTAACCAACTATTTAAAATTGTTAATTTTTCCGCTTCTACAACTCAACTTTGAAATCTTTGCATTAAAATTGAAGTATTATTAGCATTAACATCCTTCATAATTTGTTTAATTGCTGTTTGATGAAATTTGTTAATAAACTCATAATATTTATTAATCCGTGTTTCTTCAAGAATCCGACTATTTTTAAGAAAATTCTCATTAAAATCTCGTAACTGGTCTTTATATTTTTTCTTATCAAGATTAATACCATTATCAATTAAATCATTTAAATGATGTTTAGCATCACGATAATCTTGTTTAGCTTGTAAATAAAAATTTTCATTTTTTAAATATAAACTAGTTAATTTTCAAGGAATTGAAAAAATTGAAAAAAGAAATTTTTGCGGAAAAATTAATGCTAACGGGCGTTTTTTTGGTAATTGTGTTGTAATATTTTCTTCATTAAAAATTATTTGTCCAGTTTCTAAATTCTTACCATCTTTAAAAACTTTAAATAAAGCATTTTTTTCTTCATAAGAATTAGTAAGTAAAACACAAACATCATTATTAGAAATATTAAAGGAAATATTTTTTAAAATAACAATATCTTTTTGTTTAACAACAATATCCTTAAGTTCTAATATCACAAAATCACCTATTTCTTAGTCTCATTACATTATACGACAAACTAAAAATAATACGAAAAAACTCACTATAATTTGTTTTAGTGAGTTTTAAACTATTTGTTTAAAGAATTTTTCAAGTCTTCTAATGATACCTCTTTTAACTTATCACTTTTTTTACTTGCATTTTTAACGATTGGTTTTTGATTTTTAGCATTTGCAATTTGTTGCTTTAAAATTTCTTGTTGTTTTGCTTGTTGCTTAGCAAACTTTTCTACTTGACCATCAGCACGCATTGATTGTTGTTGACCAGTATAAAAAGGATGACATTTTGAACAAGCATCTATTCTAATTTCTTTTCCCTTAGTTGAACCAACAGTAAAGACATTAGAACATGTTATACAAGTAATTTCTGCTTCATAATAGTTAATAGCATTCTCTTGACCTTTTTTATTCATTATTCCACCTCTAAAATATTTTCACTATAAAATAATAACATATATTATGTTAATTACAAAATCGGCAAAGATTGGGGTCGCGTTTAGTTTTCTTAGGTATTGCTTTGAAGAAATAAAACAATCAGCTAATTATATTATTTAACTACTAAACTAACCTCGCCCTTCTTGTTATTGTCATTTTTATTCATTAGACTTCTTGCAAAATTAATATGATAATTATAATTTTTAAATTTAAAATAAATATAAAAGTGTTATTAAAATAATTTTTAGATTATTTTTACAAATATTTTGTCATTAAAACATAATAAAAATTATTATTTACAATAAAAAAAGACTGAAATTTTAAATTATCAAATATATTTAAACTAATAGTTGTAAATTATAAATTGAAGCTATTAAATTAAATCTTAAAGCAAATCTTTTTCTACGATTTCGATATTTTTCACTAATAATTTTAAATTTTTTAAGTATAGCAAAAACATTTTCAATAACAATTCTCATTTTTGAAATTCGCTCATTATTTTGCTTTTCTTCTTTATTTAAAGGGTTTTTCTTTGATTTTCTTTTAGGAATTAAAACATTATGATTAATTTTTTGTATGCCTTGATAACCTAAATCCACTAAAACAGTTGTTTCTGGTAAAAATTTAATTTTTGAATCTTTTAAAATTTTAAAGTCATGGTTTTTACCATAAGAAAAATCAGAACTAATAATTTTTTTACTATCTTTTTCAATTATAACTTGTGTTTTTATTGTGTGTTTTTTCTTTTTTCCTGAGTAGTGCTGTTTTTGTCTTTTTTTGGGCGTTGGATTTGGCTTTCAGTTACATCAATTATAACAGTCTTATCTTTGAAATAATCTTTTAATAGTGATTTTTGACCAGTAAGTTGTTGAAAATTAGGGTGTTTTATTAAAGTGTCTTCAATTCATTTGATATTTCTATAACAACTACTTTCACTAATATCATAACTTTTTGCAATATGAAAATAAGTTCTATATTCTCTTCAATATTCTAAAGTCATTAAAATACGATTTTCTAATGATAATTTATTGGTTCTTCCGCGACGAAATCTCTTTTTTAATTCTTCTATTTTTAAAATTTCTAGCATTTTATTAAAAGTAGTATGTTTAATACCAGTTAATCTTAAAAAATTTTTATCACTTATTTGATTATTTTTTTTAAATTTCATTTAAATTCCACCTTTTTATTAAAAACAACAATTCAATTATATTTTAAATTAATTTTGCAAGAAGTCTATTGTTTTTGAACTATCAAATCCTGTCTTAGTTCATTTAGTTTGTGAAACTTGTCCATGTCATAAGGTTATTCATCTTAGTGAAGATATGCATTTAAGTGATGAAGATTTTCAAGATAATTTTTTAATTTTGTCGAAAACTCTTGATAAAATAAAAAAAATCATCAACTTGATAATTTTAAAAGGCTTTTATGTAAAATTACTATTTTTACTTTAACTTTTTTATACATTAAAATATAATACCGCTGTTTGTTGGTTTGGAGTTAAACCCTTATGTTGGTATTTTCATTTTCAGAGATTTAAATAATTTTGAATATTAGTAAAACCTAAACCATGATAATGAATTAAGGCTTCTTTAAGACTAGATTGTAATTTACTGATTTTATTTAAGTTACGATAACTAGCTTCAGGATTAATTGTTGTTTTAGTTACACATAAAGTAGAATTTGTTTGTTTTGCTACTAAAAAATATAATTTTTGCATATCAGAAGTAATAATTGAATTTTCGTTAATTAATTCTTTGTTCATATTTTCAATAACTCATTGTTTTTGTAAACGTGGACGCATAAAGTTTTGTTAGGTAGGCAAAGGTTTAAATAATTTTGAAAGAAAAGCACCTAAAAATTGATTACCTTTTTATTTGAAAAATAAGAAATAAAACAAAATATTTAATATTAACAAACATAATCTTAATAAAAGGTTATAAAAACTAATTAAAATGCTTATAAAACTAACATTAAAATAATTTTTTATTTTAATTTTGTCGAAAACTCTTGATATTTATTGAATATACTTAATTTTAGGTATATTTTAATATGATAGAGGTGGATAATAATTATGGAAAAAATAATTCAAGAACTAGTAAATACTTTAACAGATGATCAATTTTTAGAATTTTATGAAAAAGTCAAACAACAAGCAGAATTAATAAAAAAACAAAAACGTTTAAATGAAATTGATCAAAAATTTAGAGCGCAAGGTATTAAATGATCTAACTGTGAATCTTACTGTTGCGTTAAAAATGGACATAATTCAGAAGGAAAACAAAAATATTTATGTAAAAATTGCCGTGCAAGTTTTGACGCTTTTCGTAATCATTTTATTTATTGAAGTCATTTAAATTATGAACAATGAAATTTATTGATTCAAATTTCATTGCTGGGGCAATCTAGTAAAACAATTTCTCGTTTTATTAAAACTACATTAAAAACTGCTTGATATAATCGTCAAAAATTAATGAAATCAAAACAATTAGAAAATACCCAATTAAAATTTAAAAAATTATCTGGTAAAATCCAAATCGATGAAACATTTATTAAAGAAATCCATAAAGGAAATTTCAAATATAAAACTGATCCACGAAGAATTCACCTTGACCCATTCGCAACTAATACTAAATGCTGTATTCAAATGGCAATTGATAATAATAACAATATTTATGTTAACTCCACAAACACCAAACGTTTACAGTGTGTTGCCATTTCTTTTATTATGATTCTCATCAGTTTCAAGATGATCTTTAATTTCCGTATTTAACATTCGTTCAGTTAATTTTTTGGTAAATTCCTGAAAAATAGTATTGCCTTTAAATAAATCTTGTGGATTATCAATATTTTCTAAAAAATAATCAACAACTTTGTCAATTGCATCAGGTTCTTTTTTTATTTTTTTTTTGTCATTTTCTGTTCTCCTTCGTTTAAGTATAATTCAGAATGAATTATCGAGACACAGAATTTTGGACAGGCCCGATTTTTTTTTTGAATAACAATGATGCTTCTTTATCCTAATAGTTTAACTGGAAGTAATCGTACTAATGCCTATGATGAAATTAAAATTATTCTTGAAAAATGTCTTATCCCAAGTAATGTTACTTTTTTTCCATTTCATTATTTTATAACCTTTGTTACTTTTAGTATTATTTTTATCAGTTTACAAATTTTTTTTCATTTCAGTCAAATAAAAGCAAAAATAGCAATGGTGCTTTTTAGCATTTCATTGCTTGCCTTAATTCTCTTAACCTTAGTAGCAACAATGTCGCTTATTAGAATTGAAGATTTTGGCGGAACAATGTGATGTAGTTATCGAGAGATTACTGTCTCCGCTCTAATTCTGATTTTCCTATTTTGTCCCGCGCATTATATTGAAATTTATATTACTGTAAAAAATATGCTCGTAAATAACTTTAAACAAAATAAAACTCTCCTAGATAAAGGAGAGTTTTATTTCTATTAAACCGTCATTAATTCTTTTTCTTTTTCTAACGCCATAACATCAGCCTTAGCAATATATTCATCAGTTAATTTTTGAATATCTTCTTGATAAGATTTAACATCATCTAAAGGCAATTTAGATTTTTTAATAATTTCATTAATATCTCGCCTTAAATTACGAATCCCAACTCGCATTTCTTCAGTAATCTTTTTTACTTGCTGAACAAATTCTTTGCGTTTTTCTTCAGTTAACTGCGGGACATTCATTCTAATATAATCACCTTGGTCTTGCAATGAAACTTGCAAATTAGCTTTAGTGATTGCAACAATAACTTGCTTAATAATACTTCGATCATAAGGTTTAATAACAAGTTGTCGCCCTTCAACAACCGTAATTGCAGCAACTTGATTAACTGGCATTAAACTACCATAATAATCTACCAAAACAGAAGCAAGAATTAAAGGATTAGCTCTTCCTGTACGAATCTTACTTAATTCATATCGTAAACTTTCTAAAACCTTTTCCATTTCTTCTTTTATTTGTTCAATTTCTAATTGTAATGCCTCAATTAACATTAATTATTCTCCTTACTTTTATTACTGTAATTTAATCTTATTTCTTAAAAACTTTAACTATTTATTGCTACTACTAATAATTGTAATTTTAGTATTTTCCTGTAAAGCTTTAACAATATTATCTGGTTTATTAATATCAAACACAATAATCTTTAAATTAGCTTCCATACTCATTGTAATTGCTGTTAAATCCATTACGCGTAATTGCTTTTGCGTTATGTCCTCATAAGTTAAAAACTTATAATGAGTAGCAGTATTATCTATTTTTGGGTCAGCACTATAAACACCATCAACACCATTTTTAGCCATTAATAAGACATCAGCTTTAATTTCCGCCGCTCGTAATGCCGCCGCAGTATCAGTTGTAAAATAAGGATATCCCGTTCCCGCTGCTAAAATAACAACATAACCCTTAGATAATCGTGACAAACATTTTTTAAAATAATAAGGTTCACAAATTTTATTCATTTCAATTGATGATTGAATAATTACTTTATCAAAGTTTTGATTTTTAAATTCAGCTTCTAAAGCTAAAGCATTCATTACCGTAGCTAACATCCCCATATAATCAGCATTAACCTTATCCAAACCAGCGATTTTAGCATTAACCCCTCTTCAAATGTTACCACCACCAACAACAACAGCAATTTCAATTCCTTCTTGCGATAAAGTAATAATTTGTTTAACAATATTTTGCATTCGCTGTGGATCATAAATGCTAACACCACCTAAAGCTTCACCACTAATTTTTAATAAACATCGCTTATATTTAAATTCCATTATTCACACCTACTTCTTCTTCCCATATATATTTTATACGAGATTTTTTTAAATAAAAAGAAAAACTTTTTTAATTTTGTCAAAAACTCTTGATAAAATAAAAAAAATCATCAACTTGATAATTTTAAAAGGCTTTTATGAAAATAGACGCATAAAGTTTTGTTAGGTGGAAAAATATTTGATTAATTTTGAAAGAAAAGTAACTACAATTTAATTATCGTTTTATTTGAAAAATAAGTAATAAAACAAAATATTTAATATTAACAAACATAATCTTAATAAAAGGTTATAAAAACTAAGTAAAATGCTTATAAAAACAACATTAAAATAATTTTTTATTTTAATTTTGTCGAAAACTCTTGATAAAATAAAAAAAATCATCAACTTGATAATTTTAAAAGGCTTTTATGTAAAATTACTATTTTTACTTTAACTTTTTTATACATTAAAATATAATACCGCTGTTTGTTGGTTTGGAGTTAAACCCTTATGTTGGTATTTTCATTTTCAGAGATTTAAATAATTTTGAATATTAGTAAAACCTAAACCATGATAATGAATTAAGGCTTCTTTAAGACTAGATTGTAATTTACTGATTTTATTTAAGTTACGATAACTAGCTTCAGGATTAATTGTTGTTTTAGTTACACATAAAGTAGAATTTGTTTGTTTTGCTACTAAAAAATATAATTTTTGCATATCAGAAGTAATAATTGAATTTTCGTTAATTAATTCTTTGTTCATATTTTCAATAACTCATTGTTTTTGTAAACGTTTGGTGTTTGTGGATTTAACATAAATATTGTTATTATTATCAATTGCCATTTGAATACAGCATTTAGTATTAGTTGCGAATGGGTCAAGGTGAATTCTTCGTGGATCAGTTTTATATTTGAAATTTCCTTTATGAATTTCTTTAATAAATGTTTCATCGATTTGGATTTTACCAGATAATTTTTTAAATTTTAATTGGGTATTTTCTAATTGTTTTGATTTCATTAATTTTTGACGATTATATCAAGCAGTTTTTAATGTAGTTTTAATAAAACGAGAAATTGTTTTACTAGATTGCCCCAGCAATGAAATTTGAATCAATAAATTTCATTGTTCATAATTTAAATGACTTCAATAAATAAAATGATTACGAAAAGCGTCAAAACTTGCACGGCAATTTTTACATAAATATTTTTGTTTTCCTTCTGAATTATGTCCATTTTTAACGCAATGGTAAGATTCACATTTAGGGCATTTAATACCTTGCGCTCTAAATTTTTGATCAATTTCATTTAAACGTTTTTGTTTTTTTATTAATTCTGCTTGTTGTTTGACTTTTTCATAAAATTCTAAAAATTGATCATCTGTTAAAGTATTTACTAGTTCTTGAATTATTTTTTCCATAATTATTATCCACCTCTATCATATTAAAAATATACCTAAAATTAAGTATATTCAATAAATATCAAGAGTTTTCGACAAAATTAAAAATTTTTTACAACAAAAATCATACATAAGAAATATATACTTAATTTGAATATTGAAATAATTTATAGTAAATGATTATTTTTTCTTTTTTAAAAAATACCTAAGAAAACTAAACGCGACCTGTTAAGTAAATTTGCTTGACATATACATATATTAACGATATTATTAATTATGGTTTAAAAAGATAACTAAACCAATAATAGTGAGAGGAGTACTTATATTTTATGGTTAAATTAAGACTAAAAAGGATGGGGAAAACTAAACAACCTTTTTATCGTATTGTTGCTATTGATTCTCGTATTAAAAGAGATGGTGAATATATTGAATTAATTGGAACATATGATTCTTTAAATGATTCGTTAAAAATTAATAAAGAATTAGCTTTAAAGTGATTAACCGTTGGTGCTCAACCAACTGAAACAGTTCGTAGTTTATTTGCAAAAGAAAAAATTATGCAGGCATTTCATGAATTGCGACAAAAAAATAAACCAAAGAAATCATCAACAGAGAAAAAAGTGATTAAAAAAGAAGTTTTAGCTAAGGAAGTTAAAAAACAAAGTCAGTAATGATAAAAGTAGTAATTCTAAATCAACAGTTAAAGTTTCAAAAGAAGTAAAGGTTATTGATGAAAAAAATTCGAGAGAATAAATGGAGTTAGCTAATGATGAATTACATTAATACTGTTAAAATATTAATTAGTCCAATTGTTAAAGATATTAATAATATTCAAATTAGAATGTTAAATGAAAATGACAATAAATTAGAAATTCTTATTATGACTAGTGATAGTGATTTGGCAAGATTAATCGGTAAAAAAGGATTAATTATTGATTCGATTCGTCGTTTAGTTAATGTTAAGGCATCAAGAGAACAAAAAAGAATTAAAGTATCTTTAGAGGCTTTTAACGAATAATGAAGTTTGTTAAAATTGGTAAAGTTATTAATACTCATGCTTTAAAGGGCGAAGTAAAGATTAGATGTTTAATGCCTAAATATGAGCGATTCTTTGATGCTAATCATGATATATATTTTTATGATTCTAATAATTATACTTATGAAATATTAACGGTTGTTAGTTCTAGAAGTCATAAAGGTGATCTTTTAGTTAAATTTAAAAATTATGATTATATTAACGACATTTTATTTTTAAAGACTCAAGATTTATTTCAACTTAGTAATAATCCTCATTTAGTAAATGATGATGAAGTTGAAAACTATATTGGATTACAAGTTATCAATGTTGATGATAATTCACTTATTGGTGAAGTGATTGATTACTTTATTACTAAAGCGCATGGTGTTTTTGTTATTCAAACAGTTATTGGTGAACAAAAAATGTTGGCCGATGTTTCACAGTTTATTATGAATATTCTTTGAGAACAAAATACTGTTTATGTTAAGTTAATTAATAATTGATAAATTATAAAGGAGACAAGAAATTAATGACAACAATTCAAATTATCACTTTATTTCCCGAACTCTTTGTTAGTTTTATTAATACATCAATTATTAAGAATGCTGTTAAGAAAGAAAAAGTAAAGTTTAATATCATTAATCTTCGTGATTTTGCTATTGATAAGCATCAACAAGTTGATGCTTATCAATATGGTGGTGGTAATGGCATGGTATTAATGGTGCCAATTGTAGTTGCAGCGATAAATTATGCTCGTGAGCAAATCCCTAATAGTCAAGTGATTTTATTATCGCCACAAGGAAAAACATTTAAGCAGGATATTGCTAGTGAAATGGCTAATAGTAATAATTCATTAATTTTAGTTTGTGGTCATTATGAAGGTTTTGATGAAAGAATTAGAGATTTTGTTGATATGGAAATATCTATTGGTGATTATGTTCTTAGTGCTGGTGAAATTGCCAGTATGGTTATAAGTGATGCTGTTATTCGCTTATTACCGGGTGTTATTCAAGAAGCATCACATCAAAATGATTCATTTACTAGTAAGTATTTAGATTATCCTGTATTTACTAAACCATTAGTTTTTAATAATCAGCAAGTTCCTGATGTCTTATTATCAGGTCATCATAAAAATATTGATATTTGAAGAAAACAACAAGCGTTTTATAATACATATAAAAAGCGACCAGATTTAATTGATTTAAATCAATTAACACCACAAGAGCAAATTTGAATTTCTGAATTAGAAAAAGATAAAAAATAAATAATAATGGAGGGAGTAATTGTTATGAATATGCAATTAGATCGACAAATCACTGAACAACAACTTCGTACTGATATTCCAAAATTTAAATCTGGCGATACAGTAAGTGTTGCTGTTGAAATTAATGAAGGTAACAAAAAACGAACACAAGTTTTTACTGGTTTAGTTTTAAAGCGTCAAGGGTCAGATATTAGTTCTAGTTTTACGGTAAGAAAACTTACTGGTAGTACTAGTGTTGAAAGAACTTTCCCTTTACATTCACCGCTAATAAATAAGATTGAAGTTTTAAAAATTGGTCGTGTTAGAAGAGCGAAGTTATACTATATGCGTGATCGTATTGGTAAAGCTGCCAGAATTAAAGAAGTAGTTAGTTCTAATAAGAAAAATAAGGCATAATAATTAATAAAGGTAGAATTTGCCTTTATTTTTCAATTAAGGAGACATATTAATGGAAAAGTTAAATATTAATTGATTTCCAGGTCATATGGCAAAAGCTATTCGCTTGATGAAAGAAAAATTAGCATTAGTTGATTTAGTAATTGAACTTCGCGATGCGCGAGCCATTAACTCTAGTATTAATCCAATTATTCAAGAATTGTTTAAAAATAAACCACGAATTATTATTTTGAATAAAAAAGATTTAAGTGATATGAAAGTAAATCAAGAATGAATGGCATTTTTAAAAAAAGACCCGTTAGTTAAAGTAGTATTAACTAATTTATTAGTTGATCAGCCCAAAAATGAAATTATTTTATTAATTAATCAATTATTGAAAGATAAAATTAATCATCAAAAATCTCGTGGCATTCCAAATTGACAAATTAAGGTGATGATTATTGGGATTCCTAATGTCGGCAAATCACGGTTAATTAATAATTTAGTTAAAAGAAAAGTAAGTAATGTTGCTAATCAACCAGGAGTTACGAGAGGGATTCAATGAGTCAAGTTAGCACAAAATATTCATTTACTAGACACGCCGGGAATTTTATGGCCTAAACTTGATGATCCACTAGTGGCAACGCATCTGTCATTAATTGGAGCTATTAAAGAGCAATTATTACCATTTATTGATATTAGTTATTATGCATTTAATTTTTTAGCCAAGCATTATCCTCATATTTTAAAGGAACATTATGCCCTTATTATTCAGTGAAAACAAGATATGCAAGCTAAAGAAATGGATTGTTATTTTTTGCAAATGGCGAAAGCAAATAATGTATTAGGTTCTTCTGAACAACAAATTATTCAAATGATAACAAATTTTTATTATGCTTTTACAAAAGGAACAATTAAAAATATTTCTTGAGAAAGACCAAAATAATAATGGGAACGTATGAAAATAAATATTGACATTATAATTTTGTTCTTGGGTTGCATCCGCTATTTTAATTTTTAAAGATTAAAAAGAAAGTAAATTAAGAGAAAAACTTAATAAAGATGTTCATTCATTAATTAAAAATGTGAAAAAATTCTTTGTAAATTTGAATTAGAAGTAAAAATTGTTGAAATGAAATTAAAATTAAAAGAATTAGCAAAAGATAAAAATAAAGAAAAATGATAAATAATAAAATTTCAATTTAAATTGAGGTTTTATTACTTTTTAAATTTTATCAAAAATTAACTGAAATAGGACGCGTAAAGTTTTGTTAGGTGGAAAAATATTTGATTAATTTTGAAAGAAAAGTAACTACAATTTAATTATCGTTTTATTTAAAAAATAAGTAATAAAACAAAATATTTAATATTAACAAACATAATCTTAATAAAAAGGTTATAAAAACTAAGTAAAATGCTTATAAAAACAACATTAAAATATTTTTTACAACAAAAATCATACATAAGAAATATATACTTAATTTGAATATTGAAATAATTTATAGTAAAAAAAATGATGAGCCTGTCCAAAATTCTGTGTCTCGATAATTCATTCTGAATTATACTTAAAAGAAGGAGAACAGAAAATGACAAAAAAAATAAAAAAAGAACCTGACGCAATTGATAAAGTTGTTGATTATTTTTTAGAAAATATTGATAATCCACAAGATTTATTTAAAGGCAATACTATTTTTCAGGAATTTACCAAAAAATTAACTGAACGAATGTTAAATGCGGAAATTAAAGATTATCTTGAAACTGATGAGAATCATAATAAAAGAAATGGCAACACACAAAAAACCATTATTACTAAAAATGGTTCAATCGCAATTGATGTACCAAGAGATCGAAATAGTACTTTTGAACCAGTAATTATTCCGAAAAGACAAAGAAGATTTGATAACTTTGATCAAAAAGTAATTTCTTTATATGCAAGAGGAATGACAATTTCTGATATCAAAGCACAATTGCAAGAATTCTATCACGGAGCAGAAATTTCAGAAAGTTTAATTAGTCAAATAACTGATGATGTTATTGAAGAAGTTAAAATGTGACAAACTAAACCTTTAGAGAAGATTTATCCGATTGTTTATTTTGATTGTATTGTTGTTAAAGTAAAGCAAGATAAACGAATAATAAATAAAGCAGTTTATCTTGCCTTAGGAATTAATTTAGATGGTTTAAAAGATATTTTAGGAATGTGAATTAGTGAGAATGAGGGAGCCAAATTTTGACTTAATAATCTTACGGAAATGAAAAATCGTGGGTTACAAGATATTCTTGTTGCTTGTAGTGATAATTTAAACTGGGATGTTTGATGCAATAGAAGCTGTTTTCCCAAAAATACAGCATCAATTATGCATTGTTCATCAAATTCGCAATAGTTTAAAATTTGTTCCTTACAAAGATCGCAAACTTGTAGCTAATAGACTTCTTGCAAAATTAATTTAAAATATAATTGAATTGTTGTTTTTAATAAAAAGGTGGAATTTAAATGAAATTTAAAAAAAATAATCAAATAAGTGATAAAAATTTTTTAAGATTAACTGGTATTAAACATACTACTTTTAATAAAATGCTAGAAATTTTAAAAATAGAAGAATTAAAAAAGAGATTTCGTCGCGGAAGAACCAATAAATTATCATTAGAAAATCGTATTTTAATGACTTTAGAATATTGAAGAGAATATAGAACTTATTTTCATATTGCAAAAAGTTATGATATTAGTGAAAGTAGTTGTTATAGAAATATCAAATGAATTGAAGACACTTTAATAAAACACCCTAATTTTCAACAACTTACTGGTCAAAAATCACTATTAAAAGATTATTTCAAAGATAAGACTGTTATAATTGATGTAACTGAAAGCCAAATCCAACGCCCAAAAAAGACAAAAACAGCACTACTCAGGAAAAAAGAAAAAACACACAATAAAAACACAAGTTATAATTGAAAAAGATAGTAAAAAAATTATTAGTTCTGATTTTTCTTATGGTAAAAACCATGACTTTAAAATTTTAAAAGATTCAAAAATTAAATTTTTACCAGAAACAACTGTTTTAGTGGATTTAGGTTATCAAGGCATACAAAAAATTAATCATAATGTTTTAATTCCTAAAAGAAAATCAAAGAAAAACCCTTTAAATAAAGAAGAAAAGCAAAATAATGAGCGAATTTCAAAAATGAGAATTGTTATTGAAAATGTTTTTGCTATACTTAAAAAATTTAAAATTATTAGTGAAAAATATCGAAATCGTAGAAAAAGATTTGCTTTAAGATTTAATTTAATAGCTTCAATTTATAATTTACAACTATTAGTTTAAATATATTTGATAATTTAAAATTTCAGTCTTTTTTTATTGTAAATAATAATTTTTATTATGTTTTAATGACAAAATATTTGTAAAAATAATCTAAAAATTATTTTAATAACACTTTTATATTTATTTTAAATTTAAAAATTATAATTATCATATTAATTTTGCAAGAAGTCTATTACATTACATTAATGAAAATATTAATTCAGAAATAGAAATCAGAAAAGAAATATATAAATGTTCAGTATGAAATAAATATAATAATAAAAATGATGATAGTTGAATTAATAAAGGTGGTGTGGTGTATACCAATAAATATAAAAAACATAAATTTAGATAATTAGTGAAAATTTAATAATATTAATAATTTTTATTAGACTTCTTGCAAAATTAATTTAAAATATAATTGAATTGTTGTTTTTAATAAAAAGGTGGAATTTAAATGAAATTTAAAAAAAATAATCAAATAAGTGATAAAAATTTTTTAAGATTAACTGGTATTAAACATACTACTTTTAATAAAATGCTAGAAATTTTAAAAATAGAAGAATTAAAAAAGAGATTTCGTCGCGGAAGAACCAATAAATTATCATTAGAAAATCGTATTTTAATGACTTTAGAATATTGAAGAGAATATAGAACTTATTTTCATATTGCAAAAAGTTATGATATTAGTGAAAGTAGTTGTTATAGAAATATCAAATGAATTGAAGACACTTTAATAAAACACCCTAATTTTCAACAACTTACTGGTCAAAAATCACTATTAAAAGATTATTTCAAAGATAAGACTGTTATAATTGATGTAACTGAAAGCCAAATCCAACGCCCAAAAAAAGACAAAAACAGCACTACTCAGGAAAAAAGAAAAAACACACAATAAAAACACAAGTTATAATTGAAAAAGATAGTAAAAAAATTATTAGTTCTGATTTTTCTTATGGTAAAAACCATGACTTTAAAATTTTAAAAGATTCAAAAATTAAATTTTTACCAGAAACAACTGTTTTAGTGGATTTAGGTTATCAAGGCATACAAAAAATTAATCATAATGTTTTAATTCCTAAAAGAAAATCAAAGAAAAACCCTTTAAATAAAGAAGAAAAGCAAAATAATGAGCGAATTTCAAAAATGAGAATTGTTATTGAAAATGTTTTTGCTATACTTAAAAAATTTAAAATTATTAGTGAAAAATATCGAAATCGTAGAAAAAGATTTGCTTTAAGATTTAATTTAATAGCTTCAATTTATAATTTACAACTATTAGTTTAAATATATTTGATAATTTAAAATTTCAGTCTTTTTTTATTGTAAATAATAATTTTTATTATGTTTTAATGACAAAATATTTGTAAAAATAATCTAAAAATTATTTTAATAACACTTTTATATTTATTTTAAATTTAAAAATTATAATTATCATATTAATTTTGCAAGAAGTCTATTGTGTAAAAATTCAATAATATGATAAAATCATAACGAATAAAATGACAATAACAAGAAAGGCAGGGTTAGTTTAGTAATTAAATAATATAATTAGCTGATTGTTTTACTTCTTCAAAACAATACCTAAGAAAACTAAACGCGACCCTTTTTAAAAAACCGCTTGTGCTTGTCATAAGTCTGTGGTATATTACATTAGTCATTTAAATTATGAACAATGAAATTTATTGATTCAAATTTCATTGCTGGGGCAATCTAGTAAAACAATTTCTCGTTTTATTAAAACTACATTAAAAACTGCTTGATATAATCGTCAAAAATTAATGAAATCAAAACAATTAGAAAATACCCAATTAAAATTTAAAAAATTATCTGGTAAAATCCAAATCGATGAAACATTTATTAAAGAAATCCATAAAGGAAATTTCAAATATAAAACTGATCCACGAAGAATTCACCTTGACCCATTCGCAACTAATACTAAATGCTGTATTCAAATGGCAATTGATAATAATAACAATATTTATGTTAAATCCACAAACACCAAACGTTTACAAAAACAATGAGTTATTGAAAATATGAACAAAGAATTAATTAACGAAAATTCAATTATTACTTCTGATATGCAAAAATTATATTTTTTAGTAGCAAAACAAACAAATTCTACTTTATGTGTAACTAAAACAACAATTAATCCTGAAGCTAGTTATCGTAACTTAAATAAAATCAGTAAATTACAATCTAGTCTTAAAGAAGCCTTAATTCATTATCATGGTTTAGGTTTTACTAATATTCAAAATTATTTAAATCTCTGAAAATGAAAATACCAACATAAGGGTTTAACTCCAAACCAACAAACAGCGGTATTATATTTTAATGTATAAAAAAGTTAAAGTAAAAATAATAATTTTACATAAAAGCCTTTTAAAATTATCAAGTTGATGATTTTTTTTATTTTATCAAGAGTTTTCGACAAAATTAAAAAAAGGTTATAAAAACTAAGTAAAATGCTTATAAAAACAACATTAAAATATTTTTTACAACAAAAATCATACATAAGAAATATATACTTAATTTGCATATTGAAATAATTTATAGTAAATGATTATTTTTTCTTTTTTAAAAAATACCTAAGAAAACTAAACGCGACCACCCGCCCTTTTTTGTTGTGTAAAAATTCAATAATATGATAAAATGATGATGAATAAAAATGACAATAACAAGAAAGGCAGGCTTAGTTTAGTAATTAAATAATATAATTAGCTGATTGTTTTACTTCTTCAAAGCAATACCTAAGAAAACTAAACGCGACCGCGGCCAAATTCAAATTTGCAAAAATTATCAAAATTCATTAAAATTATTAGCAAAGTTAAATACTTTTTATAAATAAGGAGAAACAGATGAAATTTTCAATTATTATTGAACGATTAATAAAAAAATATCATAATTTTAAACTTAATGATATTTCACTTAAAGTTAGTAGTGGCAAGATGCATGCGATTATTGGTGCTAGTGGTAGTGGAAAAACAGTTACGATTAAATCATTAATTGGCGGTATTAATTATGATGGCGGTAAAATTTATATTAATGGTCAAGATGCTAAAAAACCGTTAGCAAAACAAACTATTGGGTATGTTCCCGAGTTTACTAAATTTCCTCGTAATATTACAACTTATCGGTTTTTAAAATCACTAGCTAAAATGAATGGTTTAAAAAATAATCAGATTAAACAAAGATTACAATCATTAATGGAAGAGTTTAATATTTGAGAATTTCGTAATAAAAATATGAATGCTTTTTCTAGTGGTATGAAAAAGAAAGTGATGGTAATTCAAGGAATTATTCATAATCCAGATATTTTAATTTTAGATGAACCGGAAGCAAATTTAGATACAACAACAAGAAAACAAATTTTAGGTTATTTAAGAGCACTAGTTAATCAAGGTAAGACAGTCCTTTTTTCAACTCATTTATTAAATGAAGTCAAGGATGTTATTGATGAATGTTCAATTATTTATCGGGGTAATTTATTATATAGTGGACCAATTAGTGGTTTTCAATTAACAAATTCATTTGTTATTGAATGTGAGGATAATGAAGCGATGGTGATATTTTTTAAAGATAATGATATTGACTATTTTTTTAGAGAAGAAAGTAATGATCTTTTTTTTAAATTAAAAAATTCATTAGAAATTAATAAGATATTTCTTTATGCTATTGAATATAATCTAATTATTTATCGGATTGAACCATATACGATTGATTTAGATTTCTTTTATAATACTTTAACTAGTGAAAAATTTAATTTGTAAGAAAGGAATAAAATATGAAAATTTTATCAAGTAATAATTTTTTACCGATTTTTAATTTTGCTTTAAGAAAAATATTAGTTTCCTTGTTAACATTAATAATTGAAATTATTACTTTGTTAAGTCTTATAATAACAACAATAGTTCTTTTTATTCAATTAGGAAATGATAATGATAGTTTTTTAGTAAATTTTCAATATACTATTTTAGTATTTTTAAATTTATTATTATTTCTTTTTATTGTTTTAAATGTAGTTCGAATTATTAGTGAAGAAATAACTGATGGAACATTTTTGTTATTAATTTCTAAACCTTATTCACGATTTAAAATATTATTTTTTAAATATTTAAGTTTATTATTTGTAGTTTTTTTATTTATTGCGATTAATTTAGGAATAACTATTTTATTAGGTTATGTTATTAGTACTATTAGTAATAAGCACGCCCAGTTTATTTTACTTTTAAATATGATGACAAAATTAATGCTTTTCTCATTATTTCTTAGTTTTGTTGTGTTAGCAGGTTCAGTATTAATATCTTTAATATTTTCATCAAATATTGTTTTTTTAATATTAGTTGTTTTTAGCAGTATGTTTTTATTAGGCGGATTACCATATTCTTTAATTAAAGAAATTAGTAAAAAACAAACAGTTAAAATCGGCGCGGACAACACTTTTGATATTAATAGTATTAAAGAAATAATCTTATTTAATGATGCTGTTAAAAAACCTGAAAATAATCAAACTAATATTAAAATTCGTTACTCTAAATTAGTAACCGAGATTTTTAATTTTTATAATGAATATGAATATGAACAACTTACAGCAAGATTAACAGACATTGATGATAAAAGAAGAGCAATGTATAAAAAATTTGATTTATATACTGATGAAATTAAGACATTTACTGCTGATGGTAGTGTTACACGATGAACAGGAGATCTTACAAAGGACTTAAAAGATAAAGATGTTAAATTGCATATTCAATTCAAAACATATTTTAAAACATTAGAACAATTAGATGCTAGTAATGAATATCAACATGCACTAATACAACTTATTAATAATGATTTATCACCACGAGTTGTTAAACTAAATAAAGATAAAAATGTTTCGTTAATGGAATTAGATATTGACAAAAATAATTCAACTACTAGTAAAACATATATTGAAGTTAAGAACAAAAAAATGTCTGATTGAAGTCCATTTACTGTTTTTAGAGAGAGCTATAATTATGAATTTGATGAAAAATTATCTGAAAAATATAATGATTTGTTTAGTAATAAGGTATATTTTGCAATTCAAGAATTAGATAATAATATTTTAGTTAAAGTTCGTCATTTGAAATTATTAGCTAATCAATCATTATTAAAGGAAAAAGAAAATTGGTATGATTATCAATCATTAATGAAGACATATCGGATTATTAGTTTTCTTAATCTTTTTGAACATTGAAATCAAATGTGAACAACATTTTTAGGATTTAATGATTTCTTTTTTAGTCCCACAGGTAATTCATATATTAATTTTGATAAACAAAAAAATTATTTAAATTCATATCGTGATTTTGAAATTATAACAAATAATGAAGGACAGGTTGAGGTTCAAAAGATTAA